>NZ_CP138214.1:4032031-4342187 GCF_034043515.1 Pseudomonas sp. MUP55 | reverse complement strand
CGCAGTCAGTGGCGTCGGTGGCGTTGTTCGGATGTCAGGTCAGCCGCACCCATTGGCCGTTGAAACTGCCACCGGTGGAGTGGGGCGGTCGATTTATTCTCAAGCGCCTGGGTCAGCTGTCCGGCCCGCGCTTCAAGCGTGGCCCTGAGGACGAGCCGGCCGGTGTGATGATTGAAGCGATGCGTTGGAATGGCCTGTTTGGCCGCTTTGGCGATGCCGAGTGCGATTGGTGGAAAGGCCTGGCGGACGTCGACGTGCCGTTATTGGCGGTCAGCGCGGCGGGCGACCAGCAAGATCCGGACTGGGCGTGTCGCAAGTTGTTCGAGCAAGTCGGCAGCGAGCATCGCCAGTACCTGTGCCTGGGGCGTCGGCAGGGGTTTACCGATGACTTCGGGCATGTACAAATGCTGGTCAGCAAGGCCGCACAGGCCCAAGTGTGGCCATTGGTGGAGCGCTGGTTGAAAGACCCGCTGACACCTTTGTTCGGCACTCGGCCTGAGGCGGTCGCTGAAGTTTAGCGAGGCGCTCTGCAGAGGGCGTTTCACTCTGAAGTGGTTGCGGCTAAGATATGACGCCTCGGGCGCTTCTGGTCATATTCAGTCGCTTAACGGCTGTTGCGTTACGCTGGCGTGGGTCTGATCATGGCCGCCGTCACTGGCCCAGCCTTTAAAAAATGCCGGTTGCAAGACGTTTTCTGAAGTACACCGTGGGATGTTCGACCTCTTCTTTGACGACAGGAGTTTCCCGATGAACCATTACGTGACCCCCGACCTGTGCGATGCGTACCCGGAACTGGTACAGGTGGTCGAGCCGATGTTCAGCAACTTCGGTGGCCGAGACTCCTTTGGCGGCGAAATTGTCACCATCAAATGCTTCGAGGATAACTCGCTGGTCAAGCAGCAGGCCGAACAGCCGGGCGCCGGTAAGGTGCTGGTGGTCGATGGCGGTGGTTCGCTGCGCCGCGCGCTGCTGGGCGACCTGATCGCCGAGAAAGCCGCAAAAAATGGCTGGGAAGGCATGGTGATCTACGGTTGCATCCGCGATGTCGACGTGATCGCCCAGACTGACCTGGGCGTGCAGGCCCTGGCTTCGCACCCGATGAAAACCGACAAGCGTGGCCTGGGTGACCTGAACGTGGTGGTCACCTTTGCAGGCGTGACGTTCCGCCCGGGGGAGTACGTGTATGCCGATAACAACGGTGTAATCGTCTCGCCCAGCCCACTGAAAATGCCTGAATAAAACGCGGTAGCCGAAAGGGGTGAGGATGTTCGAGGAAGACAACGCGCAGTGGGGGCTGGTGCATGCCCTGGTACTGGACGGTAAAGGCGGTGCGCGTTCGATTGCCCGGACTGAGCTTGACGAGTTGCAACTGCAACCCCAGGAAAGCCTGTGGCTGCATTGGGACCGCAGCCATCCGCAAACCCAGACCTGGCTGCGCACATCCAGCGGCTTGAGCGAATTTGCCTGTGACCTGCTGCTGGAAGAAAACACCCGCCCGCGGCTGTTGCCGTTGCCGGATGCCGAACTGCTGCTGTTTCTGCGCGGGATCAATCTCAACCCCGGCGCGGAACCGGAAGACATGGTTTCGGTACGCATATTCGCCGCGGCCAATCGTGTGATCTCCTTGCGTTTGCGCCCGTTACGGGCCACCGATGAGCTGCTGGTGCAGTTGGCAGAGGGTAAGGGCCCCAGAACCGCGTCTGAACTCATCCTTTATATGGCGCAGTACCTGACCAACAAAGTGCAGGATCTGGTCACCGGGCTGTCTGAAATCGTCGATTCCGAGGAAGAAAAACTCGATGCCGACGAACGGTATACGCCTGAGCACGGCAGTGTCTTGCAGATCCGTCGGCGTGCGGCTGGGCTCAAGCGTTTTCTGGCACCGCAACGGGATATTTTTGCGCAGCTGACGCGCATCAAGTTGGCGTGGTTCTGTGACGACGACGCTGACTATTGGAACGAGTTGCACAACAGCCTGACCCGTTACCTGGAAGAACTGGAATTGGCTCGGGAGCGCGTGGGGCTTGTACTTGAGGCCGAAGACCGGCGCTTGAGCCTGCGCATGAACCGCACGATGTACCGCTTCGGGATCATCACCGGCATCTTCTTGCCAATGAGTTTTCTGACTGGTTTGCTGGGCATCAATGTAGGGGGGATACCGTTTTCCAGCAGCCCCTACGGATTCATGATTGCCTGCCTGCTGATGGTCTCGGTAGCCCTGGGTCAATGGTGGCTGTTTCGGCGATTGCGCTGGGTTTGAACTGAATATGAGCTGAACGTAGGAAAGGGTTGATGTGACCCGATGAATTTTACCCTCGTCTTTTAAATCACTTGCGAGAGGTCTCTTATGCACGATCCGTTCGAACAGTCTTTGCGTGACATGCTCAATGCTTCGCCATCCAACCGTGATGACGACGCTTGCCTGGGCCGCGTACTGAAAACCGCCAACCGTCAGGTTGGGGCCGGTGACCTGTTCGGGCTGCTCGGGCGTTGGGTGCCGGCGTTGATGATGGCCCTGAACAACGGTTCGGCCCACGTATCACCGGTTTCCCGTAGAAAACCTCTTGCTCGCACTGCTGATAAGGCTGATTGAATATGGAACTTGATCTCTGGACCCAGAGCCTGGTCACCGCGATGACCGCATTGTGGACCAAGGTGGCGAATTTCATTCCCAACCTGTTTGGTGCCCTGGTCCTGGTATTGCTGGGCTTTGTCGTGGCCAAGCTGCTCGACACCCTGCTGTCCAAATTGCTTGCCAAACTCGGGCTGGATCGCCTGATGGCCGGCACCGGTCTGACCAAGCTGCTGGGCCGCGCAGGGCTGCAAGTGCCGATTTCTACCCTGGTCGGCAAGATCGTCTATTGGTTCGTTCTACTTATTTTTCTGGTTTCTGCGGCTCAGTCCCTTGGACTTGAGCGAGTTTCAGCTACGCTCGACATGCTGGCACTGTATTTGCCGAAGGTTTTCGGCGGCGCGCTGGTGTTGCTGGTCGGTGTTTTGCTCGCTCAGTTGGCCAACGGCCTGGTGCGCGGAGCCGCCGAAGGCGTCGGGCTGGACTATGCGGCAGGTCTGGGGCGAATTGCCCAGGGACTGGTGATCATCATCAGTATTTCGGTCGCGATCAGTCAGTTGGAGGTCAAGACTGACCTGCTGAACCACGTTATTGTGATCGTTTTGATTACCGTTGGTCTGGCCGTTGCACTGGCCATGGGCCTCGGAAGCCGGGAAATTGCCGGTCAGATTCTTGCGGGAATCTATGTGCGTGAGTTGTATCAGGTTGGGCAACAGGTGCGTGTGGGCGAGGTCGAAGGGCAAATCGAGGAGATCGGCACAGTCAAGACGACAGTGCTGACCGATGAGGGAGAACTGGTGTCGCTGTCGAACCGGATTCTCCTGGAGCAGCAGGTCAGTAGCCGCTAATCCGGCAAACCCTGCTAATGTACGCCGCCGCAAACCCGGCTTACCGGGTTGCAGCGGACATTGACCCGACTGCCGGCACGACTTGTTTTGAATAAAGCCCAAACGCTGTCCACGCGCTATGACCCCCGTGAGCTCTCTGATGAGGAGCTGGTCGCGCGTTCGCACACGGAGCTGTTTCACGTAACACGCGCGTACGAAGAATTAATGCGCAGGTATCAACGCACTCTGTTCAACGTTTGTTCAAGGTATTTGGGGAACGATAGAGATGCGGACGATGTCTGTCAGGAAGTGATGCTCAAGGTGCTGTACGGCCTCAAGAACTTCGAAGGCAAATCGAAGTTCAAGACCTGGCTCTACAGCATCACGTACAACGAGTGCATCACGCAGTATCGGAAGGAACGGCGAAAGCGTCGCTTGATGGACGCCTTGAGTCTGGACCCCCTTGAGGAAGCGTCTGAAGAGAAGGCGCCGACACCCGAGGAAAAGGGCGGACTCGATCGCTGGCTGGTGCATGTGAACCCGATTGACCGTGAAATTCTGGTGCTACGTTTCGTCGCAGAATTGGAATTTCAGGAGATCGCTGACATCATGCATATGGGGTTGAGTGCTACAAAAATGCGTTACAAACGTGCTCTTGATAAATTACGTGAGAAATTTGCGAGCGAGACTGAAACTTAGTGCGTAGCAAATATCTCTTACGTGTAGGCAAGTTCTGTTAGACTTGTCGCCGAGTTGTCCCCCGGTTTGTGGGACTGCTTTACAATCACCAGATGGGGATTTAACGGATGAAACTGAAAAACACCTTGGGCTTGGCCATTGGTTCTCTTATTGCCGCTACTTCTTTCGGCGTTCTGGCACAAGGCCAAGGCGCAGTTGAAGGCGAGCTGTTCTACAAGAAGCAGTACAACGATAGCGTCAAGCACATCGAAGACGGCTTCAATCCTGGCGCTCGCATCGGTTACTTCTTGACCGACGACCTGTCCTTGAACCTGTCCTACGACAAGACTAACCACACCCGTTCGAACGACGGTACTGGTAGCCAGAAAATCAAAGGTGATACCGGCAGCCTGGTTGCCCAATATCACTTCGGTCAAGCTGGCGTTGACAGCCTGCGTCCATACGTTGAAGGCGGTTTCGGCCACCAGAGCCGTACCAACGTGCAAGCTGACGGTCACAGCGGTCGCGATCAGACTACTTTCGCTACCATCGGTACCGGCGTGAAGTACTACTTCACCAACAACCTGTACGCTCGTGCTGGTGTTGAAGCTGACTACGGTCTGGACAACGGCAAGTGGGACTACTCCGCACTGGTCGGCCTGGGTGTGAACTTCGGCGGTAACGCTGGCGCAGCTGCTCCAGCTCCTACCCCAGCACCAGCTCCAGAGCCAGTTCCAGAGCCAGAAGCTCCGGTTGCTCAGGTTGTTCGTGTTGAGCTGGACGTTAAGTTCGACTTCGACAAGGCCGTTGTTAAGCCTAACAGCTACGGCGACGTTAAAAACCTGGCCGACTTCATGGCTCAGTACCCAGACACCAACGTAGAAGTTGCTGGTCACACTGACTCCGTAGGTCCAGACGCTTACAACCAGAAGCTGTCCCAGCGTCGTGCTGACGCTGTTAAGCAAGTCCTGGTTAAAGATGGCGTAGCTCCTAGCCGCATCACTTCCGTAGGTTACGGCGAATCCCGTCCAGTTGCTGACAACGCAACTGAAGCTGGTCGTGCTGTTAACCGTCGCGTAGAAGCAGCGGTAGAAGCTCAAGCTAAGTAATTAGCCGAGCTTCACAAAAAAGCCCGGCTTAGGCCGGGCTTTTTTTCGCCTGCGATTTACCTCAGGCGCTGGCCGCCGCCGCGACGCAGGCCACCTGCGCTGTGCTGGCGACACGGCCAATCACCAGGATCGCCGGGCTCTTGAGCGCAAAAGTCTGCGCATCTTCATGCATCGAGGCGAGGTCGCTACGGCATTCGCGCTGCTCGGGCAACGACGCATTTTCGATCATCGCCACCGGCATATTTGCAGCCATGCCACCCTCCAGCAACTGTTCGCGTATCTCTTCCAGCTTGGCTACGCCCATGTACACCACCAGTGTCGTTCCGCCCTCAGCCAGTGCGCGCCAGTTCAGGCTGCTGTCGTCCTGGGTATGCGCCGTGACCAGCGTCACGCCACGGCTCACACCGCGCAACGTCAACGGGATGTCGCAATTCGTCGCTCCAGCCAGCCCTGAAGTGATTCCATTGACCAACTCCACCTCGACTCCATGCTCGCGCAGCCACGTTGCTTCCTCGCCACCCCGACCGAAGATGCACGGGTCACCGCCTTTAAGGCGCACCACGCATTTGCCCTGGCGCGCGTAGCGCAGCATCAGCCGGTGAATGAACTCTTGCGGTGTGGAGCGACAGCCGCCGCGCTTGCCCACGGTGATCACCCGCGCATCGGCACAGTGCTCCAGCACTGCCGGGTTGACCAGATCGTCGATCAGCACCACATCCGCTTCATGCAGCGCCCTTACCGCTTTAAGGGTGAGCAACTCCGGATCACCGGGCCCTGCGCCTACCAGCCAAACTTTTGCGCTCATGTTTTTGCCTCACACACTGATTGCGATTGGCTGCGTGCTGGCGGCCAAAAGACGTTTGATTTCGGGCACGCAGGAACCGCATTGCGTGCCGCATTCCAGTTCTTGTTTGAGTCCGTTCAGGTCGAGGCCTCGGGCAATCCCGGCGCACACCGCGCTTTCGCTGACGTTCTTGCAATTGCACAGCACCTTGTTGCCGGCTGCCGCGCCTCCCGGTGGCGCGCTCAAAGGCGCCAACAGCCAGCGGCGCAGTTGATCGTCGGCACGGCCTTCCAGCCAGAGGCTTTGCAGCCAATGACGGGCGAGGGTTTCGCCGGCCAGGCGTAACGCGGTGATGCGGCCTTTCTCGATTTTCACGCGTTTACCGATGGAGCGGCGCGGGTCGTCATAAGCCATTACCGGGCCGTCATTGAGCCCCAGCAGCTGGTCGATGCGGTTCAATAATGTCAGGTCGGGTGCTTCGGTATGGGCGGCGCGCACCAGCAGCGCGGGTCGCTCACGGCCGCACAGGCTCAGACTGACATAGGCAAACCCCTCACAGAGCGGACGCAGGGCTTCGACATGTCGCTGCACGTCGCCCTCGATCAGCGCAAACAGCTGCCACGGCAGTTGCACCGCTTCCAGCCGTACACCGCTGTGCTTGAGTTCAGGCTGTTTGGACAACGGATCGAACGCCGGCTGGGTGAGTACGTTGACGCCGCCCTTGAGAAAACGGTCGCCCCAGTGCATCGGCAGGAACGCTTGGCCAGGACGCACGCTGTCATCGCTGGTGACCGCCACCACCACATGGCCTCGACGACTTTTCAGGGTGACCAGATCGCCCTCCTTGAAGCGGTGACGGCGCAACTCGTCCGGATGCAGGCTCAACAGCGCCTCGCTGACATGCCCGAACAACTGCGCTGCCGTGCCGGTGCGGCTCATGCCGTGCCACTGGTCGCGCAGGCGGCCGGTGATCAGGGTCAGCGGAAAGCGCGCATCACGCTGCTCCTTGGCGGCGCGATAAGGGTCGGCGACAAATTGCGCACGGCCATTTTCGGTGGGGAATATACCGTCGACGTAGAGCCGTGGCGTCCCGGCCTGCGCGCCCATGGGAAACGGCCACTGCTGCGGGCCGAGTCGGTCAAGCACGGCATGGCTGATGCCGGACATATCCAGATCGCGGTTTCGCGTCAGCAACTTGAACTCGTCAAAAATCTGCGCAGGTTGCTCAAAGGCAAACAGGCTGCCCAGCCCTGGCCGCAGGCGACGCTCCAGGCGTTGAGCGAAATCCACGGTAATCGCCCAGTCCGGCCGCGCTTCTCCCGGTGCGCTGATGGCGCGCCGCACGTGGGAAATACGCCGTTCGGAGTTGGTCACCGTGCCTTCCTTTTCGCCCCAACTGGCGGCGGGCAACAGCAGGTCGGCGTAGGCGGCGGTCTCGGTGGTTCGAAAGGCTTCCTGCAATACCACAAAAGGGCATGTTTCCAAGGCGGCACGCACGGCATTCTGGTCCGGCAACGATTGGGCGGGGTTGGTGCAGGCGATCCACAGTGCCTTGATCTTGCCCGCCTGCACCTGTTCGAACAGTTCGATGGCCGTGAGGCCGGTGGTGGCCGGCAGTTGATCGACGCCCCAATAAGCGGCAACTTCTGCGCGGTGTTCGGGGTTGGTGGCGTCGCGATGCCCAGGCAGCAGATTCGACAAGCTGCCGGTCTCGCGCCCGCCCATGGCATTGGGCTGGCCGGTCAGGGAAAACGGGCCACAGCCTGGCCGGCCAATGGTACCGGTGGCCAGGTGCAGGTTGATCAGTGCGCTGTTTTTTGCGCTGCCGGCGGTGGATTGGTTAAGCCCCATGCACCACAGCGACAGGAAGCTGCTGGAGGTGCCGACCCATTGCGCACACAGGCGCAATTGCTCGACGCTGATTCCGCACAGCTGCGTGACCATCTGAGGCGTGTAGTCATGCACCAGGCGCTTCAATTCGGCCAGGCCGTCGGTGTGCGCCTGGATAAAGTCGCGGTCGATCCAGTCTTCCCACAGCAGCAGATGCAAAATCCCATGGAACAGCGCGACGTCCGTCCCCGGCAGGATCGCCAGGTGCAGGTCGGCCACGTCGCAGGTGTCTGTGCGCCGAGGGTCGATCACCACCACTTTCATGTGTGGCCGTCGCGCCTTGGCTTCCTCCAGGCGTCGGAACAGTACCGGGTGCGCGTAGGCCATGTTGCTGCCGACGATCATCACGCAGTCGCTGGTTTCCAGGTCTTCGTAGCTGCACGGCGGCGCATCGGCGCCCAGGCTGCGCTTGTAGCCCACCACGGCCGAGGACATGCACAGCCGTGAGTTGCTGTCGATATTGTTGGTGCCCACCAGCGCCCGTGCCAGCTTGTTGAAGCTGTAGTAGTCCTCGGTCAGCAGTTGCCCGGAGATATAGAACGCCACGCTGTCGGGGCCGTGTTCGGCGATGGTGGCGGCGAAGACATTGGCGGCATGTTCCAGCGCGGTATCCCAGTCCGTGCGACTGCGCGCCATGCCCTTGCCCAGACGCAACTGCGGGTAGAGGGCGCGGGCGTCGAGGTCGCCGGTCAGGTGCAGGCTGGCGCCCTTGCTGCACAGCTTGCCGAAGTTGGCCGGGTGGTCCGGATCGCCTTGCACGCCAAGAATCCGGGTACCGTCATGCTCAATCAGCACGCCGCAGCCCACCCCGCAATAGCAGCAGGTGGACGCCGTGACCTGGCGGTTCATCACCCTGCGTCCCGGAGGGCCAGCATCACTCGGCCGTTTTCCACGCGGGCGAGGTGATGATGGGCGCAGCCGATATCCGGTGCCTGGGCTTCGCCGGACGCCAGATCGATCTGCCAATTGTGCAGCGGGCACGCCACGCGCTTGCCATAGATCAAGCCTTGGGAGAGTGGCCCGCCTTTGTGAGGACAGCGGTCATCGAGTGCGAAGACTTCATCGTCGCTGGTACGAAAAATCGCAATGTCGCCCTTGGGTCCGTTGATGATGCGCGAGCCCAACGTGTTGATCTCTTCCAGAGCGCAGATATCCAGCCAGTTCATGCTGGCACCTCCAGTTGCTTGACCGGGATGACGTCGAATTCTTTTTTCAGCAGCGGCTGTTCCAAGCGTTCTTTCCAAGGGTCTTGCTCGAACGACAGCGAAAACTGCAGGCGCTCGTTGAGGGCCTGGCGCCGGGCCGGGTCTTCCAGGACGGCTTTCTTGATATGGTCCATACCGACGCGCTGCAGGTAATGCACGGTGCGCTCCAGGTAGAAGGCTTCTTCGCGGTACAGCTGCAGGAAGGCGCCGTTGTATTCGCGCACCTCTTCGGCGGTCTTGAGCTTGACGAAGAACTCCGCGACTTCGGTCTTGATCCCGCCGTTGCCGCCGATATACATCTCCCAGCCTGAATCCACGCCGATAATTCCCACGTCCTTGATGCCCGCTTCCGAGCAATTGCGTGGGCAACCTGACACCGCCAGCTTGACCTTGTGCGGCGACCACATATTGAACAGGTCGTGCTCCAGCTCGATGCCCAGTTGCGTGGAGTTCTGCGTACCGAAGCGGCAGAACTCACTGCCCACGCAGGTCTTCACGGTACGGATGGATTTGCCGTAGGCATGCCCGGACGGCATGTCGAGGTCTTTCCAAACCCCAGGCAAATCCTGCTTCTTGATGCCGAGCAGGTCGATGCGTTGGCCGCCGGTCACCTTGACCATGGGCACGTTGTATTTGTCGGCCACGTCGGCGATACGGCGCAGCTCCGACGGATTGGTCACACCGCCCCACATCCGCGGGACTACAGAGTAGGTACCGTCTTTCTGAATGTTGGCGTGGGCACGCTCGTTGATCAGGCGCGATTGCGGGTCGTCCTTGGCTTCGCCGGGCCAGGTGGAAATCAGGTAGTAGTTCAGCGCCGGGCGGCAGGTGGCGCAACCGTTGGGCGTGCGCCAGTTCAGGTAGCTCATGGTGCCGGCGATGGTCAGCAGGTGCTGGTCGCGAATGGCCTGGCGGATTTGCCCGTGGTTGAGGTCGCTGCAACCGCAGATGGCTTTTTCGCTCTTGGGTTTGACATCGGCGGCACCGCCCACGGTGTTGATCAGAATCTGTTCCACCAACCCCGCGCAAGAGCCGCAGGAACTGGCGGCCTTGGTGTGCTTTTTCACCTCATCGACGCTGAACAGTCCCTGTTCCTGGATCGCCTTGACGATGGTGCCCTTGCACACGCCATTGCAGCCGCAGACCTCGGCGTTGTCGGCCATGCTCATGGCTTTGTCCTGGCCTTGGTGGCCGACGTCGCCCAGCGCATTTTCGCCAAACATCAAATGATCGCGGATTTCGCCGATGGCATGGTTCTCACGAATCTGACGGAAATACCAACCGCCATCGGCGGTATCGCCGTACAGACAGGCGCCGACCAGGATGTCGTCCTTGATCACCAGTTTCTTGTACACGCCGCCGATGGGGTCGGAGAGGGTGATGGTCTCCGTGCCTTCGCCGCCCATGAAATCGCCGGCGGAGAACAGGTCGATGCCGGTGACTTTCAGCTTGGTGGAGGTCACGGAGCCTTTATAGGTGGCGAAACCCAACTGGGCGAGGTGGTTGGCGCAGACCTTGGCCTGTTCAAACAGCGGTGCCACCAGGCCGTAGGCGATCCCACGGTGGCTGGCGCATTCACCGATGGCGTAGATGCGCGGGTCGTAGGTTTGCATCGTATCGTTGACCAGAATCCCACGGTTGCAGGGGATGCCGGACTTTTCCGCCAGTTCGGTGTTGGGGCGGATACCGGCGGCCATCACCACCAGGTCGGCAGGGATGATGTCGCCATTTTTGAACTGCACCGAGCCGACCCGGCCATTACCGGCATCGTGCAGGGCCTGGGTCTGTTCGCACAGACGGAACACCAGGCCACGGCTTTCCAGTTCGGTTTGCAGCAGTTGGCCGCTGGTCTTGTCCAGTTGTCGCTCCAGCAGCCATTCACCGATATGCACTACGGTCACGTGCATGCCGCGCAGCATCAGGCCGTTGGCGGCCTCAAGACCGAGCAGGCCGCCACCGATGACCACGGCGTGGGTGTGGGTCTTGGCGGTGTCGATCATGGCCTGGGTGTCGGCGATGTCGCGGTAGCCGATCACGCCCTGCAAGGTGTTGCCGGGAATGGGCAGGATAAACGGCGTGGAACCGGTGGCGATCAGCAGGCGGTCATACTCGGCTTCGGTACCGTCCTCGGCGATGACGCGGCGCTTGACCCGGTCGATCTGCACCACCTTGCGGTTGAGCAGCAGCTTGACGTTGTTGTCCAGGTACCAGTCCAGGTCGTTGAGCACGATCTCTTCGAAAGTCTGCTCGCCGGCCAGCACCGGCGACAGCAGGATGCGGTTGTAGTTGGTGTGGGGCTCGGCGCCGAACACCGTGATGTCATAGAGCTCGCTGCTGAGCTTGAGCAATTCTTCCAGGGTGCGAACCCCGGCCATGCCGTTGCCGATCATCACCAGTTTGAGTTTTTTCATGTCGCTCTCCGACCAATCACGCGCAAACAAAAAAAGGCGTCCCCGCTAGTTACCTAGCGAGGACGCCTTTGTCCTGGTCCCGTTCTCTCGGGAAGCTCGATCCTTCGACGTTGAAGGCGCGGCTGTATGTGGGTTGTTGGGATAGCTAATGCAGCAGCTGTGCCAAGTGTTGATATCCGCTGTTTTACTGGGGATTCAATGGCGATACCGAAAAAATCTGCCCGTTAGTGGTGCAATAGCCAGAACAGCAGCACCAGATTGAGCAGCAGTGAAACCACCGCCAGGGTTTGCCATACCTTGAGCGGTTCACGCTCCAGCAAGGGTCGCGGACGCACGCTCAGCTCGCGGCGGTCGGCCTGTTCGAGCACCAGCAACCATTCCTCTGCGGTTTCATAGCGCTGTTCCGCTTGCGCAGCCACGGCCCGTTCCAGGCTCGCCGGCAGCCAGTCCGGCACATCGGGCCGGTAGCGGCTGGCGCTGACCGCATGAGTGAAACGCGGGCGTTGGAAGGCTTCGATTTCTCCGTAGGGATAGTGGCCGGTGAGCAGGTAATAGAGCGTGACGCCGACGCTGTACAAATCCTGTTGCGGCGTAGGACGTTCGCCGTTGAACGACTCCGGCGCGATAAAGCTCGGGGTGCCGGGCAATACGCTGGCGCGGTCTTCGGACAGCCCCGGGCAGTAGGCCAGGCCGAAATCCAGCACGCGCAGTTCGCCGTCGTCCCCCAGCAACAGGTTTTCCGGCTTGATATCACGGTGCAGGATCTGGCGCCGGTGCAGCAGGCCGACCGCGCGCAGCAAACGTTCGGCGATGGCCTGCCATTGGGCCAGGGGCAATGGGCCCTGGCGCTTGAACAGTTCGGCAAGGGTTTGCCCCGGATATTCACGCATCACGTAATACAGATGCTGGCGCCCACTGGCGGCATGCACTTCGGGAAACGCGCGACCAGCGACCCGGCGCAGAAACCATTCTTCCGAGAGCAAGGCCTGGGCGGCGTCAGCATCTTCTTCACGATTCAACGGCAAGGTTTTCAACAACCAGGGCCGCTGTTGATCATCCTGTACCCGATAAAGCATTGACTGCCGGCTCTGCGCCAGCAGGCTTTGCACGTGCCAACCTTCGAAACGTTGTCCTGCTTTGAGCAATGGTGGCAGCGGCCACTGCTGCAACTGCGCCAGTGCATCACCGAGCGTGGCGGCGCCGAGGGCATCGATACGCACCAGCAAGGCGCTGGCATTGTCCTGGCTGCCTGCCAGGTGGGCGGCAGCGACCAGCGTATTGACCGCCATGTCCAGGTCGCTTTGCTCGCGCAGAATCGCGCTGATGCTGTGGTCGCCCAGCGTGGCCCAGACCCCGTCACTGAGCAGCAGGAAACACTCGCCTGCGCGCAGTTCACCGTCGAGAAAATCCAGCACCAGGTGTTGGTCCAAGCCGAGGGCGCGCTTGAGCACATGCTGCATGCCCGGCTGCTCCCACACATGGTCCTCGCTGATGCGCTGCAATTCGCCGTCCAGCCAGCGATAGGCCCGGCAGTCACCGACATGGGCCAGGGTGAAACGCTGGCCGCGAAATACCAGGGCACTGAGGGTGGTCAGCAAAGGCTGGCCGCCGCCATTGGCTTGCAGCCAGCGATTCTGTGCGACCAGCAAGCGTTCCAGCGCCTGGGCCACGCCCCAGGTCTGCGGCGTGGCGTAGTAGTCCAGGGCCAGCGCCTGCAAGGTCGAGCGCGCGGCCAGGCCGCCGTCGGCGCATTGGCTGACACCGTCGGCCAGGGCGCACAGGTAGCCTTTGCTCGCGGCCAGTTCCGCCACGGGCGTGACCACCCGCAAGGCATCCTGGTTTTCTGCCCGTGGGCCGATCGCACTGGCCTGGGCGACGCTCAGTTGCAGGCTCATCAGACGCGCGCGGCGGTCACGGCAGCCGAGCCCCAGGTGGTTCTCCAGCGCCGCTTGACGCCGTGCAGGCCAAACCAGGCCAACACGCCGAGACTGGCGAACAACCACAGGGCCAACTGGTAACTGCCGGTACTCTGTTTGATCGCGCCCATGCCGGCGGCCAGGGCAAAGCCGCCGATCCCGCCAGCCATGCCGATCAGGCCGGTCATGACGCCGATCTCACTGCGAAAACGCTGCGGCACCAACTGGAATACCGCGCCGTTGCCGGCGCCAAGGCCGAGCATGGTGCACACGAAAAGCGCCAGCGCGGCGTAGGAACTGGGCAGGTTGAAACCCACCGCCGCGATGCAGATCACCGCCACGCTGTACATGCCGAGCAGGGTCTTGATCCCACCGAAACGGTCCGCCAGGGCGCCGCCCAACGGGCGCATCAGGCTGCCGCCGAAGACGCAGGCCGCAGTGTAATAGCCGGCGGTCACCGGGCTCAGGCCGTACTGGTCGTTGAAGTAGCCGGGCAGGGCGCTGGCCAGGCCGATGAAGCCGCCGAAGGTCACGCTGTAGAAGAACATGAACCACCAGCTGTCGCGATCGCCCAGGGCCTTGAAGTAGTCGGCCATCGACTTGGCTTTTGGGCGTTGCGGGGCATTGCGCGCAAGCCAGGCGAACACGATCAGGGTGAGGATCAGCGGAATCAAGGCGAAGCCGAACACATTGCTCCAGCCAAAGGCCGCCGCCAGTACCGGTGCCAGCAAGGCGGCAAACACGGTGCCGGAGTTGCCGGCGCCGGCGATGCCCATGGCTTTGCCCTGGTGCTCGGCCGGGTACCACTGCGAAGCCAACGGCAGCGCAACGGCAAAAGACGCACCGGCCATGCCGAGGAACATGCCCAGCAGCAGGGCTTGCTCGTAGCTGTGAATCCCCAGTTTCCAGGCGCAGAACAACGCGACGATGACGATCACCTGGCCGATCAGCCCGGCGGTCTTGGGCGACAGCTTGTCGGCCAGCATGCCCATCAGAAAGCGCAACACCGCGCCCGCCAGGATCGGCGTGGCCACCACCAGGCCGCGCTGTTGAGTGGTCAGGTGCAGGTCGGCGGCAATCTGTACCGCCAGTGGGCCCAGCAGGTACCAGACCATGAAGCTCAGGTCAAAATACAGGAACGCGGCAAACAGGGTCGGGGTGTGCCCGGATTTCCAGAAGCTTGATTTCATCACGCACCTCAACGGTTGGGGGTCTAAAACGAAAAAACGCCGCCACCGGGTTCGCGAGAGCAAACCGGGTGTGCGACGTCTTTGTCGTGGGTGGGGCAACCGCCGTTGGCTACCTGTAGAGGTTGTTTAGCAAGAGCCGCGCCAGATCAGCCGAGCAACTCGCTCATGGCAATAATCTGTTCGGCCACCTGAATCAGCTTCTGCTGGCGACTCATGGCCTGGCGGCGCATCAGGGTGTAGGCCTCTTCCTCATTGCAGTCCTTCATTTTCATCAGCAGCCCTTTGGCCAGCTCGATGCGCTTGCGCTCTGCCAACTGCTGGTCGCGGGCGTGAAGCTGGGCGCGCAGGGCCTGGTCGCTTTCGAAGCGAGCCATGGCCACATCGAGGATCGGTTGCAGGCGCTGGGCCTGGATGCCTTCGACAATGTAGGCACTGACTCCGGACTTGATCGCCTGGCGCATGACATTCGGGTCGTGCTCATCGGTAAACATCACGATAGGGCGGGGTTGGTCGCGGCTGACCAGCACCACCTGTTCCATCACATCGCGGCCGGGTGACTCGGTATCGATCAGGATCACGTCGGGGCGCACCGTTTCGACGCGCGCAGGCAAGTCGATGGTCAGGCCGGACTCATCGATCACTTCAAAGCCGGCCTCGGTCAGCGCAGCCTTGAGCCGGCCGACTTTGCGCGGGGTGTCGTTGATCAACAGGATTCGCAGCATGGTTGTGCTCCTGTCAGCGCAGCGCTTGGCGGGTAGTGTCGTGCGCCATGGCGTGCAGGCGGAAGCTGCGGGCATAGCCGGCGGGGTCGGAGCCGTCCCAGACCTTGCCGTCGATCAACTGGCTGCTGCGCATGTCCTGTGTGCTGGTCACCACGCCCACGGCAGTGGCGGCTTGACGATATAAGTCCAGTTGTTGCACCTGACGGGCAACCTCAAGGTAGTCCGGATCTTCGCGTAGCAGGCCCCAGCGGCGAAATTGAGTCATGAACCACATGCCGTCGCACAGGTACGGCAGGTTGACCGCGCCGTCGGCGAAAAAGCGCAGGGCGTGCGGGTCCTGCCACTGGTTGCCCAGGCCATCTTCGTAGTTGCCCAGCAGGCGCGGTTCGATGCAGTCCAGCGGTGCGTCAAGGTACTCACGGGCGCTGAGCAGTTGGGCGGTGGAGCGACGGTTTTGCGCGCTTGCTTCGATAAAGCGACTGGCCTCGAGTATTGCCATCACCAGCACACGGGCGGTGTTGGGGTATTGGTCGACGAAGGCCTGGGTGCAGCCGAGGACTTTTTCCGGATGATTCGGCCAGATCGACTGGCTGGTCGCCAGGGTGAACCCCTGGTTTTGTTTCACTGCGCTGGCGCACCAGGGTTCGCCGACACACAGCCCGTCGATACGGCCCGCTTGCAGGTGCGCAACCATTTGCGGCGGAGGCACCACCACACTGTCCACGTCCCGCAGCGGGTGGATGCCCTGGCTCGCCAGCCAGTAATACAGCCACATGGCGTGGGTGCCGGTCGGAAAGGTCTGGGCGAAGGTGAGTTTTGTGCGGCTTTGGTGCACGTGACGGTCCAATGCCTCAGGAGTGGTCACGCCTTGCTGCTGCAGCCCACGGGACAGGTTGATGCTCTGCCCGTTCTGGTTCAGCCCCATCAGCACCGCCATTGGGCTTGGAGCAACGCCACCGATGCCCAAATGCACCGCATAAATCAGCCCGTAGAGACTGTGGGCGGCGTCCAGTTCGCCGCTGACCAGTTTGTCGCGCAAGCTGGCCCAGGACGACTGGCGCTTGAGGTTCAGCGTAAGGCCGTAGGGTTGCGCGAACCCCTGGGTAGCGGCGACCACCAGTGACGCGCAGTCAGTCAAGGCCATGAACCCCAGGTCCAGGCTGCTTTTTTCCGGGGCGTCACTGCCGTTTACCCAGGCCAGCGCGGCGTTCACCGAGCTGTTGCCGACCGAATCGTTCATCAACACCTACCTTTTCACTCAAAAAAAAGCGTCGCGCCCTCGGATGGCGATACCAGCCATTGCAGGGAAACGACGCCTTTGTCCGTAGGCACGCTCCGTCGCTGGCGCGCGCCCTGATAGAGAGTGCATAGCAAGGCACATGCCACGGGCCAGCCGTCAGCTTTTCATCATGATTGAACCTCGCCCGCCTTTCAGTATGGCCGCTCTTTTGCGTCCAACCCTCCCAGGAAAACCCAAGGTGCCTGCTGATTTTCTCATTACGACCAACCGCCACGGGCTCGGTAGCATGCTGTTGTGGGTCGTGCTGTTGCTGGTCGGCCGCGTTGCCTGGGGCGAGCCGTATCAGGCCCTGGATGAAAGCCTGGACAGTTTTTTCACCGCGCTGGCGGTGCCGTTGGGAATGCCTGTGGTGGTCAGCCGGGAAGCGGCGCATAAGCGAATCAGCGGGACATTCGATTTCCAGGCACCCCAGCAGGTGCTCGAAGCGCTGGCCCGGCAGGAAGGCCTGATCTGGCACAGCGACGGGCAAGCCGTTCATCTCTACGACGCGGCCGAGGCGAGAACCTCTGCGGTGGCGCTGCGCTACATTTCGGTCAACCGGCTGCGCGCCATCATGCGGCGTACGGGGCTGGATGAGTCGCGCTATCCGCTGCGAGACAGCGGGGTGCGCACGTTCTATGTGTCCGGGCCGCCGAGCTATGTCGGCCAGGTGCTGCGGCTGGCGCAGTTGACGGACCGGCAACGCAGTGAGCTGCGTGTGGGTGCCCAGGCCTTTGGCGTGGTGCAGGTGTTCAATACACACGTCGAGGACCGGCAGTATGGAACCGGTGCGAGCAAGGTCAGCGTGCCGGGAATGGTATCCATCGTTCAAAGCCTGCTGGCCAGTGAGCGAAAGGGGCTGCTTGCGGACAAGAACCTCACGCTGATCGCCTATCCGGATACCAACAGCCTCTTGATCAAAGGCAAGCCTGCCCAGATCAGCCAGATCGAACAGCTGGTGGAGCAATTGGATGTGCCCAAGCAACTGAATGAAATCTCGTCATGGCGGGTGGACGTGGGTCGTGACGAATCGAAGCCCCCGGCCGGGCCGCCGCCGTTGACGGCTGCGCAATATGAACGTGTGCAACGTGCGTTTGTAAGACCGGGCCGCGAGCGTTCCCCTGACTAAAGGCGTTTGTCCATGTACCTGGAAGTACTGCTGCAGGAGCAATTGATCAGCCGCAGGCGTTTGGCTGCATTTGCGCCGGGAAAAGTGTTGCCTCTGGCGCCTGAGGTCATCCATTGCGTGGAAATACGGGTCAATGGGCAATTGATGGCGGTGGGTGAGTTGGTGCAGTTGGAGGACCGGCTAGGGGTTGAGCTGCATGAGGTGTATCAGGAGTGGGTATCCGACTCCGGTTGAGTCCTGAATTTTCTTACAGGAGAACGCTAAAAAACGCTGACTGAATAGGGCTTTTCCTAGCGTGATGGGTGAGACAGGTTTTTATAGTCACGGCATCGGGCGAATGAGCCGTCACTGGAAGAAGGGATTTGGATGTCAGCCGTCGAATATGCAGGTGCGCTATGGCCGTGGTGATTGAAAAATCGACAACGTCTTTTGTTTTCGCTCATTGGACCTTGCATGGCGATGGTCGGCTGACTGGCAGGGAAACCGATATTCAACTGCCGCCCAAAGAGGGGCGGGTGCTTCGACTGTTACTGGCTTCCGGCGGTTCGTTGATGACCAAGGACCGTCTGTTGGCGCTCGCCTGGCCCAGGGGCGAGGTGGCCGATGAATCATTGACTCGGTGTATTTATGCGTTGCGCAAGCACTTGAGAGCCGACAAAGGCTTTATCAAGACCGTGTATGGCAAGGGCTATCGGTTTACCTGCCCCGTGCAGGTTGAAGACACTGGGCCAAAGCAAGTCATGCACCTGTGTGCGGCGTGCGGGCAGATCAGCAGTGTCTAGGCGATGGGGCAAGGCCCTGATACTGAGCGCGCTGATGAGCAGCAACCAGGCCCTGGCCTACTGCTGGGATGAAGTGGCGCGTCGCTATGACTTCGAGCCGGAGTTACTGCAGGCCATTGCGGCGGTAGAGTCGGGGTACCGCGCGGAGGCGATCAACTATGCCAACGGTAATGGCACGCGTGATATCGGTTTGATGCAAATCAACAGCAGTCACTTGCCGCGCTTGCTCAAGCTGGGCATTACCGAAGAACGTTTGCTGAGCGAGCCATGTTTGTCGGTGGAAGTCGGCGCCTCGATTCTTGCCGGGTTCGTTCAGCGTTTCGGCTATAACTGGACGGCGGTGGGCTCCTACAATGTGGGGCCTGGTGCCGGGGCGCAGCGTGAGGCATTGCGCATGCGCTACGCCGAAAAAGTCTGGGTGCGTTACGAGGCATTGATGGCTCATCGTAACTGACGATTGGGTGGCACGCCTCGCATGCAGCCCGTCTCCCCGGCTATAATCGCGCCACCTTTCGCCGCCATCCGAGTCTAGCCCGCCCATGTATACCCTGGCCCGCCAGCTGTTGTTCAAACTCTCCCCGGAAACCTCCCACGATCTGTCCCTGGACCTGATCGGTGCCGGCGGCCGCCTGGGGCTCAATGGCCTGGTATGCAAGGCGCCGGCGAAAATGCCGGTGTCGGTGATGGGGCTGAACTTCCCCAACCCGGTCGGGTTGGCTGCCGGGCTGGACAAGAACGGTGCGGCCATCGACGGGTTTGCACAGTTGGGTTTCGGTTTCGTCGAAATCGGCACCGTGACCCCTCGGCCGCAACCGGGCAACCCCAAGCCCCGGATCTTCCGCCTGCCGGACGCCGAGGCGATCATCAATCGCATGGGCTTTAACAACCTGGGGGTGGACCATCTGCTTTCGCGGGTTGAGGCGGCGAAGTACAAGGGCATCCTCGGTATCAATATCGGCAAGAATTTCGACACGCCGGTGGAGCGTGCGGTGGACGATTACCTGATCTGCCTGGATAAGGTCTACGCCCACGCCAGCTATGTCACCGTCAACGTCAGCTCGCCCAACACCCCAGGCTTGCGCAGCCTGCAGTTCGGTGACTCGCTCAAGCAATTGCTCGAAGCGCTGCGCCAGCGCCAGGAAGACCTGGCGGTGCGTCACGGCAAGCGGGTGCCGTTGGCGATCAAGATCGCTCCCGATATGAGCGATGAAGAAACCGTGCTGGTGGCCCAGGCCCTGGTGGACTCGGGGATGGATGCGGTCATCGCGACCAACACCACCCTCAGCCGTGTGGGCGTCGAAGGCCTGGCTCACGGTGATGAGGCGGGCGGTCTGTCCGGCGCGCCGGTACGCGACAAAAGCACCCACATCGTCAAGGTACTGGCCGCCGAACTGGCGGGGCGCCTGCCGATCATCGCCGTCGGCGGGATCACCGAAGGCAAGCACGCGGCCGAAAAGATCGCGGCGGGCGCAAGCCTGGTGCAGTTGTACTCCGGCTTCATCTACAAAGGCCCCGCGCTCATCCGCGAATCGGTGGACGCAATCGCTGCGCTGCGCTGATGCCTGCCTGAACTACCGTTAGCGAGGCAATAAAAAGGGCTCCATGAAGGAGCCCCTGGGCCGAAGCCCGCCGCCCGGATAGGACGTGCGTGGTTAAGTCGTTACATATTCAAGTTGAGTGTCGGAATTAAGTGCCCTGATTAGCCGACGGCGTGAAGTTCGTTGAGTCTGTGGATACCCGCAGTGCCAGTCATACCGTCCCAGTTGTCGCCGCGTCCTTCTCGCCAGCCATTGATCCAGGCTTGGCGTACCGACGGTAGAGTAAATGGGCAAAGCTCACGGGATTTTCCATGAACGCCATATTGATATCCGCGTAAAAATGCTCTTTCCAACGGATCACGCTTAAGTCTTCTCATAGGGTGTTTCCCTCACTTGTTGACTGTCTAGATATCCTTCGGCCTCGTGTGAGGCCGGGCAGAGTTTTTCTGCCGTTGGTGGGCTCGCTGCCGGCGTGGCGAGCCGATGTGTCGACGCCGTTACGGTGTCAACCTGTGTTGAGTTCTAACCAATAGGTCACATGGATTCAATGATCGTTTTGTCATAAGCACGTAACCGGAACGATGCTATAGCCATAAGCTGGGACGGCTTTTCGCCCCTTTTATAGAGCAAAGCCAGCTATGATGTGCCCTGCGAAGCGCAACGGTTTGATCCCTTGGTGAGAATGCCCGCCTGTTGCAGTCGGTTATTATTCGACGAAGGGTCGGAATATTTCCTTTTGTTGCTTCACTTTCTTCTTCTGCCCCGTCAATAAAGGCCCGAGGGCCCGTCAGACGGAGTGGAACGGCACATTCGTGCCACGCGAGCACTCTTCAAGAAAAGTGCTTGATTGAAAACCGAGCCGGTGATGCGTCGCCCGTTCATTTATTGCTGAAAAGCCTGGAATGCCCCATGTCGGACCGTTTTGAACTCTTTCTCACTTGCCCCAAGGGCCTCGAAGGCCTGCTGATCGAGGAAGCCGTCGGGCTTGGCCTTGAGGAAGCCCGTGAGCATACCTCGGCCGTCCGCGGCATGGCCGACATGGAAACCGCCTATCGCCTGTGCCTCTGGTCGCGCCTGGCCAACCGCGTGCTGCTGGTGCTCAAGCGCTTCCCGATGAAGGACGCCGAGGACCTCTACCACGGCGTGCTGGACATCGAGTGGGCCGATCACATGGTTTGCGACGGTACGCTGGCGGTGGAATTCAGCGGTCACGGCTCGGGCATCGACAACACTCACTTCGGCGCGCTGAAGGTCAAGGATGCGATCGTCGACAAGCTGCGCACCCCGGCCGGCGAACGCCCCTCCATCGACAAGATCAACCCGGACCTGCGCATCCACCTGCGCCTGGACCGTGGCGAAGCCATCCTGTCCCTGGACCTGTCCGGCCATAGCCTGCACCAGCGCGGCTATCGCCTGCAGCAGGGCGCCGCGCCGTTGAAGGAAAACCTGGCGGCCGCGATTCTGATCCGTGCCGGCTGGCCGCGCATTGCTGCCGAAGGCGGCGCATTGACCGACCCGATGTGTGGCGTGGGCACTTTCCTGGTCGAAGGCGCGATGATCGCCGCCGACATGGCGCCCAACCTCAATCGCGAACTGTGGGGCTTCACCACCTGGCTGGGTCACGTCCCGGCGCTGTGGAAGAAACTGCACGCCGAGGCCACTGAACGTGCCGCCATCGGCATGAACAAAACGCCGCTGTGGGTGCGTGGCTACGAAGCCGATCCGCGCCTGATCCAGCCAGCCCGCAACAACATCGAGCGCGCAGGCTTGAGCCACTGGATCAAGGTGTACCAGGGCGAAGTCGGCACGTTCGAGCCGCGCCCGGACCAGAACCAGAAAGGTTTGGTGATCTGCAACCCGCCATACGGCGAGCGTTTGGGTGACGAAGCCAGCTTGTTGTACCTCTACCAGAACCTTGGCGAGCGTCTGCGTCAGGCCTGCATGGGTTGGGAAGCGGCCGTATTCACCGGCGCGCCGGACCTGGGCAAGCGCATGGGCATTCGCAGCCACAAGCAATACTCGTTCTGGAACGGCGCGTTGCCGTGCAAATTGCTGCTGATCAAGGTCAACCCGGATCAGTTCGTCACCGGCGAGCGTCGTACCCCGGAACAGCGTCAGGCCGAACGTGAGCAAGCCGCTTACGACCAGGCCCCGACCGAACCGGCCGAGCGTCAGTACAACAAGAACGGCAACCCGATCAAGCCAGCACCGGCCCCGGTGGTCGAGCAGGCGCGTTTGAGCGAAGGCGGGCAGATGTTTGCCAACCGCCTGCAGAAGAACCTCAAGCTGCTGGGCAAATGGGCCAAGCGTGAAGGCGTGGATTGCTACCGTGTGTACGACGCCGACATGCCGGAGTACTCCATGGCTATCGACCTGTATCACGATTGGGTGCACGTGCAGGAATACGCCGCGCCCAAATCCATCGACCCGGAAAAAGCCTCGGCGCGCATGTTCGACGCGCTTGCAGCGATCCCCCAGGCATTGAACGTTGACAAGAGCCGCGTGGTGGTCAAACGTCGCGAGCGTCAGAGCGGCACCAAGCAATACGAGCGCCAGAGCGCCCAGGGCAAGTTCACCGAGGTCAGCGAAGGTGGCGTGAAGCTGCTGGTCAACCTGACCGACTACCTGGACACCGGCCTGTTCCTTGATCACCGTCCGATGCGCATGCGCATTCAGAAGGAAGCGGCGGGCAAGCGCTTCCTCAACCTGTTTTGCTACACCGCCACCGCCAGCGTACACGCAGCCAAGGGTGGCGCGCGCAGCACCACCAGTGTCGATTTGTCCAAAACCTACCTGGATTGGGCGCGTCGCAACTTTTCCCTCAACGGGTTTTCCGACAAGAACCGCCTGGAACAGGGCGACGTGATGGCGTGGCTGGAAGCCAGTCGTGATGAGTTCGACATGATTTTCATCGACCCGCCGACGTTCTCCAACTCCAAGCGCATGGAAGGCATTTTCGACGTGCAGCGTGACCACGTGCAATTGCTCGACCTGGCCATGGCGCGCCTGGCACCGGGCGGCGTGCTGTACTTCTCGAACAACTTTCGCAAGTTCCAGCTGGAAGACAACCTCAGCGAACGCTATGCGGTCGAGGAGATCAGCGACAAGACCATCGACCCGGATTTTGCGCGCAACGCGAAGATCCATCGCGCCTGGAAAATCACCGCACGCTGATTGTCCGCAGGGGCGAGCTTCGATAGGAGGGAGCTTGCTCCCTCCCACAGCAAGCGCTCGCAGTATTTACGCTGGTCAAACACTCGACCGATGGCTATAACTTAACGTCCAGCCAAAGTGACACCCCGCACGCTGGCGTTGTGAGTGTTGCCTATGCCGATGCAAGCCGTACGCCCGAAAATCCTTGGTTTTATCAGTGAACAGGCATCGGCTTGGCTGGTGGCAGTGGTGGTGTTGGCAACCGGTAGCGCATTGACCCTGGTCATCGCGTGGGCCGCTGCCGACCTCTATCAGCAACAGGTGCGCCAGCGCTTCCAGTTGCTGGTCAGCGAGCGCTACAGCCGGATCCAGGAGCGCTTCGAAGACCAGGAGCTGCGCCTGGACAGCCTGCGCCGTTTTTTCGTCAACTCCGGCGAAGTATCCCGCAGCGAATTCGACGGTTTCGCCCAACCCTTGTTGTTGCATGCGCGTGCCTATGCCTGGGCGCCGCGGGTGTCTCGGGAGCAGCGCAGGCAGTTCGAACAGGAGATCTCGCGCCAGCGCGGCGTACCTTTCAACATCCGTGAGCTGAATTCGGCAGGTGAGTTGGCGCCGGCGTCCGAGCGCGATGAATATGTACCGGTGCTGTACAGCCAGACCCAAAGTCTGCTGGGTTCGCCCTTGGGTTTTGACCTGCTGGCCCAACCCCTGCGGCGCGCTGTGCTTGAGCGTGTGCAAAAAAGTGGCAAGGCGGCGGTGTCCCAGCCCATGCAACTGGTGGGTGTGGAACCGGCTTATGCCGCGGGGGTGCTGCTGGTGGCACCGGTGAGTAAAGCGGCGGATGCCCAGCCGTACGGCTATGTGATGGCGGTGATCAGCATGCGCCAACTGGTGGCTGATGGTTTGCCCAAGTCGAACCGGGATAACCTGGTGATGCAGATCGTCGACACCTCCGACACTCAGCAGCGTGTGCTGTACGCATCCGGTAATGCGCCCGGCGGCAGCGATTATGTCGCCACCCGCCGCCTGACCCTTGGTGATCATGTCTACGCGTTGAGCCTGCGTGCCAGCGAGACTTTCGACAAGGCCAACCATTCTTCGACCAACACCATACTGGCCATGGGCGTACTGTTGAGTGCGCTGTTCAGTGCCTTGCTCTACGTGCTGGTCAGCCAGCGCCAGCGGGCGCTGATGCTGGTCGAGCAGCGTACTGCTCAGTTGCGCCTGCGTGAGCAGGAACTGCGCGGCGCCCATGGTCAATTGCGCAGCGTGCTGAACGCGGCGACGCACATGGCGATCATCGCCACGGACTTGCGCGGGGTCATCAACACGTTCAACGCCGGCGCCGAGCGGATGCTGGGGTTCAAGGGCGAGCACGTGGTGGGACGCCTGACGCTGGAAAGCCTGCACCTGGCCTCGGAACTCGAAGCCCGGGCCGCGCGTTTGAGTGTGGCGCTGGGTAAGCGCATCGCACCGAGCCAGGCGATGCTGGTGGAAAGCCCGGACAGCCAGCATGACGCCCGCGAGTGGACGCTGTTGCGTGAAAATGGCAGCCCATTGACCGTCAACATGCTGGCCACCGTGTTGCTCGATGACCATGGCCTGTGGGTCGGGCACCTGGCCATTTACCTGGACATCACTGAGCAGAAACGCGCCTATGAGGCCTTGGCTGCACGGGATCGCTTGCTGAAAAAGCTCAGTGCCCATGTGCCAGGCGGCATTTTCCAGTTCACCCTGGAGCCCGGCGACACCTGGCGTTTCATATATGCCAGCGAAGGCATGCGCGATATCTATGAGATCGAGCTTGGCGTGTTGCAACAGGACGGCGGCAAGGTGCTGGAGCGCATTCACCCTCTGGACGTTGAGCGGGTACGCGCCTCGATACGCCTGTCGGCGCTGCAATTGAGCCATTGGCGCGAAGAGTATCGCGTGCTGTTGCCCCAGCGCGGCCTGCGCTGGATTCGTGGCGAGGCCACACCGGAAGAACTCCCCGGCGGCGGTACGTTGTGGCACGGCTATGTGTCGGATATTTCCGATCTCAAGCGCGTCGAAGAAGAGCTGCGCACGCTGTCCATCACTGACTCCCTGACGGGCATCCACAATCGCCGCTATTTCCAGGACCGCATGAAGGCCGAACTGCTGCGCTTCAACCGCACGGCCGGCGCGCTGTCGGTGATCATGCTGGATATCGACCACTTCAAGCGGATCAACGACCAGCACGGGCATGGTGTCGGCGACGGCGTATTGCAGGAGCTGTGCAGGCGAATCAGCCAGCGCCTGCGTCGTACCGACGTGTTCTGTCGGTTGGGTGGGGAAGAGTTCGTGGTGCTATGCCCGAACACCGACGGCGCCCAGGCTTACCGCCTGGCGATGGAACTGTGGCAGTCGTTGCGCAGTGTGCCGATGGCGCCGGTGGGCATTGTCACCGCCAGCTTCGGAGTTGCCAGCTGGCGTGTCGATGAAGGCATCGATGGCTTGCTGCTGCGCGCCGACTCGGCGGTGTATGCCGCCAAGCAGACGGGCAGGGACCGGGTGCAGCCTTGCAGCAGCGGTGCTCAATAGCCTTAGAGCACCGGCGCGGCTGCAACCGCCTTCGGCTGGCGATACAGGTCCAGCAGCACCTGGTCCAGCACCGACGACGCGCCCCACGGCTTGGAATCGTTGAGAATCGCCACCACTGCCCAGGTGTTGCCGTTGTTGTCGCGGCTGAACCCGGCGATGGCGCGTACGGTGTTCAAGGTACCGGTCTTCACATGGGCTTCGCCGCGCATGGCGGTGGTTTTCAGGCGTTTACGCATGGTGCCGTCGGTGCCCGCGATGGGCAGCGAGCTGATGTACTCGGCGGCGTAAGGGCTTTTCCAGGCCGCTTGCAGCATCGCCGCCATCTCGCGGGCGCTGATCCGTTCGGCGCGGGACAGGCCGGAACCGTTCTCCATCACCAGGTGCGGCGCGGTGATGCCTTTTTTCGCCAGCCACTGACGCACTACGCGTTGCGCAGCCTTGGCATCGTCGCCGTCGGCATCGTTGCGAAACTGCGCACCCAGGCTCAGGAACAGCTGCTGGGCCATGGTGTTGTTACTGTATTTGTTGATGTCACGGATGATTTCCGCCAGGTCCGGCGAGAACGCACGGGCCAGGACCTTGGCATCCTTGGGCACTGGCGCCTGGATGTCGCGGCCCTGGATGGTGCCGCCCAGTTCCTTCCAGATCGCCCGCACGGCGCCAGCGGTGTAGGTGGCATGGTCGAGCAGCGACAAGTAGGTCTGCGAACTGCAACCGTCGGCCAGTTGGCCGCTGACCGTCACGGTCACACTGCCATCGGCTGCGGTCATCGGGCTGTAGCGCACGTCGCCAGTGCACTGTTTGGCGTTGGACACTTTCACCTGGTTGTCGATGCGAATGCTCGCAATCGGCGGCTCGACCGACACGATCACCCGGCCCGCATCATTGCGCGTCACGAAACGCAGGGCCTTGAGGTTGACCAGCAAGGCGTCGGGCTTGACCAGGAACGGCTTGTTCTCGTCGTTGCCGTCGTCATTGAACTCCGGCAATTGCGGCTGCTGGAAGAAGTTGCGATCCAGCACCAGGTCGCCGGTGACTTGCTGTACGCCGTTGGCGCGCAGGTCGCGCATCAGCAGCCAGAGTTTCTCCATGTTCAGCTTGGGATCGCCGCCGCCCTTGAGGTACAGGTTGCCGCGCAACACGCCGCCGCTGAGTACGCCGTCGGTGTAGAACTCGGTTTTCCACTGATGGTTGGGGCCGAGCATTTCCAGGGCCGCGTAGGTCGTCACCAGTTTCATGGTCGAGGCCGGGTTTACCGAAACATCGGCATTGAATACGGTCGGCGTTCCGGGGCCGTTCAACGGCAGCATCACCAGGGACAACGCGGTGTTTTGCAGTTTGGCCTTCTGAAGGGCTTGGGCAACGCTGGGGGGCAGGGCGGTATTGACGGGGGCGGCGGTGGCGCAAACGGCCAGTGGCAGGAGAACGCCGGCGAGGAAAACAGAACGTAAAGATTTGATCATAAGAAATAAGACCCTACTGCTGGGAAGGGTGAAAAAGGCGAGGGGTATGGAAGAAAAATCCCTCATTGGTCACGAAAGTGTCGGCATTATGCCCCAACCCAAGCTTACTTGTAGCTGAACGATAGCGGGGAATCCGGGTTTTTTTATCGGCAAAGCGCCGCCCGTCCCAGAGAGTCGGGCAATTGCCGTCTTAAACTGCTAAAGTGCCGCCCGTTATTACTTATGAGGATTGTTCCAATGGCGACTAACCGTTCCCAGCGTCTGCGCAAAAAATTGTGCGTTGATGAATTTCAAGAGCTGGGTTTCGAACTGAACCTGGACTTCAACGAAGGCCTGAGTGAAGAAGCTATCGACGCTTTCCTCGAAGCATTCATCAAAGAAGCCATGGAAGCCAACGGTCTGGGCTATGTCGGCGGCGATGACTACGGTCTGGTTTGCCTGCAGAAGCGCGGCTCGGTCTCCGAAGAGCAGCGTGCTGCTGTTGAAGCCTGGCTGAAAACCCGTTCCGAGCTGACCAAGGCTGAAGTCAGCCCGTTGCTGGACGTGTGGTATCCGGAAAAGCCGATCAATTCCAAGAATTGAAGCGGCAAGTTACGAGCTTCAAGCCGCAAGCTGATGCGGCTTGAAGCTTGAAGCTTGAAGCTAGCTTCTCCTCCCATTCAGAATCAGCAGCGTCAACAGCCCCGCCACAATCCCCCAGAACGCCGAACCGATGGAAAACAACGTCAGGCCTGACGCGGTGACCATAAAGGTGATCAGCGCCGCTTCCCGTTCCTTGGGCTCATTCATGGCGATGCTCAGGCCATTGATGATCGAGCCAAACAACGCCAGGGCCGCAATCGACAGCACCAGTTCCTTGGGCAACGCTGCGAAGAGTGCCGCCAGGGTCGCGCCGAACACCCCGGCAATCCCGTAGAAAACCCCGCACCACACGGCCGCGGTGTAGCGTTTGTTGCGGTCTTCATGGGCATGCGGCCCGGTGCAGATCGCCGCGCTGATCGCCGCCAGGTTGATACCGTGGGAGCCAAATGGCGCCAGCACCAGCGAGGCGAGGCCGGTGGTGGTGATCAGTGGCGAGGCCGGCACGGTGTAGCCGTCGGCGCGCAGCACGGCGACCCCCGGCATGTTTTGCGAAGTCATCGCCACCACGAACAGCGGAATGCCGATACTGATGGTCGCCGCCAGTGAGAAATGCGGCGTGGTCCACACCGGTGTCGCGACTTCCAGGTGAAAACCGCTGAAGTCCAGCAGCCCCATCAAGCCTGACAACAAGGTGCCGATCACCAGCGCGGCCAGCACGGCATAACGCGGCGACAGGCGTTTGATGATCAGGTAAGTGAAAAACATCCCCAGCACCAGGCCGGTGCGATGCTGCGCGGCGACGAAGATTTCGCTGCCGATCTTGAACAGAATCCCCGCCAGCAACGCCGCCGCCAGTGAGGCGGGGATACGCTTGACCAGTTTTTCAAAGCTGCCGGTCAGCCCGCAGATCGTTACCAGCACCGCGCAGGTAATGTAGGCGCCGATGGCCTCGCCGTAACTGACCCCGCCCAGGCTGGTGATCAGCAGCGCCGCGCCGGGTGTCGACCAGGCAATGGTGATCGGCGTGCGGTAACGCAGGGACAGGCCGATGCTGCACACCGCCATGCCGATGGAAATCGCCCAGATCCATGAGGAGATCTGCGCCGTGGTCAACCCGGCGGCCTGGCCGGCCTGGAACATCAGCACCAGCGAGCTGGTGTAGCCGGTCATCATGGCGATGAAACCGGCGACGAGGGCCGATGGCGAGGTGTCGGCCAGTGGGCGCAACGGCGCTTGGGTGGCGTCGGTCATGGAAAGGTGTTCCTTGTGTCAGGCGTTCTTTTGTAGGAGCGAGCTTGCTCGCGAAAAACCCGAGAGCGCCATGGTTATTCAGGAAGCTCGCTTTATCGTTGACGTTTTTCGCGAGCAAGCTCGCTCCTACAAAGAGGGCGTGGGGAAATCGTGGAATCAAGCCTAAACTCAAACGTAACGTCCCATTGCAATACAGCCGACGCCGCAAACAGCCGTACAGTGTGTTGGCGCATAGGGTTGTGTACAATGTGCCCTGTTTTTAGGTGATACTTGCCAGCGACCCGCTGTTGCCGTATTACCGTTAATTCGCCGCCGTTCTCCAAACCCGAGTGCCCATGAACGAACAGTTGCAACCTCTCAAGAAACAACCGCGAGCCGGCAAGGCTGGTCGCAGCGGAACCCAGGACGATATCGTCTACGCGCATATCTTCGAGGCGATCCTCGAGCAACGCCTGGCACCCGGCACCAAATTGAGCGAAGAGGCACTGGGCGAAATCTTCGGCGTAAGCCGCACCATCATTCGCCGCGCGCTATCGCGTCTGGCCCATGAAGGCGTGGTGTTGCTGCGGCCCAATCGTGGCGCGGTCGTCGCCAGCCCAAGCGTTGAAGAGGCGCGCCAGGTGTTCATGGCCCGGCGCCTGGTGGAGCGGGCGATCACCGAATTGGCGGTACAGCACGCCACCGCTGAGCAATTGGCCGAGTTGCGCCAGATGGTCAACGACGAACGCGACAGTTTCTCCCGTGGCGACCGGGGTGCCGGCATCCGCCTCTCCGGCGAGTTTCACTTGAAGCTGGCTGAAGCGGCGAAGAATGCGCCGTTGATCAGCTTCCAGCGTAGCCTGGTGTCCCAGACTTCATTGATCATCGCCCAGTACGAAAGCGGCAACCGCTCGCACTGTTCCTACGATGAACACACCCAGCTGATCGACGCGATCGAAGCCCGCGATGCGGTACTGGCGGTGGACTTGATGATGCATCACATGGACCATATCGACAGCAAGCTCAACCTCGATGAGGAAAGTGCATCGGATGACTTGCATGCGGTGTTCTCGCATTTGCTGCAGACCAAGAAGCCAGGGCGCTCTTCGGTAAAGTTGTAAGCCCAACCCAATCAAATGTGGGAGGGGGCTTGCCCCCGATGGCGGTGTGTCAGTCAACTGAATCAGTGACTGATACTCTGCTATCGGGGGCAAGCCCCCTCCCACATTTGTTTTGTGCTGCGGCTGAAATTAGCGTTGGTGCACGAGTTGGCCGGCTGCATAGGTCTGCAACACCGTCCGATCATCCCCCAGCGTCATCAGCACGAACAGCGTCTCGGCAATGTTATTGGCCTGCTTCAAGCGATAGCTGAGCAGCGGCGTGGCGTTGTAGTCCAGCACCAGGAAGTCCGCATCCGTGCCCGGCTGCAGGGTGCCGATCTTGTCTTCCAGGCGCAGCGCTCGTGCGCCGCCCAGGGTGGCGAGGTACAGCGACTTGAACGGGCTCAACCGCGCGCCTTGCAGTTGCATGACCTTGTAGGCTTCATTCAGTGTCTGAAGCAGCGAGAAACTGGTGCCGCCGCCTACGTCGGTGCCCAGGCCTACATTCAGTTTGTGCTTTTCGGCCATCGGCAGGTTGAACAGGCCACTGCCGAGGAAGAGGTTTGATGTCGGGCAAAACGCCACGGCCGAACCGGTCTGGGCCAACCGTGCGCATTCCTCGTCGCACAGGTGCACGCCATGGGCAAACACCGAGCGTTCGCCGAGCAGCTTGTAGTGGTCGTACACGTCCAGATAGCCGTTGCGCTCCGGAAACAGCGCCTTCACCCACTCGACTTCCTGCTTGTTCTCACTGATGTGGGTCTGCATGTACAGGTCCGGGTATTCCCCCAACAGTTGCCCGGCCAGGGCCAGTTGTTCCGGCGTGCTGGTGGGGGCGAATCGCGGCGTGACGGCGTAATGCAGGCGGCCCTTGCCGTGCCAGCGTTCGATCAGCGTCTTGCTTTGCTCGTAGCCCGATTGCGGGGTGTCGGTCAGGTAGTCCGGCGCGTTGCGGTCCATCATCACTTTGCCGGCGATCATGCGCAGGTCAAGTTTTTCAGCGGCTTCGAAGAACGAGTTCACCGATTGCGGGTGCACGCTGCCGAATACCAGCGCCGTGGTGGTGCCGTTGCGCAGCAGTTCCTTGATGAAGATATCCGCCACTTCGTCAGCGTGCGCCTTGTCGGCGAACTGGCTTTCACACGGGAAGGTGTAGGTGTTGAGCCAGTCCAGCAGTTGCTCGCCATAGGCGCCGACCATGCCGGTCTGCGGCAGGTGGATGTGGGTGTCGATCAGGCCGGGGGTGATCAGCGCGTCCTGATAATGCGTGACGTCGATGTCGGCGGGCAGGGTCGGCAGCAGGTCGCCGGCATGGCCAACCGCGCTGATCTGGCCGTTGTCGATCACCAGCAGGCCGTCTTCGAAATACTCGTAGGACGCGTCGATGCCGACCTCGGCGGGATCGGCGATGCTGTGCAGGATGGCGGCACGGTAGGCTTTGCGAGTCAAGGGCATGGTTATCTCAATTCTTGGCTTGGCTGCGGCGTGAGACCGGCAGCAATTTGGCAATGGGTTCGGCGCTGGCGGTGTGCTGGCCGAACTGGGCGTTATAGGTGGCGATGATTTCGCCAGCGATGGAAATGGCGATCTCCACCGGCAATTTGCCCTTCACCTCGGTGAGGCCCATCGGGCAGCGCATGCGTTGCAATTGCGCGGGGTCGAAGCCGCGATCACGCAGGCGGTGTTCGAACTTGACGCGCTTGGTCCTGGAGCCGATCAGGCCGAAGTAGGCAAAATCATCGCGCTTGAGCAGGGCGGCGGTCAGTTCCAGGTCCAGGGCGTGGTTGTGGGTCATGACGATGCAGTAACTGCCCGCCGGCAAGTCGGCAATTTCGTCGACCGGCTCTTCGCTGACGATTTTACGCACGCCTTGGGGGATCTGCTGGGGAAACTCCTGCTCGCGCGAATCGATCCAGCGCACCCGGCACGGCAGGCTCGCCAGCAACGGCACCAGCGCACGCCCTACGTGGCCGGCGCCGAACACGGCAATCTGCGCCTGCACCTGGCCCATGGGCTCGAACAACAGCACCGTCACACCGCCGCAGCACTGGCCCAGGCTCGCGCCAAGGCTGAAGCGTTCCAGGTGGGTGTTCTGCTGGCCAAGGGCAAGCATCTGGCGGGCGATGTGCGTCGCCTTGTATTCCAGGTGCCCGCCGCCGATGGTGTCGAAGGTGTGGGCGGCGCTGATCACCATCTTGGAACCGGCGTTGCGTGGGGTGGAACCGAGTTCTTCGATGATGGTGACGAGCACGCAGGGTTCGCCTTGGTTTTGCAGGTCGGCGAGGGCGCTGATCCAGTTGTTCATGGTCACCTCTTGTGGTGTCTGTCAGGCCGTCATCGGGGGCAAGCCCCCTCCCACATTTGAATGTATTCGCAGATCAAATTGTGGGAGGGGGCTTGCCCCCGATGGCAGCGCCTCGGTCTAGAGCGAAGCTGTCTCGGTTTCAGTCTCAACGGCTGTCGCCATCTGTAACCGCCGCATCTGCTCACACCCCCACAACACCCGTTCCGGCGTGGCCGGCGCATCGATCCTGGGCTGATGACGATAGTCACCCAGGCTCGCCACCGCATCCTTGATCGCGCACCACGAGGCAATCCCGAGCATGAACGGCGGCTCGCCCACGGCCTTGGAATGGAACACCGTGTCCTCCGGGTTCTTGCGGTTTTCCACCAGCTTGACCCGCAGGTCCAGCGGCATGTCCGCCACGGCCGGGATCTTGTAGCTGGCCGGGCCGTTGGTCATCAGCTTGCCTTTGTTGTTCCACACCAACTCTTCCATGGTCAGCCAGCCCATGCCCTGGATAAACCCGCCTTCGACCTGGCCGATGTCGATGGCCGGGTTCAGCGAGGCGCCCACGTCGTGGAGGATGTCGGTGCGCAGCATTTTGTATTCGCCGGTCAGGGTGTCGACGATCACTTCGCAGCACGCTGCGCCGAAGGCGAAGTAGTAGAACGGCCGTCCGCGCGACTGGCTGCGGTCGTAGAAGATTTTCGGGGTCTTGTAGAAGCCGGTGCTCGACAGCGACACCTGGGCGAAATACGCCTGCTGGATCAGCGCCTCGAAGCTCAGGATCTGCTCGCGCACGCGCACATGGCCGTTGCGAAATTCCACGTCCGCCTCGCTCACGTCGTACTTGCGCGCGGCAAACTCCACCAGGCGCTGCTTGATGGTTTCGGCGGCATTCTGTGCGGCCTTGCCGTTCAGGTCGGCGCCGCTGGAGGCGGCTGTCGGCGAGGTGTTGGGCACCTTGTCGGTGTTGGTGGCGGTGATCTGCACGCGGTCGATGTCGACCTGGAACACCTCGGCCACCACCTGGGCGACCTTGGTGTTCAGGCCCTGGCCCATCTCGGTGCCCCCGTGGTTCAGGTGGATGCTGCCGTCGGTGTAGATGTGGATCAGGGCGCCGGCCTGGTTAAGGAAACTTGCAGTGAACGAGATACCGAATTTGACCGGTGTCAGCGCCAGGCCCTTTTTCAGGATCGGGCTGTGGGCGTTGTACAGACGCACCGCTTCGCGGCGCTCGGCGTATTGGCTGCTGGCTTCAAGTTCGGCGGTCATTTCTTCGAGCATGTTGTGCTCGACCGTCTGGTAGTAGTGGGTAACGTTGCGCTCGGTCTTGCCGTAATAGTTGGCCTTGCGCACGGCCAACGGGTCCAGCGCCAGGTGGCGAGCGATGGCGTCCATCACTTCCTCGATGGCGACCATTCCTTGCGGGCCACCGAAGCCACGATAAGCGGTGTTGGATGCGGTGTTGGTCTTGCAGCGATGGCCATTGACCGTGGCATCGCCCAGGTAATAGGCGTTATCGGCGTGGAACATCGCGCGGTCGACAATCGAGTTGGACAGGTCCGGCGAGCAGCCGCAGTTGCCCGCCAGTTCCAGGTTGATGCCGTGCAAACGGCCGTTGTCGTCAAAGCCCACGTCATATTCGATATAGAACGGGTGGCGCTTGCCGGTCATCAGCATGTCTTCGACCCGCGGCAGGCGCATCTTGGTGGGCTGGCCGGTGAGGCGCGCCACCACCGCGCACAGGCAGGCGGGGCTGGCGGCCTGGGTTTCCTTGCCGCCGAACCCGCCGCCCATGCGGCGCATATCCACGACAATTTTGTTCATCGACACATCAAGCACTTCCGCCACTAGTTTCTGCACTTCGGTGGGGTTTTGCGTGGAGCAGTAGACGATCATGCCGCCGTCTTCGGTGGGCATCACCGAGGAGATCTGGGTTTCCAGGTAAAAGTGTTCCTGGCCGCCGATATGCAGCGTGCCGTGGATACGGTTTTTCGCCGTGGCCAGCGCGCCGGCCGAATCGCCGCGTTGATGGCTGTGGCTGTCGAGCACGAAGTGTTTGTTGCGAAACGCCTCGACCACATCCAGTACCGGCTCCAGGTCTTCGTACTCGATCACTGCCGCCATCGCGGCCTTGCGTGCCGTTTCAAGGTCACGGGCGGCCACGGCCAATACCACCTGGCCGACGAACTGCACGGTGTCGATGGCCAGCAGCGGATCGCCCGGCATCAATGGGCCGATGTCCTTGAGGCCCGGTACGTCTTCGTGGGTGATCACGATGCGCACGCCTTCGAAGGCATAGCAGGGGGCGGTGTCGATGCTGAGGATTTTCGCGTGGGCGCGGTCGGACATGCGCGCATACAGGTGCAGCTGGTTGGGAAATTCGAGGCGGTCGTCGATGTACTGCGCCTCACCACTGACGTGCTTGGCGGCGCTGTCATGCTTGACGCTGCGCCCGACCCCGGACGTGAGGTCGCGGGCAAACAGTTCGGCGAGTTCTGCCTGGGTTTTTTCCACGGCGTGATGGTTAGACATAAGCGGTCACCCGAGTCTCGATGTGCGGCGTTTGCAGTTCGATGAAGTATTTGCGCAGCAGGTTTTGCGCACTGAGCAGGCGGTATTCCTTGCTGGCGCGGAAGTCCGAGAGCGGGGTGAAATCCTCGGCCAGGGCGGCACAGGCTTTCTCCACGGTGGCGGCGTTCCAGGTGGCGCCAATCAGTTGCGTCTCGCAGTGCCTGGCGCGCTTGGGGGTTGCGGCCATGCCGCCGAAAGCAACGCGGGCCTCGCGGATTACGCCGTTGTCGAGTGTCAGGTTGAAGGCGGCGCACACGGCGGAAATATCGTCGTCCAGGCGCTTGGAAACCTTGTACGCGCGAAACAGCGAGTGACCCTTGGGCACGATGATCTTCTCGATGAATTCACTGTCCTGGCGGGCGGTGACGCGGTAATCGATGAAGTAGTCTTCCAGCGCCAGGGTACGGCGGGTATCGCCCTTGCACAGCACAATCTGCGCGCCGAGGGCGATCAGCAATGGCGGCGAATCACCAATCGGCGAGGCGTTGCCGATATTGCCGCCCAGGGTGCCCTGGTTGCGGATCTGCAACGAGGCAAAGCGATGCAGCAGTTCGCCGAAGTCGGGGTATTCGTGGTGCAGCGCGGCGTAGCAGTCGGAGAGGGCGGTGGCGGCGCCGATTTCCAGGCGGTCGTCGAAGGCTTCGATGCGCTTCATCTCGGCAATATTGCCGACGTAGATCATCACCGGCAGGGTGCGATGGAACTGGGTGACCTCCAGCGCCAGGTCGGTGCCGCCGGCCAGCAGGCGGGCTTGCGGGTAAGCGTCGTAGAGATCGGCCAGGTCGGCGACGGTCAACGGCACCAGGCAGCGCTTGTCGCCGCTGTTGAGTTCACCGGTTTGGGTCGGCGCGATGGCTTTGAGGCGGGCGATGGTCTCGGCCTGGCGGCTGTCGAACTGGTCGTGAGGCTTGTTGCAGCAGGCTTGTTCCGCGGCCGCCAGAATCGGACGGTAGCCGGTGCAGCGGCACAGGTTGCCGGCCAGGGCTTCGTGGGCCTTCTGGCTGTCGGGCGCGTCGCTGTTCTTCTGCAAGGCAAACAGCGACATCACGAAACCTGGGGTGCAGAAGCCGCACTGCGAACCGTGGCACTCGACCATCGCCTGTTGCACGCTGTGCAGTTGGCCCTGGTGCTTGAGGTCTTCAACGCTGATCAGTTGCTTGCCGTGCAGCGACGAGACAAAGGTCAGGCAGGAATTGAGGCTGCGATAGCGAATCTGCTCAACGCCTTGATCATCGCTGTGCAGCTCGCCCACCACCACGGTGCACGCACCACAGTCGCCGCTGGCGCAGCCTTCCTTGGTACCGGGTTTGCCCACGTGCTCACGCAGGTAGTTGAGCACGGTGAGGTTGGGGTCCAGGGCGTGCTCGCTACGGAGTTCCTGGTTAAGTAAAAACTGGATCACGGAAGGCCTCGCAGACTCATTATTGTTGTTAACCGCTTTGCGCCGAATCTAGTCATGTCTGACTTTTCGGTCAATGATTTTCTGACTTAAGGGTCAAGAAAATGCGATCACAACACTGACAATTATGGTTCAGTCTTCTGAAACTGTTGTTTTCAGGGGCTTATCGCTATTCGGGCTTGCGTGTTTCATGCCAAATTCGCCACGGTGGGCGTAGCGCCATCAGCGGGCCAATGCGCTACACTGCCGCGCTTGTACCGATAGAAGATTTTGAAGGGAAAACATGACGTTCAAGGCGCCGGACAGTCTCGCCGAGCAAATCGCTCACCACCTCGCCGAACGTATCATTCGCGGCGATCTCAAGCCTGGGGAGCGGATCCAGGAGCAGAAGGTCACGCTGGCGCTGAATGTCAGCCGTGGCTCCGTGCGCGAAGCCTTGCTGATCCTCGAGCGCCGGCACCTGATCGCGATCCTGCCGCGCCGTGGCGCCCACGTCACCGAACTCACCGCGCACAAGGTGCAGAGCCTGTGTACGTTGATGGGCGAGATGTACATCCTGCTTGGCAATGCGGTGGCCGAAGGCTGGCAGACCCAGGCCGACATGGCGCCTTTCCTGCAAATTCAGCAGCGCCTGATGGGCAGCTATGAGCGCCAGGACATCCGCGCCTTCGTCGAAGAAAGCTTCAACGTGATGCGCGCCGCGTACCCCTTCGCCAACAACCCGTATCTGCAGGAAACCGTCGAAAACCTGCAGCCGGCGATGAACCGCGCCTATTACCTGGCCCTCGAGCAGCGCAAGGCGGAAATGAGCGAGTACATCACGCTGTTCGAACAGTTGCTCGCTGCCGTGCTGGCCCGTGACCTGGCGCAGATCCGCCTGGTGTTGTCGGCCTACTGCCAGCGCAGCAGCACGCTGGTGATCGCAGCGTTGGCGGACGCCTAAGCGTGCGGCTCAAGTGCATCAAGTTGGCGGGGTTCAAATCCTTTGTCGACCCGACCACGGTGAACTTCCCCAGTAACATGGCGGCGGTGGTCGGGCCCAATGGTTGCGGCAAGTCGAATATCATCGACGCCGTCCGCTGGGTGATGGGCGAGAGCTCGGCGAAAAACCTGCGTGGCGAGTCGATGACCGACGTCATCTTCAACGGCTCCACCAGCCGCAAGCCGGTGAGCCAGGCCAGCATCGAACTGGTGTTCGATAACTCCGACGGCACCCTGATCGGCGAATATGCGGCCTACGCGGAAATCTCCATCCGCCGTAAAGTCACGCGTGACAGCCAGAACAGTTACTTCCTCAACGGCACCAAATGCCGTCGACGCGACATCACCGACATCTTCCTCGGCACAGGCCTGGGCCCGCGCAGCTACTCGATCATCGAGCAGGGCATGATCTCCAAGCTGATCGAGGCCAAGCCTGAAGACCTGCGCAATTTCATCGAAGAAGCGGCCGGCATCTCCAAATACAAGGAGCGCCGCCGCGAAACCGAAAACCGCATCCGCCGCACCCATGAAAACCTCGCCCGCCTGACCGACCTGCGTGAAGAGCTGGAGCGCCAGTTGGAGCGCCTGCACCGCCAGGCCCAGGCTGCCGAGAAGTATCAGGAATACAAGGGCGAAGAGCGCCAGCTCAAGGCACAGCTGTCGGCCCTGCGCTGGCAGGCGTTGAACGATCAGGTTGGCCAGCGCGAGGCGATCATCGGCACCCAGGAAGTCAGCTTTGAAGCGCTGGTGGCCGAGCAGCGCAACGCCGACGCCAGTATCGAGCGCCTGCGGGACGGGCACCATGAGCTGTCCGAGCGCTTCAATCTGGTGCAGGGGCGCTTCTATTCGGTGGGCGGCGACATCGCCCGGGTCGAACAGAGCATCCAGCACGGCCAGCAGCGTCTGCGCCAGTTGCAGGACGACCTGAAGGAAGCCGAGCGCGCGCGCCTGGAAACCGAGTCGCACCTGGGCCACGACCGTACCTTGCTGCTGACCCTGGGCGAAGAGCTGGACATGCTCACCCCCGAGCAGGAAATCACCAGCGCCGCCGCCGAAGAAGCGGCGGCGGCCCTGGAAGAAGCCGAAACCAGCATGCACGGCTGGCAGGAGCAGTGGGACACCTTCAACCTCACCTCCGCCGAACCGCGGCGCCAGGCCGAGGTGCAGCAGTCGCGCATCCAGCAGTTGGAAACCAGCATGGAGCGATTGGCCGAGCGTCAGCGCCGCCTGCAGGACGAGCGCGTATTGCTCGCCGCCGACCCGGAAGACGCCGCGATCCTGCAGTTGAGCGAGCAGCTGGCCGAAAGCGAAATGACCCTGGAAGAACTCGAAGCCAGCGAAGAACAGCAAGTGGAGCGCCTGGAGCAATTGCGTCAGCAACTGCACACCGCGACCCAGGCGCAGCAGCAGGCCCAGGGCGATCTGCAGCGGCTCAACGGGCGGCTGGCATCGCTTGAAGCCCTGCAGCAAGCCGCGCTGGACCCTGGCACCGGCACCGCCGAATGGCTGCGCGACCAGCATCTGGCCGAGCGCCCACGCCTGGCCGAAGGGCTGAAAGTGGAGGCCGGGTGGGAACTGGCGGTGGAAACCGTGTTGGGCGCCGACCTGCAAGCGGTGCTGGTGGATGATTTTGGCGGCTTCGACCTGGCCGGTTTTGCTCAGGGTGACCTGCGCCTGCTCAGCCCGGCCGCCGACGGCACGCGCGTGCCGGGCAGCCTGCTGGACAAGGTCGAGGCGGCGATTGATCTGTCGCCGTGGCTGGGCCAGGTCAAACCGGTTGAATCGCTTGAGCAGGCCCTGGCCCAGCGCGGTCAGTTGGGTGGCGGTGAAAGCCTGATCAGCCGTGACGGTTACTGGGTTGGTCGTCACTTTCTGCGCGTGCGGCGTGCCAGCGAAGCCGAGAGCGGGGTACTGGCCCGTGGCCAGGAAATCGTCAACCTGAGCGCCGAGCGTGAAGAACGCGAAGCCACCCTGGAAAACCTGGAAACCGAGCTGCAAACCCTGCGCGCCACCCAGCGCCAGCAAGAGACCGGCCGTGAACACCTGCGCCGCCTGTTGCAGGACGAAGCGCGTCAGCAAGGCGAACTCAAGGCCCAGCTGTCGGCGAGCAAGGCCAAGGTCGAACAACTGACCCTGCGCCGCACCCGTCTCGACGAAGAAGTGACCGAGATGGGCGAACAGCGCGCCCTGGAGCACGAACAGATCGGCGAAGCGCGCCTGCAATTGCAGGAAGCCCTCGACAGCATGGCCCTGGACACCGAGCAGCGCGAATTGCTGCTGGCCCAGCGCGACAGCCTGCGCGAACGGCTTGACCGCGTGCGCCAGGAAGCCCGCCAGCACAAGGACCACGCCCACCAGTTGGCGGTACGCCTGGGCTCGCTGCGCGCCCAGCACGCTTCCACGGCCCAGGCCCTCGAGCGCCTGGAGATGCAGTCGGAACGCCTCACCGAGAAACGCGAGCAGTTGAGCCTCAACCTGGAGGAGGGCGAAGCGCCCCTTGAAGAGCTGCGCCTCAAGCTTGAAGAGTTGCTCGACAAGCGCATGAGCGTTGACGAAGAACTCAAGACCGCGCAGATCGCCCTGGAAGACGCCGACCGCGAACTGCGCGACGCCGAAAAGCGCCGCACCATGGCCGAGCAGCAATCCCAGCTGATTCGCGGCCAGCTCGAACAGCAACGCATGGAGTGGCAAGCCCTGACCGTGCGCCGCAAAACCTTGCAGGACCAGTTGCTGGAAGACGGTTACGACCTGCACGGCGTGCTCAACACACTGACCGCCCAGGCCAACGAAAAAGACGCCGAGGAAGAACTGGAGCGGATTGCCGCGCGTATCCAGCGACTCGGCGCGATCAACCTCGCGGCCATTGATGAGTACCAGCAGCAGTCCGAGCGCAAGCGTTATCTGGACGCCCAGGACGCCGACCTGGTGGAAGCCCTGGACACCCTGGAAAACGTGATCCGCAAGATTGACAAGGAAACCCGCAACCGCTTCAAGGATACCTTTGATCAGATTAATGGCGGTTTACAGGCCTTATTCCCAAAAGTTTTCGGTGGTGGCAGCGCTTACCTGGAACTGACGGGCGAAGATCTACTCGATACAGGGGTAACGATCATGGCGCGGCCACCGGGCAAGAAAAACAGCACCATCCATTTGTTGTCCGGCGGCGAAAAGGCCCTGACCGCTCTGGCACTGGTATTTGCCATCTTCAAGCTGAACCCGGCGCCGTTCTGCATGCTCGATGAGGTTGACGCACCGCTGGATGACGCTAACGTTGGACGCTACGCTCGGCTGGTCAAGGAGATGTCCCAGACCGTGCAGTTCATCTATATCACCCACAACAAGATCGCCATGGAAATGGCCGATCAGTTGATGGGCGTGACGATGCATGAGCCTGGCTGTTCGCGTTTGGTGGCGGTGGATGTGGAAGAAGCCATGAAGATGGTGGACGCCTAGCGGCGAGTTGTGAGTTTCAAGCGGCAAGCTGCGAGTGAGTTGGCTTGAAGCTTGTAGCTCAGGGCTTGTAGCCACAGTTGGAGCTGGCTGTAGGAGATTGCCTACTATGCCGAAAAGCTGGCAATTCGACACATTTCGCTGCAACTGTGTAAAGTTATCTTTGGTCGTGCTAGTTTAATGTCAATTTTTCGTATGCGTGGGCAAAACGCCAGTCAGAACATAGAGTTGGCGCCACGTTTTAAAGCGGTTTGCACGGTGCTAAACCCCTTATTTTTCAGCATTTTTTATAGAGGCACGGGATTACATGGAAATCGGTCTGCGCGAGTGGCTGATCGTCATCGGCATTATTGTCATTGCCGGTATTCTTTTTGATGGCTGGCGCCGCATGCGCGGTGGCAAGGGCAAGCTTAAATTCCGCCTGGACCGAAACCTGTCCAACCTGCCGGACGATGACGGCAGCGCCGAGCTGCTGGGGCCGCCCCGTGTGCTGGACACCCACAAGGAACCGCAACTGGATGAACACGACTTGCCGTCGATGAGCGCGCCAGTGCGTGAAGCCCGTGAACCCTCGTCCAAGCGCGGTAAGCGCGGCAGCGCTGGCGTTGCCGAGCCGCATCAGGGCGACCTGAACCTCGATGTCGATGAAGGCCCGAGCTTCAGCAGCCGCGACGATGATTTCCCGGATGAAAACGCCGGCAAGAACGCACCACGCCAATCGGTCAACGATCAGCCGGCCGCCGAAGAAGTGCTGGTAATCAGTGTGATCTGCCGCGACGCGGGTGGTTTCAAGGGCCCTGCGCTGTTGCAGAACATCCTTGAGAGCGGCCTGCGCTTTGGCGAGATGGATATCTTCCACCGTCACGAAAGCATGGCCGGTAACGGCGAAGTGCTGTTCTCCATGGCCAACGCGGTCAAGCCGGGCACCTTCGACCTGGACGATATCGACCTGTTCAGCACCCCGGCGGTCAGTTTCTTCCTCGGTCTGCCAGGCCCGCGTCACCCGAAACAAGCGTTCGACGTGATGGTGGCCGCAGCCCGCAAGCTGTCCCAGGAATTGAACGGCGAACTCAAGGACGACCAACGCAGCGTCCTCACTGCCCAGACCATCGAGCATTACCGTCAGCGCATCGTCGAGTTCGAGCGTCGCGCCCTGACACAGAAACGCTGAGGATTGCGCTTCGGCGTTGTCAGTAGAATAAGCGCACTAACATATTGAGCAGCTTCGGCTGCTCTTTTGCTTTATGAGAGAACACCCATGACCGCCGCCCCTACCCGCATCCTCGAACTGCGCGCTGAACTGGATCAGCACAACTACCGCTACCACGTCCTCGATGAGCCGAGTATTCCGGACGCCGAGTACGACCGGCTGTTCCATGAGCTCAAGGCCCTGGAGGCTGAGCACCCGGAGCTGGTGACGCGTGATTCGCCGACGCAGCGGGTCGGCAGTGCGGCGCTGTCGGCGTTTACCCAAGTCAGGCATGAAATCCCGATGCTCAGCCTGGGCAATGCCTTCGATGAAGCGACCATGCTCGAATTCGACCGGCGCGTGACCGAGGGCCTGGACCTGCCGGCCGGTGACCTGTTTGGCAGCGTCGAATACAGTTGCGAGCCGAAGCTGGACGGCCTGGCGGTCAGCCTGCTGTATCAGGACGGCGAATTGGTGCGCGGCGCGACCCGTGGCGACGGCACCACTGGCGAGGACATCAGCGTCAATGTGCGCACTGTGCGCAACATCCCGCTGAAGCTGCACGGCAGCGGCTGGCCGGCCACCCTGGAGGTGCGCGGTGAAGTGTTCATGTCCAAGGCCGGTTTCGAGCGCCTGAACGCTTCGCAACTGGAAGTCGGCGGCAAGACCTTCGCCAACCCGCGTAATGCCGCGGCCGGCAGCCTGCGCCAACTGGATTCGAAGATCACCGCCAGTCGCCCGCTGGAATTCTGCTGCTATGGCATCGGTCAGGTGACGGCGGATATCAGCGATACCCATATCGGCAATCTCAAGCAGTTGCAGAAGTGGGGCATGCCCATCAGTCATGAACTCAAGCTGGCCAAGGGTATCCAGGAGTGCCTGGATTATTACCGCGATATCGGCGAGCGGCGTAACAGCCTCGCGTATGAAATCGACGGTGTGGTGTTCAAGGTCAACAACATCGCCTACCAGCGTGAACTGGGTTTCCGCGCCCGCGAGCCGCGCTGGGCCATTGCGCATAAATTCCCGGCCATGGAAGAGCTGACCGAGTTGCTTGACGTGGAATTCCAGGTCGGCCGCACCGGTGCCGTCACCCCCGTGGCGCGTTTGAAGCCGGTCAAGGTCGCTGGCGTGACCGTGTCCAACGCTACCCTGCACAACATGGACGAAGTGGCGCGCCTGGGCCTGATGATCGGGGACACGGTGGTGATCCGCCGCGCCGGGGATGTGATCCCGCAGGTGGTGTCGGTGGTCACCGAGCGTCGCCCGGAACACGCCCGCGCGGTGCAGATCCCCGAGAGCTGCCCGGTATGCGGCTCCCATGTGGAGCGCACGCAACTGGTCAAGCGCAGCAAGGGCAAGGAAACCGTCAGCGAGGGCGCGGTGTACCGTTGCGTCGGGCGGCTGGCCTGTGGCGCGCAGCTCAAGCAGGCGATCATTCATTTCGTCTCGCGCCGCGCCATGGACATCGATGGCCTGGGTGACAAGACCATCGAGCAACTGGTGGATGAAAAACTCATCGGTTCGCCGGCTGACCTCTACAAACTCAAGTACGAGCAGATCATCGACCTGGAAGGCTTCGCCGACATTTCCAGCAAGAAGCTGATCGCCGCCATCGAAAACAGCAAGACGCCCACCCTGGCGCGGTTCATCTACGCCCTGGGTATTCCCGATGTGGGCGAGGAGACCGCCAAGGTGCTGGCGCGCTCCCTGGCCTCTCTTGAGCGTGTGCAAAAAGCGCTGCCGGAAGTGCTCACCTACCTGCCGGATGTGGGCCTGGAAGTGGCACACGAAATCCATAGCTTCTTTGAAGACCGTCATAACGAGGACGTGATTGGCGCGCTGCTGTCGCCGCAGGAATGCGGCCTGCAATTGCAGGAGCAGGGCGACTTGAGTGCTGAGTTCGCCGCCAGCGCCACCCTGGGCGGCCTGCTCGACAAGCTGCACGTGCCCACGGTGGGGCCGGGTGCGGCGCAAAAACTGGCGGACAAGTTCGGCAGCCTCGAAGGCGTGATCCAGGCCGACTGGCTGGACATGCGCCAGGCCCTGCCCGAGAAGCAGGCCAAGGCCGTGCGCGAGTTTTTCGACAACCCCGACAACGCCCGCCAGGCCCTGGCCATCGAGCAGCAGCTCAAGGACTTCGGCATGCACTGGCAAAGCGAGAAAAAGGTCGTCGAAGGCTTGCCGGAAGCCGGGCACACCTGGGTGCTCACCGGCTCCCTGGAGCTGATGAGCCGCGATGTGGCCAAGGACAAGCTGGAAAGCCTCGGCGCCAAGGTGGCCGGTTCCGTTTCGGCCAAGACCCATTGCGTGGTGGCCGGGCCGGGCGCCGGTTCCAAACTGGCCAAGGCCAGCGAGCTGGGCCTGAAGGTGCTGGACGAAGAGGCGTTCGTCGCCTTCCTGGCCACGCACAATATCCCCGTATGACGATCGTTCCCACGCTCCGCGTGGGAATTGCGCCCTGGACGCTCCGCGCCTGCTCTTCCAAGGCATGACGCAGAGCGTCACCGTATGCATTCCCACGCTGAGCGTGGGAACGATCCTGCAAAGGAAATGATCTAGTCTCAGTCACCCCCTGGGAGAGATCGCCATGTTCCGTTACTTCGACCAACTCAGCTCGCGTATCGCTGCACCGTTCATGGCCGGCTCTTCGCGTAACAGCAAGGTCTGGCAATGCCGCTGCGGCCAGTCCCTGTTCTTTCGCAACAGCCAGTGCCTGGCCTGCTCGGCGCTGCTGGGCTACCACCCGCAGCAAAGTCGCTTGTCCTCGCTGCAGCCCGGTCCCGTGGTCGACACCTGGCTGATGGATGAAAACCTCGACGCCGGCGCCTTTCGCCGCTGCGCCAACCTCGACACACCGGCTGCCTGCAACTGGCTGCTCCCGGCGCATAGCACCTTTTCCTTGTGCGTGGCCTGCAGCCTGAACCGCACCATTCCCGACTTATCGGTCCCGGAAAACCCCGAGCGCTGGCGCAAGGTGGAAACCGCCAAGCGCCGACTGGTGGCGCAGCTGATCAGTCTGGGCCTGCAGGTGGTGCCCAAATGCGTCGACGAAGACACCGGCCTGGCATTCGATTTCGTCGGCATCGACCTGGCAGGCAATGCGCCCACCACCGGTCACGCCAACGGCCTGATCACCCTCGACATCAAGGAGGCCGACGACGCCCATCGTGAAAAGGTTCGCGTGCAGATGCGCGAGCCCTATCGCACGTTGCTCGGCCACTTTCGCCATGAAGTCGGCCACTACTACTGGGATCGCCTGATCGCCAACAGCCACTGGCTTGAACCCTTTCGCAACCTATTCGGCGACGAGCGCGCAAGCTACGCTGACGCGCTCGATCATCACTACCAAAACGGGCCACCCCCGGACTGGCAGCAAACCTGCGTCAGCGCCTACGCCACCATGCACCCCTGGGAAGACTGGGCCGAAACCTGGGCTCACTACCTGCACATGATGGACGCGGTCGACACGGCCCTGGGCTTCGGCATGAGTGCGCGGGAGATGGACCTGGACTACCAGCCGTTTCCCCTGACCACCCTGTACGACCCCGACCACCCTGGCGGTGCGGCGTTTCTCTCCTTCGTCAACGCCTGGATCGAACTGGCCGGCATGCTCAACGAATTGTCGCGCAGCATGGGCCAGCCGGATTTTTACCCCTTCGTATTGCCGCCAGCGGTAATTGCCAAGTTGCACTTCATTCACCTGGTGATCCAGGAAGAGGGCGGCAAGGCGGATGAAGTCCTACAGGCACAATGATGAAAAAATGTGGGAGGGGGCTTGCCCCCGATAGCAAGGTGTCAGCCAACATATTTATTGGCTGGTTCACCGCCATCGGGGGCAAGCCCCCTCCCACCTTGGATAGCGTCATTGTTCAAGGCCATGGCAAGTACTTGAAGCTTCTCATTTTTTACGGTTGTAACTTCCGATGAGATCGGTACAATGGCCCCGCTTGCCGAGAGGCCAGCGTCGTTATGGTGACCCCATCGGTCCCCCCGCAACGATTACCCGTGAACCTGGTCAGAGCCGGAAGGCAGCAGCCACAGCGGGAACATTGTGTGCCGGGGTGTGGCTGGTGGGGTTGCCTCCATAACGCTCCCTCCTGCAACACCCATCCAAATCAAAATCCCAATACTCAGCCAGTCATCTGTGACGTTTGTTGCACAGTGCATGACGGCCATTTCACGACTAGTGGCATACTCCCAAGCGTCGCTTCCCCTGGCTATGAGGCTGTATGCACTCGGAACATTTTGCGTTATCCAGCCCGGTATTCCTGCCGATCACCGACGAAACCTGCGCCGGGTTGTTGAGCGCCGAGGGTGCGGCTGCGCTCGTTGCGCTGAGTGAGCCGGAGCTTGCGGCGGTGCTGGTTATCCAGAATCTGGCGCAAATGCCGGAAAACGAACTGAGTGCAGTGGGCGCTGAACGGGTGCTGGCCAAGCTCATTGGCTGGGCGGCAGAGGCCAGGCATTCTGCGGCCGTGAGCCTGCTGTCGGAAGCGCAGCGGCTGTTTGATACGCGCAAGCTGTACTTCGGCCTCAATGTGGTCAAGAGCCTTGGATTGCGTTTTCTGCTGGCCGATGAAGTGTCGGCCCGCGACTATCTATTGCCCGACGGCAAATGGGACGTCGAATACAAAGTTCGTCACCTCAAGGCCAACAATCCGTTCCGCCAGCAGATGGTCACGCCCCGGCACCGCGAGCGCTGGTTGAGTGCCGAGCAGGACAAGCTGGTCCGAACCTTTCGCGCCAACCTGAACGAAGACCTGCATGTCCAGGGGTACGCGGGCATCGGCAAGAGTCATCTGCTGGTGGCGCTTATGGAGCATCTGCGCCCCGAAAAGACTTTGTTGCTGGCCCGTACGCCGGCCAAGCTGGAAACCTTGCGCGCGCGCATGGTGGGCGCGCGGGAAAGAAAGGCCGGGCAGACCTTTGAGGGGTTCGCGCACGCGTTGTTGCATGGCCCCAGGCCGCAGCCGGTGCGTACGCAAGTGCGCGTGCCAAGCAAGCAGGCACTGGCCCAGGAGCTGAACATCTTTGGTTTTCGTCGCCTGGAAGGGCAGGCGGTGCTGGAGGTGTGCCTCAAGGTGCTGGAAAGCTACTGCCGCTCCTGGGACTACAGCCTGTCGGCCAAGCACTTGCCGCATTTCAAGCAACCGTTGTCGACGGTCGATGCCCAGGCGCTGCTCGAATACTCCAGCCGGTTGTGGGGTTACCTTGAGGCGAATCCGGCCTGGAGCAGCCACACAGGCTTCGAAGCCTTGTTGATGATCAAGCGCGCAGCCCTTGCAGGCAGCGTAGTGCCTGAACGCTATACCCATGTGTTGATCGACGAGAGCCAGGATATTCCGGCACCGCTGCTGCAAATCATCGAGCGCGGTCGCCAGGTGCTGATCACCCTGGGCGATGAGTATCAGCAGGCCAGCGGGGTGATGGTCAAACGCGCCCGCGAAGTTCGCCACACCGATGTGAGCTACTCCGTGCGTTCCGGGCGCAATGTCGAGCGCCTGGTCAATCCGCTGATCAGCCAGCACTCCGAGAAAAGCAAGGTACTGTTCGAGGGGGCGCGGGATGCTGATGTCGGCATCGAGCTGTATCCCCAGGGTTTTGTGCCGCCGCCAGGCTGCGTAGTGCTGACCGCGTCCGCCTGGGACAGCATGAAATGGCTCATTGAACTGAGCGAAGCGCGCTGTGCCTGTGCCTTTGCCAGCCATGAAGCGCAGCAGGACCTCAAATACTTCATGGACACCGTCATCGCCCTGTTCAAGCCAGAATTTTATGGCAGCGAGTACAGTGACCGTGGGCCTCATCCGTTTTTCAGCGATATGACCGACTGGCAACAGGTGCGTGACGCGTGCCGGTTCGACGAGGCGTTTCTGTGGGTCGAGGCCAGGCTGGAAAAAGGGTTCAACGTGGCCGATGTAACGCGTTTGAACAGGCTGAGCGGCGACCCGGCCGAACGCTGTTTATTGATGCTGGCCCAGGACGCTGGCGGCATGGAATTCGATCGGGTCTTGCTCACGCCTGAGTTGCTGACCAATGTGAAGTTCAAGGATGCCTATGCGTTCGATCAGCGGCTGTGCGCGGTGTATATCGCCATTTCCCGTGCCAGGGTGCAGCTTTATCTACCGTACGACGTGGTCGAGTGGATCGACTACCACCAGTACCAGAAGACTCGCGAAGTGCATGGCTACTAACTGATTTAGTCCGGCTGATTCACAACTTTTGAAGCCCCTGCTGGACAACCCCAAATCGCCTTGTTAGCGTGCGCCGGCCACTTGTTTCAGAGTATGACAAGGGCGCGACTTGATATTGAAGTGCTATCACTTCTTTAACTAACAAGGATGTCTGTCATGAAAAGCCTGCAAGGGTTGCCTCGTCTTATCAGTGCCTCGGTCGGCACCCCCGGTAAAGCCCGCAACCTGCCCGCCGATGTGCAGTGCATCCAGTATTTATTCAACCTGATCATCCCCAAGCTGGGGTTCCCCCTGCCTGAAAACGGCAAATGCGACGGCCAGTTGGTGCAGTGCATCAGCCAGTACCAGTTTCGTCATCTCAAGTATGCCCATCCCGATGGCGTGATCGACCCTACCGGCCGTACCTTCAACAGCTTGATCGAAGAGGCGGTGAAGGTGCCGGTGCAGGCCTTCCCGACGACGCGTATTCCTACGTTTCTGAATGCCTTCGGCAATAACAATGCCGATGCGGTGCAGGCCACCGTCAACGTGTACCTCAACCAGGTGCGTGCGGTGATCGAGGCCGAACGGCGTAACCGGCAGCTGATGATGCAGGCTACCTGCGACGGCGGCACGACGCTGAGCGAAACGGATTTCCAGAATGCTGCCAAGCAGCTGGGCAACGGGATCTCGGTGAATGTCATCAAGGCATTTGCCACCGTGGAGTCGGGCGGGAAGGTGGGCTTCGGGCCGGCCAAGTTGCCGATCATCGCCTTCGAAGGCCATCAATTTCGCAAGTACACCAAGCATATCTACGACCAGGCACACCCGCTGCTGTCGTACATCTATAAGAAAAAAGCCGGCCCGCAATGGCAGGCCAACAACAAGGATCAGGTCAAGGCCTGGGAAACCATGGCCACGGCGTTCGCACTGGACCAGGAAGCAGCGTTGATGTCGGCCTCGTGGGGTATGTTCCAGATCATGGGGTTCAATTTTGCGTCGTGCGGGTTCAAGACTGTGTTTGAGTTCGTGGCGTCACTGAAAGTGAACGCCGGCAATCAACTCAAGGCCTACCTGGCCCTTTGCGGCAAAAACACCGCGTTGTTGAGCGCGATGAAAAACAAGGACTTTACCGCCATGGCCCGTAACTATAACGGTGATGACTATGGCAACTACGACGTGCTGATGAAGCAGGCCTACGACGTACTGGAAGGGAAGAAATAAGATGATTCGTTTGCTGGTGGCAGGTGTGTTGTCGCTGTGCGCCGTGGTGCCTGCCTTTGCAGGTTCGGCCACGTTGCAGTCGGGCAAGTACGAAGGGCTGATGCTGGCGGTGACGCCGCAGCATCAGGTCGAAGGTTTCTACGCCGAGGACATGGGCGAGGGCGTGACGCGCGGGTGCCGCTTCTTTATGCAGGGCCCGCCCGAAGCGCTGACCACCTGGCGCGATGTGGCTTATCCCGGCAGCGTGGCCGCGTCGTCCGATGGCGTGACCCTGACGGTGGCGCAAGGGCGTCAGCATCCGGGCTGCATCAATGTGTTGATGCCGGAAATCGCCACGGGTCTGGACCTGAGCCAGACGGCCAGGAAGCAATGGATCGCCCTGGTGACGGTGTCGGCCGATAAGGCTTACCTGCTGAAAAACCCAACGGCGAAAGCGGCCAAGCGTCCCTACGTCGTCAAGAATGATGTGGTGGGGGTGCTGGCGTTCAAGGACGGCTGGGCACAGGTCGAGTTCATCAATGCCGATGACCGTTCGTTCACCGGCTGGATCAGCCAGGAGCAATACGCACGGTTGGCTGCGCCGAAGCGCTGACCCTGTCAGGCGCGAGGATCGCTCCCACGCTCCCGCGTGGAAGCGCAGCCCGTGACGCTTTGCATCACCTCGGCCCGATCAGCTGAAGGTTTCGCGCAACAGCTGGGCGAACGCATCCCGCGCCAGGTGCCGCTGGCTGTCTGGGTTCCAGAACAGCAGGTTATCAACCGGCGCCAGTTCCTCGAATCGATACGACGCCAACTGATCGGCCTGTTCATACCGAGCCAGAATGCCTTCCGGCGCCAGGGCCACGCCGATCCCTGCGCTGACGCAGCCAATGATCGTGCCCCAGCTTGCGTAGCTGGCGATGGCGGGCGTGAGGTCATGGGGCTTGAGCCAGTTCTCCAGGGCAGCGCGATACGGGCATCCCACTGGCCAGACCAGCAAGGTGCGGCCCGCCAGGTCGGCGGGGCCCTGGATCGGCGCGCTGGTTGCACTGGCGATCAGCACCAGGCGTTCGCGGTACACCACGCTATGGTCCAGCTTGGCGCGCGGGTTGGCTGACGCCACCAGCGCCACGTCGAGCCGATGGTGCTGCAGGTCGTCCAGCAGCTGCGCCCAGGCGCCGGTGACCAGTTCCAGGCTGACGTCGGGATAGCGCCGGTGATATTCGGCCAGCAGCGGCGGCAGGCGCCCGCTGGCGCTGGACTCCACCGCACCGATGCGCAAGGTGCCGCGCGGCATCGCGTTGGCCTCCACCGCGCGCTTGGATTCATCCACCAACGCCAGGATGCGTTCGCAGTAATCCAGGAAAATTTCCCCGGCGGCGCTGATCGCCAGGCCACGTCCGGCGCGAATGAACAACGGCGTGCCCAGCTCGCTTTCCAGCTGCTTGATGCGCGTGGTGATGTTGGACGGCACACAGTGCAATTGCAGGGCGGCCTGGGCCACGCTGCCGGTTTGCGCCACGGCTCGCACCATTTTCAGTTGGGCCAGTTCCATTGCTCAGTTCCCGTGATCTCAGAAGTCAGAAACGCTTAATTGTGCTGCGCCTGGCGCGGGCCAAGACTGACGGCATTCCTTCTGTGTCCGGATGTCGTCGATGAATACCCCAACCCCCGTAAAGCTAACGCTAGTGGTCGCCGCCGTCATCCTCTGTTGGGCGTATTCGCCGATTGGCGTGCACCTGGGGTTGCACAGCTACAGCCCCGGCCAATTGGCGCTGCTGCGATTTTTGATCGCGTCGGTGTTCATGGGCGCGGTGGCGCTGGTGATGGGCATCGGTCGGCCACGCCTGCGGGATCTGCCGTGGCTGCTGGTACTGGGTTTTTTCGGCGTGTTCCTGCACCACACCAGCCTTAACAGCGGCCAGCAATGGGTGACGGCATCGGCATCCAGCGTGCTGGCGCAGTCGGCGCCGCTGTTCAGCGTGTTGATTGCGTTTTTCTGCTTGAAGGAGCGGGTCAGTGCCTGGCGCTGGGGGTGTGTGCTGCTGGGGTTGTGCGGTGTGCTGGTGGTGATCCGGGGCGACCAAGGGCTGGCTGATCTGGACCCACGCGGCTTGCTGATTCTGGTGGCCGCACTGTCCTGGAGCGTGTGTTTCGCAGTGCAGAGGCGTTATGCGCACCACTACAGTCCGCTGACCCTGGCCTGTTATATGGTGTGGTCCGGCACCTTGATGCTGTGCGTAAACCTGCCGGGGTTGCCTGCTGCGGTCGCGCGGGCGCCGATGTCGGTAAACCTGGCGATACTGGTGCTCGGTGTTTTTCCCAGTGCCCTGGCGTATCTGGCCTGGGGCTACGTGCTCAAACATGTCGAGGTCAGCCGAGCTTCGGTGGCGATGTACCTGGTGCCACCGGTTGCAATGGTGATGGCGGCGCTGTTGCTGGGCGAACACATCGCCCTGCAGGTGCTGCTGGGTGGGCTGATGGTGTTGGCCAGCGTGGCCGCTATCGGTCTGGAGACACGCTGGGTGCGGTCTGCCCGGTGTACAGCTGGATGATGGCGTCGATCTCGCCGGACTGCTTCATCCGCAACAGCGTGCGCAGGATCTGTTGCACCGGCACGCTGGGGTCGTTGCGCACGATGCAGCCCAGGTGCTGTTCTTCGATCACGGCGACGTTATGCAAGCGGCGGGCGATCGGCAGTTGCTGATTGAAGCGATCCAGTATCCATTCGTTGCTCAACGCATAGGCGTAACGCCCGGCCACCAGCTTTTGCAGCACCTGCTCTTCGCTGCGCGCGTCGTCGCGGCTCAACCGGCCATCGGCAAAGAGGGGGTCGAGAAGGGGGTAGCGGTAGTTGAGCACCGTGCCGACCGCCTGCGGCAGCAACCGGTCCACCTGGATCGGTTCAGGTTCAGTGCTGATCAAGACAGTGCGCTGCACCATCAGCGGGACGCTCCAGGTGTAGTCACCGGGAACGTCGTACAGCCACGCCTGGGCGACGTAACAACGCACATCGATTTCCCCGTGGGACATGGCATTGGCCAGGCGCGCCCGGGCCAGCACCTGGAACTGGGCGGGGCGGCCGACCTGGGTGGCCAGGCTCACCATTACGTCATACAGGATGCCCTGGGTCGGGATGCCGCCCTCAAGGTGCACCATGGGCATCGCCCAGCTGTCGGAAACCGAAAAGTGCAGCGGCGCAGGCGCCGCCATAAGGGTCGTGGCTATCATCCATAAAGCGCCCAGGACTACGCGCATATGCTCTCCAGGTTCAGGCCCTTGCGCAGCCTTTGAGGAGAGCTTAGTCAGATTAGACGAGCGTGCCGGATGCAATTTCCCCCTTGCTCCGCTAGCATTACCGGCTTCTGCTTCCCAGTTGCGACGGTTTTCGATGAGTTATCAGGTTCTTGCACGTAAATGGCGCCCGCGCTCGTTCCGCGAAATGGTCGGCCAGACCCATGTGCTCAAGGCTCTGATCAATGCCTTGGACAGCCAACGGCTGCACCACGCCTACCTGTTCACCGGTACCCGCGGGGTGGGCAAGACCACGATTGCGCGCATCATCGCCAAGTGCCTGAACTGTGAAACCGGTATCACATCGACGCCTTGCGGCACCTGTTCGGTCTGCCGCGAGATCGACGAAGGGCGCTTCGTCGACCTGATCGAGATCGACGCCGCAAGCCGCACCAAGGTCGAAGACACCCGCGAGTTGCTCGACAACGTGCAGTACGCGCCGAGCCGTGGCCGCTTCAAGGTCTACCTGATCGACGAAGTGCACATGCTCTCCAGCCACTCCTTCAACGCATTGTTGAAAACCCTGGAAGAGCCGCCGCCGTACGTCAAATTCATCCTGGCGACCACCGACCCGCAGAAACTTCCTGCGACCATTCTGTCGCGCTGCCTGCAATTCTCCCTGAAGAACATGACCCCTGAGCGGGTGGTGGAGCACCTGACCCACGTGCTGGGCGTCGAGAACGTACCGTTCGAAGACGACGCGCTGTGGCTGCTGGGCCGCGCCGCCGATGGTTCGATGCGTGATGCCATGAGCCTCACCGACCAGGCCATCGCCTTCGGTGAAGGCAAGGTCATGGCCGCCGATGTGCGCGCCATGCTCGGCACGCTGGACCACGGCCAGGTGTTCGACGTGCTGCATGCGCTCATCGAAGGCGACGCCAAGGCGTTGCTCGAAGCCGTGCGCCATTTGTCGGAGCAGGGCCCGGACTGGAATGGCGTGCTCTCGGAAATCCTCAATGTGCTGCACCGTGTCGCCATCGCCCAGGCACTGCCTGAGGGTGTCGACAACGGTCATGGCGATCGCGACCGCGTATTGGCGCTGGCCCAGGCGCTGCCGGCCGAAGACGTGCAGTTCTACTACCAGATGGGCCTGATCGGTCGTCGCGACCTGCCCCTGGCGCCGGACCCGCGCGGTGGCTTCGAGATGGTGTTGCTGCGGATGCTGGCGTTCCGGCCCGCCGACTCGACGGATGCGCCGAGACAGCCGCTAAAGCCAGTGGGGATCAGCCAGGCCACAGTTGATTCCGCCAAACCAGTGGCTGGCGCGGCAGTGGTCGCGCCAGTGGTGGCTGCGCCCGCGCCGGTTGCCCCGCCCCCTGAGCCTGCACCCGTAGCGGCAGCGCCGGTGGTTGAGCCGCAGGCGATTGTCGAGCCCGAACCCGCGGTGGACCTGCCCTGGAACGACCCGGTTGAAGCGCCCGTCGAGCCCGAGCAACAGCCCGCCGTGGAGCCGGTACTGGAGACCACCGGCGAGCAGCCGGAATTGACCCCCATGCCCACGCCGACCCCGGACAGCGTGGTGCCGGATGCGCCTGAGTGGGTATCCGCACCTGTGCCGGAGCCGACCGTGGCCCAGGTTGAAGCCGCCACCCCCGGCATCGACCTCGACGACGAACCGCCGCTGGACGAAGACTACATCGAGCCGGACATGGATTCGGCCTACAGCTACCTGGACGAACTGGCCAGCGAGCACACCGCTGAGCCGGCCCCCGAGCCGGAGGTAGAGCCCGCTGCCGCCCCGGCCACCGGCCTGGCCCTGCAATGGCTGGAATTGTTTCCGAAATTGCCCATCTCCGGCATGACCGGCAGTATCGCCGCCAACTGCACATTGATCGCCGTCGACGGTGACCACTGGCTGCTGCACCTGGACCCGGCCCACAGCGCCTTGTTCAATGCCACCCAGCAGCGCCGGCTCAACGATGCGCTCAACCAGTACCATGGGCGCACGCTGACCATCGCCATCGAGCTGATCAAGCCCGAGCAGGAAACCCCGGCCCAGGCTGCGACGCGTCGGCGCCTGAACCGCCAGCGCGACGCCGAGGAGTCGATCCACGCGGATCCGCTTATCCAACAAATGATGCAACAGTTCGGTGCGGTCGTCCGTCACGATACTATTGAACCTGTCGAAGCCCCGGCGCCCCAGGCGTCATAAACCGGGCGACTAATTTGATCCACGTACTTTTGAGGTGATTCCCATGATGAAAGGTGGCATGGCCGGCCTGATGAAGCAGGCGCAGCAGATGCAGGAAAAAATGGCCAAGATGCAGGAAGAGCTGGCCAACGCCGAAGTCACCGGTAAAGCCGGTGGCGATATGGTCAGCGTGGTGATGACCGGACGTCACGACATCAAGCGCGTCAGCATCGACCCAAGCCTGCTCGAAGGCGTCAGCGATGACGACCGTGAAGTGCTGGAAGACTTGTTCGCCGCGGCCGTCAACGACGCCGTGCGCAAGATCGAAGCCAACAGCCAGGAAAAAATGGGCGGCGTGACCGCTGGCATGCAACTGCCACCCGGTATGAAGCTACCGTTCTAATCGGCTGGTTTTGCGCTGCACTCCAATGCCAGGCCTCGTGCCTGGCATTTTTGTTTGTGCCTATCGGATCTGAACCCTGGCAGGCTAATCAGGGTCTGCACCCTATACTCATGCATTCCCCAAGGGAGCCCCTGATGCCTCAAGAACCGACGCTCAACCAACGCATCGTCCTGGTCTCGCGCCCGCAAGGCGCGCCGACTCCGGAAAATTTCCGCCTCGAACGCGTCAACCTGCCAGAGCTGGCGGAGGGCCAGGTGCTGCTCAAGACGCTCTACCTGTCGCTGGATCCCTACATGCGCGGACGCATGAGCGACGCGCCGTCCTACGCCGCGCCGGTGGAAATCGACGAGGTGATGACCGGGGGCGCTGTCAGCCGCGTCGAGCAGTCGCGCAATCCGAAATTCGAGGTGGGCGACCTGGTCGTGGGTTCCACCGGCTGGCAAAGCCACAGCATTTGCGATGGCCGCAACTTGATGCCAGTGCCCAACGGTCTGGCGAGCCCATCGATGGCCCTCGGCGTATTGGGCATGCCGGGCATGACCGCCTACATGGGCCTGATGGACATCGGCCAGCCCAAGGCTGGTGAGACGCTGGTCGTCGCGGCCGCCTCCGGTGCGGTGGGCTCGGTGGTGGGCCAGGTCGCCAAGCTCAAGGGCTTGCGTGTGGTGGGGATTGCCGGCGGTGCCGACAAATGCCGCTATGTGGTGGATGAACTGGGTTTTGATGCCTGTATCGACCACAAGAGCGCTGATTTTGCCAATGAGCTGGCGCTGGCCTGCTTCAACGGCGTCGATATTTATTACGAAAACGTCGGTGGCAAGGTGTTCGATGCGGTGATGCCGCTGCTCAACCCCAAGGCGCGGATTCCGCTGTGCGGGCTGATCGCCGGGTATAACGCCCATGAAGCGCCAGGCGGCCCCGACCGTCTGCCGGCGCTGCAGCGCACCTTGCTGACCAAGCGCGTGCGCATCCAGGGCTTTATCGTGTTCGATGACTACGGTGATCGCCAGCCTGAGTTCCTGAGCGCCATGGCGCCCTGGGTGCGCGACGGCAAGATCAAGTTCCGCGAAGACGTGGTCGACGGCCTGGAGCAGGCGCCTGAAGCCTTTATCGGTTTGCTCGAGGGACGCAACTTCGGCAAGTTGGTGGTGCGCGTCGCACAGGATTGAGCATTTGACGCTAATCCGGGGCGCGGGTATAAACCGCGTCTCGTTGTTTTGTCGGACCCTTCGCCCATGAGCTTCAGCCCCCTGATTCGCCAACTGATCGACGCCCTGCGTACCTTGCCAGGCGTTGGCCAGAAAACTGCCCAGCGCATGGCGCTGCAACTGCTGGAGCGTGATCGCAGCGGCGGCACCCGCCTGGCCCAGGCCTTGAGCCAGGCCATGGAAGGCGTAGGCCACTGTCGCCAGTGCCGCACCCTCACCGAAGAAGAGCTGTGCCCGCAATGCGCCGACCCACGTCGCGATGACACATTACTGTGCGTGGTGGAAGGGCCAATGGATGTGTACGCGGTGGAGCAAACCGGCTACCGCGGGCGTTACTTCGTGCTCAAAGGTCATTTGTCGCCGCTCGATGGCCTGGGGCCGGAAGCTATCGGTATTCCACAACTGGTGGCGCGGATCGAAGAGCAGGGCACCTTCAGCGAAGTGATCCTGGCGACCAACCCGACGGTGGAGGGCGAAGCGACGGCGCATTACATCGCCCAGTTGCTGACCAACAAGGGGCTGATCACCTCGCGCATTGCCCACGGTGTGCCGCTGGGTGGCGAGTTGGAGCTGGTCGACGGCGGCACCTTGGCGCACTCGTTCGCTGGCCGCAAGCCGATCGCCCTCTAAAAGCCACTGCAAAACTTAATGTGGGAGGGGGCTTGCCCCCGATAGCGGAGTGTCAGTCAACAGTTTGTTGCTGGTGCACCGCTATCGGGGGCAAGCCCCCTCCCACATTGGTTTTGTGTGCCTTGAACATTGATAACCAAGCAAGCGCTTGGTAAGTTCGCTCCATCTCGCCATGGAGCTTGCCGATGTCTGCCTATCAGGACTACTTCGACCCCAGCCACCAATTGGTTCGCGACAGCGTGCGCCGTTTCGTCGAGCGCGAAATACTGCCCGGTGTCGAACAATGGGAAGAGGCGCACAGCTTTCCCCGCGAGTTGTACCTCAAGGCCGGCGCGGCGGGGATCCTCGGCATCGGTTATCCCGAAGGCCTGGGTGGCAGTCACGAGGGCGATGTGTTCGCCAAGGTGGCGGCCAGTGAAGAGCTGATGCGCTGTGGCTCGGGCGGCGTGGTGGCGGGGCTTGGTTCGTTGGATATCGGCCTGCCTCCCGTCGTCAAATGGGCGCGGCCCGAGGTGCGTGAGCGTGTAGTCCCGCACGTGCTGACGGGCGAAAAGATCATCGCCCTGGCCGTGACCGAACCGGGCGGCGGTTCCGATGTGGCCAATCTGCAGACCCGCGCCGTTCGCCAGGGTGATTATTACCGCGTCAGCGGCAGCAAGACCTTTATCACCAGTGGTATCCGTGCCGACTTCTATACCGTTGCCGTACGCACCGGCGGGCCCGGGTTTGCCGGCATCAGCCTGTTGTTGATCGAAAAAGGCACCCCCGGCTTCACGGTCGGCCAACCGCTCAAGAAAATGGGCTGGTGGGCGTCGGATACGGCTGAATTGTTCTTTGACGACTGCCAGGTGCCTGTGGGCAACCTGATAGGCGCCGAGAACATGGGTTTTGCCTGCATCATGGGCAATTTTCAGAGCGAGCGCCTGGCCCTGGCGTTGATGGCCAATATGACGGCGCAATTGGCACTGGAAGAAAGTCTCAACTGGGCGGCCCAGCGCGAAGCCTTCGGCAAACCCATCGGCACGTTTCAGGTGCTCAAGCATCGCCTGGCGGAGATGGCCACGGCGGTTGAAGTGTCGCGGGAATTCACCTATCGCCAGGCGGCGAAGATGGCGGCGGGCAAGAGTGTGATCAAGGAGATTTCCATGGCCAAGAACCTGGCCACCGACACCGCCGACCGCGTGACCTATGACGCAGTGCAGATCCTGGGCGGCCAGGGCTATATGCGCGGCAACCTGGTGGAGCGGCTGTATCGCGACAATCGCATCCTGTCGATTGGTGGCGGGACTCGGGAAGTGATGAACGAAATCATCAGCAAGCAGATGGGGTTGTGATGGGCAGTGCGCTTTCGGGCCTCATCGGGGGCAAGCCCCCTCCCACAGTTTGATTGTGAACACAGTTAAAAGTGTGGAGGGGGCTTGCCCCCGATGAGGCCAGCCAAGGCAATAGTTATCGCTCGGTCAGCGCAAACTGGGTCAGGCAGAAAGTCGGTATGCCCATATCCTCCAACCGCTGCGACCCACCCAGCTCCGGCAAATCGATAATCGCCGCCGCTTCAAAGATCTTCGCGCCCATGCGTCGCACCAGGTTCGCCGCGGCGATCAGGGTGCCGCCGGTGGCGATCAAGTCATCGAACATCAGCACCGAGTCGCCTTCGCACAGGCTGTCGGCGTGGACTTCAAGGAAGGCTTCGCCATATTCGGTCTGGTAACCCTCGGCCAGCACGTCAGCCGGCAGCTTGCCTTGCTTGCGAAACAGGATCAGGGGCTTGTTGAGCTGATAGGCGATGATCGAGCCGATCAGGAAGCCACGGGCGTCCATTGCGCCTATGTGGGTGAAATCGGCTTCGACATAGCGCTGGGCAAAGCTGTCGGCTACCAGGCGCAGGGCGCGGGGCGATTGGAACAACGGCGTGATGTCACGGAAGATCACCCCAGGCTTGGGGAAATCGATGACAGGGCGGATCAGGGATTTGATGTCGAACGAATCGAAAGTCATCGTCGAAGAGTCCTGGGCGGAAAACGGACTCGGAGTATACCTGCGGCCTCGCGGGTGCGCTTGGCCGCAGGTCCTGGATCAGACTTCCAGGGAACCGCCGGCCAGGGCGCAGAGCTGGATGGGGTCGAGGATGTGCACTTCCTTGCCCTCGGCGGCAATCAGCGCGTTCTGCTGGAAGCGGGTAAACACGCGGGACACGGTTTCTACCGCGAGGCCCAGGTAATTGCCGATTTCATTGCGCGACATGCTCAGGCGGAACTGGTTGGCCGAAAACCCACGGGCGCGGAAACGTGCCGACAGGTTGACCAGGAAGGTCGCGATGCGCTCGTCGGCGGTTTTTTTCGACAACAGCAGCATCATCTGTTGATCGTCACGGATCTCGCGGCTCATGACGCGCATCAATTGACGGCGCAGTTGCGGCAGCTGCAAGGCCAATTCGTCCAGGCGCTCGAAGGGGATTTCGCACACCGAGGTGGTCTCCAGCGCCTGAGCCGACACAGGGTGAATCTCGGTGTCCATGCCGGACAGCCCGACCAGTTCGCTGGGCAAGTGGAAACCGGTGATTTGCTCTTCGCCGCCGTCGCTGAGGCTGAAGGTCTTCAGCGCCCCTGAACGCACGGCATAAACGGAATCGAACTTGTCGCCCTGGCGAAACAGAAACTCGCCTTTTTTCAGTGGGCGGCCGCGTTTAACGATGTCGTCCAGCGCATCCATGTCTTCCAAATTCAGCGAAAGTGGCAGGCACAGGGGTGCCAGGCTGCAATCCTTGCAATGGGCCTGGCTGTGAGCGCGCAGTTTAACTGGCTCGGACATTTCTTAAATCCTTGTGGGAAATCACACATAAGACGTAAGGGTAACGCACTGGGGGGCGATGAGGCCAGCGTGTACAAAAAACCGCCAGGGGTATAAAGGTTCGTGTATCGAGGCCGATACAAGGTCACGTAAATCTTTGAATCTGGAGCTCGACCATGCTTTCCATTGGAGGAAATACCCCGGCAAGCGTCAGTGCACTGCCTCCGCCGGAGCCCAAAGACCGCGTGGCTGAAGCCAAGTCGGCCGCGGCCGCCAAGGAACTGAAGGACGCTACTTCAGCGCCTCTGAGCACCAAGACGGAGGAAGGCGTGAAAGTGACGCTTTCCGGGGCGGCTTTAAAGGCGATCAGCGAGGCGAAGAAATCCAGCAGCGCTATCGAGGACAGCGGATTGCCGGACAACGTCCAGCAGGTTCTGAAGATGATCCGCGAGATCAAGAAGCAGATCGAAGAAAAGCAAGCCGAGCTGGCTGCCGTCATGGCAGACAAAACGCTGTCTGCCGAACAGGCCCGGGTCAAGGTGAGCAATCTGCAGGGCGCGCTCGCCTCGCTGAACGCAGCCCTCGTCACGGCGCAGACTTCGTTGACCAAGGCCATGAAGGGGCTGAGCGGCGACGATGCGATGAAAGCGGCCTCGCTGTCGATGTAATCAGATCACCCGCGAGAACCGCTGCCGGTTCTGGTGCTCAAGGTACGCATCGAACACCATGCACACCGAGCGCACCAGCAGGCGCCCGGCCGGCAGCACGCGGATGCCCTGGGCGTCCAGCTCGATCAAACCGTCGGCGGCCATCGTTTGCAATTGCGGCCACAGCTCGTCGAAATAGCCGCGAAAATCGATGTTGAACCCCCGCTCGATGGCCTCGAATCCCAGGCTGAAATTGCAGATCAACTGCTGGATCACTTCCCGCCGCAAGCGGTCGTCGGTGGTACAGATCAGGCCGCGACTGGTGGCCAGTTGCGCGCCGGCCAAGGCGTTCTGGTACTGGTTGAGGTCGCTGCTGTTCTGACAGTACAGGTCGCCGATCTGGCTGATCGCTGAAACCCCCAAGCCAATCAAATCGCAATGCCCATGGGTGGTGTAGCCCTGAAAGTTGCGTTGCAGGGTGCCTTCTTCCTGGGCGATGGCCAGTTCGTCGTCCGGCAGCGCGAAATGGTCCATGCCGATGTAGCGATAACCCGCTTGGGTCAACTGCTCGATGGTGGTTTGCAGCATCAGCAGTTTTTCTGTGGGCGAGGGCAGGTCGTCGGTATGGATGCGCCGCTGGGGCATGAAACGTTCCGGCAGATGGGCGTAGTTGAACACCGACAGGCGGTCCGGTTGCAGGCTGATCACTTCCTCCACGGTGCGCGCAAAATTGAGTGGCGACTGCTTGGGCAGGCCGTAGATCAGGTCGATATTGATCGAGCGAAATTGCAGGGTGCGCGCCGCGTCGATCACCGCGCGGGTTTCTTCCAGGCTTTGCAAACGGTTGACCGCCCGTTGTACCTCGGGGTCGAGGTCCTGCACACCAATGCTCACGCGGTTGAAGCCCAGTTCGCGCAGCAGGCCCATGGTCGCCCAGTCCGCTTCGCGAGGGTCGATTTCGATGCCGTAGTCGCCCGAATCGTCGTCCAGCACATTGAAGTGCTGGCGCAGGTGCGTCATCACCTGGCGCAATTCGTCGTGGCTGAGAAAGGTCGGCGTGCCACCGCCGAAATGCAGTTGCTCCACCGGTTGTTTGGGGTCGAGGTGGCAGGCCACCTGCTGGATTTCCTGCATCAGGCGTTGCAGGTAAGCCTGGGCGCGACCTCGGTCTTTGGTGACCACCTTGTTGCAGGCGCAGTAGTAGCAGATGTTGGCGCAGAACGGCACGTGCACGTACAGCGACAATGGCCGTGTGGCTTTGCGACTGTCACGCAGCGCGTGTAGCAGGTCAAAGGTGCCGACCTGGCTGTCGAATTGTACGGCGGTGGGGTAGGACGTATAGCGCGGCCCCGCCAAGTCGTAGCGGTGAATCAGATCTGTGTCCCAACGAATGGCGTCGAGCATGCGGGCGGTCCCCCGGATTGGCTGGTGGGCCGAGTCTAGGGGCAGGGTGGGCAGGGCATGTTGATTTGCATCAACGGGGAGCGGCGCTATGCCACAGGCGAATTAATGCCCCATCAGCCAGTGCTGGTGCGGACCCGGCAAGGTCCAGATGCCGAACAGCACCACCAGCAATCCACCGGCGGTGCGCACGCTGCGCTTGCGCAATAGCGCGGTGACGCGTTCGGCGGCCAGCCCGGTCGCCAGCAGCACCGGCCAGGTGCCCAGGCCGAACGCCAGCATCAGCAGTGCGCTGTCCAGCGCATTGCCCTGGCTTGCGGCCCACAGCAGCGTGCTGTAGACCAAGCCGCACGGCAACCAGCCCCACAGCGCGCCCAGCAATAAAGCGCGGGGCAGGCTTGAGACCGGCAGCAAGCGGTTGGCAATCGGCTGGATGTGCCGCCACAGGCCGCGCCCGAGGCTTTCGATACGGGTCAGGCCGCTCCACCAGCCGGCCAGGTACAGGCCCATGCTGATCAGCAGCAACCCGGCCAGTACCCGCATGAACATCGCCGCCGGACTATTGGCCACCGCCCACCCGGCCAGGCCGATCAGCAATCCGGCAGTGGAGTAACTGACGATGCGCCCCAGGTTGTACGCCAGCAGCAGGCGAAAACGGCGGCTGCGCTGTTCCTTGGGAATCGCCAGGGTCAGCGCGCCCATCAACCCGCCGCACATGCCCAGGCAATGGCCACCGCCGAGCAGGCCGAGGATCAGCGCAGAGACCAGCAAAGGCGCCAAATCAAGCATGGGGCGGCTCTTTGGGCGGCGGCTCGGCGCGGTTGGCTTCGTCGATAGCGGCCAGGTGATTGGGGTCCTGATCGTCGAACAGCACGCTGTGGGCCGGGCCGTCGAGGTCTTCGTACTGGCCGCTGTCCACCGCCCAGAAGAAAATGTAGATGGCCACGCCCACTAACAGCAGCGCCGCCGGAATCATCACGTATAGAGCTGGCATCTGCACTCCATGCCCGCGCGGCTCAGGCCGGCAGCGGGCGATTGATCGAGGGGGCACTGGCGGCCGGCGCACTCGGCAGGCGAGTCAGGCGCAGGGCGTTGAGCACCACCGTCAACGAACTGAGGGACATGCCGATGGCCGCCCAGATCGGGGTGATCCACCCCAGGGCCGCGAACGGCAACATCAGGCCATTGTACAGCCCGGCCCACAGCAGGTTTTCAATGATGACCCGCCGCGTGCGGCGCGCCAAGGTAAAAGCCTGCACCAGCGCGTCCAGGCGGTTGGAGAGCAGCACCGCATCGGCGCTGGTTTTAGCCAGGTCCGTGGCCGAGCCCATGGCCACGCTGATATCGGCGGCGGCCAGTACCGGCACATCGTTGACACCGTCACCGAGCATCAGCACCTTGCGGCCCTCTTTGTGCAGGCGTTGCAGTACGTGCAGTTTGTCGTCGGGACGCAGGCCGCCGTGGGCTTCATCAATGCCCAGCTCGGCAGCGATGCTGGCGACCATCGGCGAGCTGTCTCCCGACAGCAGCAGCGTGCGCCAGCCGCGCGCCTTGCAGGCGGCGAGCAGGGCGGGCGCATCGCTGCGCAGGCGGTCGTCGAGCACGAACCAGGCGAGCACGCCGCGCTGGTCGCCCAGCAGCAGCCATTGCCCGGCGTCGCCCGGGGATGCCGGGACCGGGCTGGCGCTCAGTTCACAGACAAAACCGGGTTGGCCGATGCGCAGCAGGCGCTCGCCCACACGCCCTTCCAGGCCCAGACCGGGGTGGCTCGACACGTCATCGGCAGCCAGGGGCGCACGCCCGAAGGCGCGGGCAATCGGATGTTCGGAGCGGTTTTCCAGCGCCGCGGCGAGGCCCAGGCACTGATCGCTGTCCAGTCCGCCCAAGGGCCGGATGGCGCGCAACGCCAGGCGCCCTTCGGTGAGCGTGCCGGTCTTGTCGAAGATCACCGTGTCGATCTGGTTCAGGCCTTCGAGCACATGGCCGCGGGTCAGCAGCAGGCCAAGGGTGTGCAAGGTGCCGGTGGCGGCGGTGAGGGCGGTGGGGGTCGCCAGGGACAGGGCGCACGGGCAGGTCGCTACCAGCATTGCCAATACAATCCAGAACGCCCTCGATGCATCGAGCTGCCACCACACCAGGCCGATCACCGCAGCCGCCAGCAGGGAGCCCAGCAGAAACCACTGCGCGGCGCGGTCGGCGATTTGCGCCAGGCGCGGTTTCTCCGCCTGGGCACGCTCCAGCAGGCGCACGATGGCGGACAGGCGCGTGTCGTGACCGAGGGCGCGCACCTGGACGGTCAGCGCACCTTCGACGTTGAGCGTGCCGGCGGTGACGGCATCGCCGACATGCCGGGGCTGCGGCAGGTATTCGCCGGTGAGCAGGGACTCGTCGACGCTGGACTGACCTTCGAGAATCACGCCATCCGCTGGCAGCACCGCGCCAGGATGCACCAGCACCCGATCACCCAGGGCCAACTCGCCGAGCAGGATGCGTTCGCTCTGCCCGTCCGCTGCCAGGCGCAGGCACGAAGCGGGCAGCAGGTTGACCAGCTGCGCAGTTGCGGCAGCGGTGCGCTCGCGGGCACGCCGCTCCAGGTAGCGCCCGGCCAGCAGGAACAGCGCGAACATGCCGACGGCATCGAAGTACAGCTCGCCAACGCCGGTGATCGCGGTCCAGATTCCCGCTAGATAAGCCCCGCCAATGGCCAGGGACACCGATACGTCCATGGTCAGGTGGCGCGTGCGCAGGTCGCGCAACGCCCCTTTGAAAAACGGCGCACAGCTGTAGAACACGATGGGGGTTGTAAGAAACATCGCGACCCAACGCAGGATCACATGCAACTCGGGGCTGAGGTCGATATTGAATTCAGGCCAGGTGGCCATGGTTGCCATCATGGCCTGGAACCACAGCAGCCCGGCAACGCCCAGCTGGCGCAGGGCCAGGCGATTCTCGCTGGCCAGTTGCTCGGCGGCACGGTCGGCTTGATAGGGGTGGGCGGCATAGCCGATATGGCGCAGTTCACTGAGCAGCCGACTCAACGGCAACTGGCCGTCGGCCCAGCGCACGTGCAGGCGGTGGTTGGACAGGTTCAGCCGTGCCTCGGCCACGGCGGGCAGCTTGCGCAGGTGTTTCTCGATCAGCCAGCCGCAGGCCGCGCAACTGATGCCCTCCACCAGCAGAGTGGCTTCGGCCAGTTCGCCCGCGTGACGCACAAACGGTTCTTGCACATCGGCGCGGTCGTACAGCGCCAGTTCATCCACCAGCTGCACCGGCAGCGCCTCGGGGTTGGCCGAGGCTTCGCTGCGGTGCTGGTAATAGCTTTCCAGCCCGCCTGCCACGATTGCCTCGGCCACCGCCTGGCAACCCGGGCAGCAGAGCTCGCGGCGCTCGCCGAGGATGTGGCTGGTGAACCGGCTGCCGGAGGGGACGGGCAGGGCGCAGTGGTAGCAGGGGGTGGTCATGGCTTGGTTCCGCAGATCGTTCCCACGCTCTGCGTGGTAACGCCTCGCTGGACGCTCTGCGTCCGCTTTGGTGGCGCTAAGCGCCACGGGCTGCATTCCCACGCAGAGCGTGGGAACGATCCAGTTACTTCTTCAGGTCTTCGGCGCCTTGCAACGGCTCATCGCCCAGCAGCAGATCCTTGTCGTGGCTGACCTCTTCTTCTTCGAACAGGCGCCAGGTCTTGTCGCCTTCCACGCCAAGCAATTCCACAAAGCGGCGGCCTTCGACCTTGTCGGTGACCTGGCCGATGTAGCGGCCGGGTTCGCTGTCGCTGCGGGTCAGGTTGATCTTGCGATCCTTCTCCGGTTGGGTCGGCGAGATCAGGTTCAACTCCAACGTGTTCGGGTTGCTGTAGCCGGTGAGCTGCAGCTCGACTTCACCGGTCAGCTCGTCCAGGTGCAGCTTGCCGCGCAGTTGCAGGGTCTGGGCCAAACGTTCGCGGTCCAGAGAGCGGTTGATGCCCTTGCCGGCCTCGTAATAGTTGTCGTTGACCAGGTTGTCCGGGTGGTTCACCGCGATGGTCACCATGGACAAGGTCAGCGTCACCGAGCAGGCCAGGATCCCGATAATGATCCAGGGCCAGAGGTGCTTGTACCAGGGGCTTGCAGCAGTGGTTGCGGGCATTCTTGTGTTCCCTGTTTAACGAACTTGGGGGCCGATGAATCGGCTCTTGGCTTCAATGTGAACGCTGGTGTCGTCGGCGTCTTCGAGGATGAACCTCACCTCGTTGGTGCTGGACGGCAGCTGTTCGGGTGCACTCGACAACTCCACCGGCAGGCTGACGATATCGCCGGCGGCCACCTTGATTTCGCGTCGGCCTTGCAGCTTGAGGTCCGGCAAGCCTGCGGCGTCGAGCACGTAGGTGTGGTCGCGCTGGTCCTTGTTCATGATCTTCAGGCTGTAGACGTTTTCGATGCGCCCTTCGGCGTTTTCGCGGTACAGCACGCGGTCTTTGCTCACATCGAAGCCCACCAGCGAGCGCATGAAGAACGCGGCCACCAGCAGGCTGATCATTGCCAGCAACACCAGGGCGTAACCGATCAGGCGCGGGCGCAGCTTGTGGGTTTTTTGCCCGGACAGGTTGTGCTCGGTGGTATAGCTGATCAGGCCGCGCGGGTACTCCATCTTGTCCATGATGTTATCGCAGGCGTCGATGCAGGCGGCGCAGCCGATGCACTCGATTTGCAGGCCGTCGCGGATGTCGATGCCGGTGGGGCACACCTGCACGCACATCGTGCAGTCAATGCAATCGCCCAGGCCCTGGGCCTTGTAGTCGGCCCCCTTCTTGCGCGGGCCGCGCAATTCGCCACGGCGTGGATCGTAGGAAACGATCAGCGTGTCCTTGTCGAACATCACACTCTGGAAACGCGCATAGGGGCACATGTAGATGCACACCTGTTCGCGCAGCCAACCGGCGTTGCCGTAGGTGGCGAGGGTGAAGAAGCCTACCCAGAAATACGACCAGCCGTCGGCTTGGCCGGTAAAGAAATCGAAGACCAGTTCGCGGATCGGTGAAAAGTAGCCGACGAAAGTAATGCCGGTGACAAAACCGATCAGCAGCCACAGCGTGTGCTTGCTGAACTTGCGCAGGAATTTGTTGGCGCCCATCGGCGCCTTGTCCAGCTTGATGCGCTGGTTGCGGTCGCCTTCGGTGACCTTTTCGCACCACATGAAAATCCACGTCCACACGCTTTGTGGGCAGGTATAGCCGCACCAGACGCGACCGGCGTACACCGTGATAAAGAACAGGCCAAACGCCGCGACGATGAGGATGCCCGACAGCAGAATGAAGTCCTGCGGCCAGAAGGTTGCGCCAAAAATGAAGAATTTACGCTCCGGCAGGTTCCACCACACTGCCTGGTGACCGCCCCAATTCAGCCACACCGTGCCGAAGTACAGCAGGAACAGACCGGCACCGCCGAGCATGCGCAGATTGCGAAACAGTCCGGTGAAGGCGCGGGTGTAGATTTTCTCGCGTGCGGCGTAGAGGTCGACGGTTTTGGCAGGCGGGGTAACGTCGTGTACCGGTATCTGGTCGCTCATCATTGCATCCCACGGCGGTGGAGATTTGCCTCGGCCAGTACGTGCCGACCGGGGTCAAAATAAGGGTGTTGCAGTGGCCCAATGATACGCCCCCAGTGATGCGCGAAGGGTGCGACCTTTGGTCGCATTGGGGGTGATCAAATGATGGTGTAAGTGATCTGGATCAATTGACTTGTGAAGTATGGATGGTTTTCGCGGGTAAGCCGGTCATTCGTCCCATGGATTGATCAGAGGCACGCCGCTGGATCTGAAGTCGCTGACGTTGCGTGTGACGACGGTAAGCCCGTGAACCAGCGCCGTAGCGGCAATCAGCGCATCACTTTCATTGGCTCTATCTGGCACATGCAGATGGGCGCAGCGCAGCGCAACCGCAGCGTCAACGGGCAGGATTCGCGCATCGAAAGCGGGCATCACGTGACGTTTGAGCCAGGTACGCAACACCTTCCCCTGCGCCGGGTCCCGACGCTCGATGCGCAACACGCCGGTTTCCAGTTCTTTCAACGTAATCGCAGAAATAAACATGCGTGGTGCACTGACGCTTCTGGCCCAGGCGACGACGTTCGCGTCCGCCTGGGGTTTGCGAAGTTCGGAAATAACGTTGGTGTCGAGTAGATACATCAAGACAGGTCCACGGGTCGATGAGTGATCACGGCACGTTCGGTTTCGAAGTCGATATCGGACGCTTCCGGCATTACCAGCAGGTCAACGATGTCGGCCTTCAGACCTGTGAGCTTCTGGTAGTCCTCAATGCTTAGCAGCACATGGGCAGGCTTGCCGCGATCAGTGATAAAAACCGGCCCTTGGCGGGCGGCTTTTTTGGCACCACTTGTGTCTTGGTTGAATTCACGGCTGGAAATGGTCGTGATGGTCATGGGCGCCTCCCGCTTGTTGGAGTGAATGTAGTTACGTTACTACGAGGCAGTTGCAAGCTTCAAGCGGCAAGCTACAAGTGGTGGAGCCTTGCTTTACTTGCTGCAAGGCCTTAACAAAAAAGCCCCGTCAGCGCTCGCTGTACGGGGCTTTTCTTGCAGCTTGAAGCTTAATCCTGCTTCTGTGACAAGCTGTAAACATACGCCGCCAGCAAGTGCACCTTGTCATTGCCCTGCAGTTGTTCCTGCGCCGGCATCTGGCCCTGACGGCCATAGCGAATGGTCTGCTGCAGTTGGGCGAAGCTCGAGCCGTAGATGAACGCACCCGGGTGCGTCAGGTCCGGCGCGCCCATGGCTGGAGTGCCTTTACCCTGTGGCCCGTGGCAGGCCACGCAGTTGGCGGCGAAGAGTTTTTCGCCGTTGGCGACGTCGGCCTTGGCGCCTTCGGGCAGCTTGCGGCCGTCGAGGTTGGTCACCACGAAGGCGGCGACGTCGGCCACGCCTTGCTCGCCGATCACTTCAGCCCAGCCTGGCATCACCGCATGGCGGCCTTGCATGATGGTTTGCTTGATGGTCGCCGGGTCGCCGCCCCAGCGCCAGTCGGCGTCGGTCAGGTTGGGAAAGCCGTAGGCGCCTTTGGCGTCGGAACCGTGGCACACCGAGCAGTTGGAGGCGAACAGGCGACCGCCCATCTTCAGCGCTTGCGGGTCCTTGGCCACTTCTTCAATGGGCATCGAGGCGAACTTGGCGAAGATCGGCCCGAACTTGGCCTCCGACCTGGCCATTTCCTTTTCCCATTCGTGTACGCCGGTCCAGCCGGTCTGGCCGTTGGCAAATGGGGTTTGCTTGTCGTTGTCGAGGTAGTTGTAGCCCGGCAGCAGGCCTTTCCAGTTGCCCAGGCCCGGGTAGAGCACCAGGTAGCCGAGGGCGAAGATGATGGTGCCGACAAACAGCATGAACCACCATTTTGGCAGCGGGTTGTCGTATTCCTCGATGCCATCGAACGAGTGGCCGACGGTCTCGTCCGTCTGCTCGGCGCGCTGGCCCTTGCGGGTCGACAGCAGCAGCCAGGTCAGGGCGAAGATGGTACCCAGACTGAGGACTGTGACGTACAGACTCCAGAACGTAGTCATTCTTTGTTACTCCTAGACGCTTGCTCGACGTGCTTGATGGCTTCGGGGTCATCCGCAAAAGGCAGCATGGTCGCGTCGTCAAATTCCGATTTGCGCCGTGGGCTGAACACCCACAGCGCCAGGCCGATAAAGGCCACCATCACCACGACGGTACCCAGGCCACGAATCATCCCGATATCCATGCCGGTCACCGTTTGCTTTTGATGATGGTGCCAAGGCCCTGCAGATAGGCCACCAGTGCGTCCATTTCGGTCTTGCCCTTGACTGCGGCAGCCGCACCGGCGATGTCTTCGTCGGTGTAAGGCACGCCCAGGGTGCGCAGGACTTCCATTTTTTTCGCGGTGTCCTTGCCGTCGAGCTTGTTTTCCACGAGGAATGGATACGCCGGCATTTTCGATTCAGGCACTACGTTGCGCGCGTTGTACAAGTGCGCCCGTTGCCAGTCATCGGAGTAACGCCCGCCCACGCGCGCCAGGTCCGGGCCGGTGCGCTTGGAGCCCCACAGGAACGGGTGGTCCCAGACGCTTTCACCGGCGACCGAGTAGTGGCCATAGCGTTCGGTTTCGGCGCGGAACGGGCGGATCATCTGCGAATGGCAGCCCACGCAGCCGTTGGCGATGTAGACGTCACGGCCTTCCAGCTCCAGGGCGGTGCGCGGTTTCATGCCTTCGACCGGCTTGTTGGTCACGTCCTGGAAAAACAGCGGAACGATCTGGGTCAGGCCGCCGATACTCACGGCGATGACCATGAAGAAGGCCAGCAGGCCGATATTCTTCTCGACTACTTCATGCTTCATCAGTGGGCTCCCACGACGGCGATCTTGGCGGCGGCTTCAGCTTGCTCTGGGTCTGACGCACGCACGGTGCGCCAGACGTTGTACGCCATGAACAGCATGCCGGCGGCGAAGAACGCACCACCCAGCGCACGGACGATGTAGCCCGGATGGCTGGCTTGCAGCGCTTCGACGAAGGAATAGGTGAGGGTGCCGTCATCGTTGATCGCACGCCACATCAGGCCCTGGGTAATACCGTTGACCCACATCGAGGCGATGTAGAGCACGGTGCCGATGGTGGCCAGCCAGAAGTGGGTGTTGATCAGCCCGACGCTGTGCATCTGCGCGCGGCCGAACAGCTTGGGGATCATGTGGTACAGCGCGCCGATGGAGATCATCGCCACCCAGCCGAGGGCACCGGCGTGTACGTGGCCGATGGTCCAGTCGGTGTAGTGGGACAGCGAATTGACGGTCTTGATCGCCATCATCGGCCCTTCGAAGGTCGACATGCCGTAGAACGCCAGCGATACCACCAGAAAGCGCAGGATCGGGTCGGTGCGCAGCTTATGCCAGGCGCCCGAGAGGGTCATCATGCCGTTGATCATGCCGCCCCAGCTTGGCGCCAGTAGGATGATCGACATCGCCATGCCCAGGGACTGCGCCCAGTCCGGCAGCGCGGTGTAGTGCAGGTGGTGCGGGCCGGCCCAGATGTACAGGGTGATCAGCGCCCAGAAGTGCACGATGGACAAGCGATAGGAATAGATCGGACGCTCGGCCTGCTTGGGCACGAAGTAGTACATCATCCCGAGGAAACCGGTGGTCAGGAAAAAGCCCACGGCGTTATGCCCGTACCACCACTGGATCATCGCATCCGTCGCGCCGGAATAGGCCGAATAGGACTTGAACAGGCTGACCGGCAGCGACGCGTGGTTGACGATGTGCAGCATCGCCGTGACCAGGATGAACGCGCCGTAGAACCAGTTGCCGACATAAATGTGCTTGGTCTTGCGCTTGACGATGGTGCCGAAGAACACCACGGCGTACGTCACCCACACAATGGCGAGCAAAATGGCGATCGGCCATTCGAGCTCGGCGTATTCCTTGGTGGTGGTGTAGCCCAGGGGCAGGCTGATGATGGCGCCGACGATGACCGCCTGCCAGCCCCAGAAGGTAAAGGCGGCGAGGCCATCGGAAATCAGCCGCGTCTGGCAGGTGCGTTGCACGACGTAGTAGGAGGTGGCAAACAAGGCACATCCACCGAAGGCGAAGATCACCAGGTTGGTGTGCAGCGGGCGCAGGCGGCCGAAGGTCGTCCAGGGCAGGTCGAAATTCAATTGCGGCCAAACCAGTTGCGAGGCGATGAACACCCCGAGCCCCATGCCAAGGATCCCCCAGACCACCGTCATGATGGCGAACTGGCGGACTACCTTATAGTTATAAGCAGTCGGACTGATTGCTGTGCTCATTCTAAGGTTCCACGGTTTAGGTTTTTTTATAGGTAAAATCGGCCGCAAGTATGTAGAAAGCGAGAGGCCATTGCAACGCAATGGCTGACCTGTATCAATGCGTTCCACGCCAGATTCTGCGCCCTTTCCATGTTTGGTGTAAGGATAAAATCCGAAATCGAAAGCTGATCGAGTGGACAAGAAAATTTCGAGGCCTCGACAACGCTTGTCGCGTACGCCGAAATCGCTTCGCTTGAAAGCAAGCGTAGACCCGAATCTGGGGTGGGGAAAGTTGGATCTGGGAAGGGTGCGACACTTGGTCGCGCAAGCAGTGGCGAACCGTGGCGAGGGAGCTTGCTCCCGCTGGAGTGCGGAGCGCTCCCAGATTTTTGGGGCCGCTTCGCTGCCCAGCGGGAGCAAGCTCCCTCGCCACAGCTAATGGTTATTGAGGTTGGCCTTCAGGCGTTGCGCCGTCAGCGTTATGGGAAAGACTGTAGACATAGGCCGCCAGCAGATGCACTTTGTCATTGCCTTGCAGCACTTCCTGCGCAGGCATCTGGCCTTGGCGGCCATGGCGAATGGTCTGTTGCAGCTGCGCCAGGCTGGTGCCGTAGATAAACCCGGCCGGTTCGGTCAGGTTAGGCGCGCCCATGGCTTGCACGCCGTGGCCTTGCGGGCCGTGGCAGGCGACGCAGGTGGTGTTGAAGGCAGCCTGGCCCGCCGCCAGGTCGGCCGTGCTATCGGCCGGCAAGGGCAGCTTGGCCAAGTCATGGCGTACGTAAGCGGCGACATTCTTCACCCCGTCCTCGCCCAGCACTTCACCCCAGGCCGGCATCGCCGCGTGGCGACCGCCCATGATCGTGGCCTTGATCGCTTCGGCTGAACCGCCCCAGCGCCAGTTGTTGTCCGCCAGGTTTGGAAAGCCATACGCGCCCTTGGCATCCGAGCCGTGGCACACCGCGCAGTTGGAGGCGAACAGGCGACCGCCCATTTTCAAGGCTTGCGGGTCCTTGGCCACTTCTTCCACCGGCATCGCCGCGAATTTGGCGAAGATCGGCCCGAACCGGGCGTCGGCCTTGGCCATTTCCTTGTCCCATTCCTTGGCCTGGGTCCAGCCGCCTTCATAGCCTGGCAAGATGCCTTTCCAATTGCCCAGGCCCGGATAGAGGATCAGGTAGCCGACGGCAAACACCAGGGTGCCGGCGAACAGCATGAACCACCACTGGGGCAGCGGGTTGTCGTATTCCTCGATCCCGTCAAAGGCGTGGCCCATGGTCTGGTCGACGCTGCCTTTGGTTTCGCCCTTGCGAGTGCCGACCAACAGCCAGGTCAGGCCGACCAGGCTGCCCAGGGTCAGTACGCAGATCCATGTACTCCAAAAGGTGGTCATGGCCGAGTGCTCCTTGTTGCAGGCTCTTCTTGAGCGTCCGGTGGAGAAGGTTCGTCGGCGAACGGCAGCAGGCGCGCCTGCTCGAATTCCGCATTGCGCCGGTTGTTGAACACCCACAGCGACAGGCCGATAAAAGCGATGGCGACCACCAGCGTGCCGAGGCCGCGGATGGTGCCTGCATCGAATTCAAATCCCATGGCTCACCTCTTGCTCTTGATGGCAGTGCCGAGCACTTGCAGGTAGGAAACCAGCGCGTCCATTTCGGTCTTGCCCTTGAGGCTGGCCACCGCGCCACTGATGTCGTCGTCGGTGTACGGCACGCCGAGGGTGCGCATCACCTTCAACTTGGTCTCGGTGTGGCTGCTGTCGACCTGGGCGGTGACGAGCCACGGGTAAGCCGGCATTTTCGACTCCGGCACCACGTTGCGCGGGTTGTACAGGTGCGCGCGGTGCCAGTCGTCGGAGTAGCGTGCGCCAACCCGGGCCAGGTCCGGCCCGGTGCGCTTGGAGCCCCACAGGAACGGGTGGTCCCACACGCTTTCGCCAGCCACCGAGTAGTGGCCGTAGCGTTCGGTCTCCGCGCGGAACGGGCGGATCATCTGCGAGTGGCACTGCACACAGCCCTCGCGAATGTAAATGTCGCGGCCTTCCAGTTGCAGCGCGGTGTAAGGCTTCATGCCTTCGACCGGCTTGTTGGTCACGTCCTGGAAGAACAGCGGGACGATCTGGGTCAGGCCGCCGATGCTCACGGCGAGCACCATCAGCAGCATCAACAGGCCGACGTTCTTTTCAATCGTTTCGTGTTTCATCACAGACTCCTCAAGCCATCTGCACAGAAGCGACGGCCACGGCCGGTTGTGCCGAACGCACGGTGCGCCAGGTGTTGTAAGCCATCAGCAACATGCCGCTGAGGAACACCGCACCGCCCACCAGCCGCACGATGAAGCCCGGGTGACTGGCCACCAGGGTTTCGACGAAGGAGTAGGTCAAGGTGCCGTCTTCGTTGACTGCACGCCACATCAGGCCCTGGGCGATGCCGTTGACCCACATCGAGGCGATGTAGAGCACGGTGCCGATGGTGGCCAGCCAGAAGTGCGCATTGATCAGGCCCAGACTGTACATCTGCTCGCGGCCGAAGATTTTCGGGATCATGTGGTACAGCGCGCCGATGGAAATCATCGCCACCCAACCGAGCGCGCCGGCGTGTACGTGGCCGATGGTCCAGTCGGTGTAGTGGGAGAGGGCGTTGACGGTCTTGATCGCCATCATCGGGCCTTCGAAGGTCGACATGCCGTAGAACGCCAGGGACACCACGAGAAAGCGCAGGATCGGGTCGCTGCGCAACTTATGCCAGGCGCCCGACAGCGTCATCATGCCGTTGATCATGCCGCCCCAGCTCGGTGCCAGCAGCACCAGCGACATCACCATGCCCAGCGACTGCGCCCAATCCGGCAGCGCGGTGTAGTGCAAGTGGTGCGGGCCGGCCCAGATATACAGGGTGATCAGCGCCCAGAAATGCACGATGGACAAGCGATACGAATACACCGGGCGTTCGGCCTGCTTGGGCACGAAGTAGTACATCATCCCCAGGAAACCCGCGGTAAGGAAAAAGCCTACCGCGTTGTGCCCGTACCACCACTGCACCATGGCATCCGTCGCACCGCCGTAGAGGGAGTAGGACTTGGTCAGACTGACCGGGATTTCCAGGTTGTTGACGATATGCAGGATCGCCACGGTGATGATGAACGCACCGAAGAACCAGTTGCCCACATAAATGTGCTTGGTGTTGCGCTTCATGATCGTGCCGAAGAACACGATGGCATAGGCCACCCAGACGATGGTGATCAGGATATCGATCGGCCATTCCAGCTCGGCGTATTCCTTGGAGCTGGTGTAGCCCAGCGGCAGGCTGATCGCAGCCAGCAGGATCACAAGCTGCCAGCCCCAGAAGCAGAACGCGGCGATTTTCGGCGCGAACAGCTGGGTCTGGCAGGTGCGCTGCACCGAGTAGAAGGAGCTGGCGAACAGTGCGCAGCCGCCGAAGGCAAAAATCACCGCGTTGGTGTGCAGCGGGCGCAGGCGACCGAAGCTGGTCCAGGGCAAATCGAAGTTGAGCGCAGGCCAAACCAATTGGGCCGCGAGAAAAACCCCGAGCCCCATGCCGACGATGCCCCACACCACCGTCATAATGGCGAATTGGCGGACCACCTTGTAGTTATAGGCGGTACTTAAAGTAGTGTTCATGGTTCCCCATCCACGGTTCAACCCAAGCCAGTGCGGCGCTTGGGCTGGAGTTATAGGCAGACTAAAAAGCGAGGCAAGCATGGGCAAAGAGCACAAGGCCAGTATTGACGGGGATCAATGGGCGCAGTGTGTGCGCGAACGCGGCTGGCTGTGGGATGTCGCGGCGAATGCGCAGCCCGGCGACTCCGTCACCTTGATCCTGGCCCACGGCGCCGGTGCGCCGATGGACTCGGCATTCATGAACGACATGGCTGCGCGCCTTGCCGGGCAGGGCGTCAACGTGTTGCGCTTCGAGTTTCCCTACATGGCCCAGCGCCGATTGGACGGGGGCAAGCGCCCACCGAACCCGGCGCCGAAATTGCTGGAGGCGTGGCGTGAGGTGTTCGCCCAGGTGCGACGCCATGTCGCTGGGAAGGTGGCGATGGGCGGCAAATCCATGGGCGGGCGGATGGCCAGTCTAGTGGCCGATGAGCTGGGCGCTGATGGCTTGGTGTGCCTGGGTTATCCGTTCTATGCGGTGGGCAAGCCGGACAAACCTCGGGTGGAGCATCTGGCCGGGCTGAAGACGCCGACGCTGATTGTGCAGGGCGAGCGTGATGCGCTGGGCAATCGAGCGGCAGTGCAGGGGTATGCGCTGTCACCGAGCATCGAGGTGATGTGGCTGGTGGCGGGGGATCATGATTTGAAACCGCTGAAGGCTAGCGGGTTTAGTCATGAACAGCATCTGGAGGCGGCTGCAGTGAAAGTGGCTGGGTTTCTGGGTGGCTGTTAGGGCCCTATCGGGGGCAAGCCCCCTCCCACATTTTGACCACATTCCACATTTGGAACTCGGTCAAATGTGGGAGGGGGCTTGCCCCCGATAGCGGTCTACCGGTTAAACCGCTCCACCAGCGAATACTGCGTATTGGCCGTATGCGTCAACTCTTCACTCAACTGCGCCGAGTTCATCGCCTGTTCCGAAGTCTGATCGGCCAACAGCGCAATGGTGCTGATGTTGCGGCTGATCTCTTCGGCCACCGCGCTTTGCTCCTCGGTTGCCGCGGCGATCTGAGTGGTCATGTCGGTGATATTCGCCACCGCTTCACTGATGCCGACCAACGCCTGATCCGCTTCCATCACCCGTGCCACACCCTCTTCGGCCTGGCGATGCCCGGCGTCCATGGTTTGCACGGCCGCGCTGGCGGTTTGCTGCAGCTTGGCGATCAAGGCATGGATCTGCCCGGTCGATTCAGCGGTGCGTTGCGCCAACTGGCGAACTTCATCCGCCACTACCGCGAAACCACGGCCCATCTCACCGGCGCGCGCCGCTTCGATGGCGGCGTTCAAGGCCAGCAGGTTGGTCTGGTCGGCGATGCCTTTGATCACATCCACCACGCCGCCGATTTCATCGCTGTCCTTGGCCAGTTGCGTGACGGTGACGCCGGTCTCGCCCACAGCCACCGACAGGCGCTGAATCGCCTCGCGGGTTTCCCCGGCGATATCGCGGCCGCGACCGGTCAGGCGATTGGCTTCCTGGGTGGCATCTGCCGTGCGCTGCACGTGGCTGGCGACTTCCTGGGTGGTCGCGGCCATCTGGTTGACCGCGGTGGCCACTTGTTCTGTCTCCACGCGCTGGCGCTCCAGACCGCTGGAGCTGTTGTGCGCCAGGGTGTTGGACTGCGCTGCCTGGTCGTTGAGGTGCTCGGCGGTGTCCTGCAGGCGGGTGAGGCAGGTCTTCAGACGGGCCTCCTGGCTGAGGATCGACATTTCCAGGCGCGCCTGGGCGCCACGGCTGTCGGTGTACATCTGCGCGATCAACGGGTCGGAGGTGGTCTGCTCGGCCAGGCGCAGCAGACGCTTGAGGCCGCGCTGCTGCCAGCTCAGGCCCAACAGGCCCAACGGCACCGACAGCACGGCCGCCAGGGCAAAGCCCCAGTGGGAGTTGAGGGTGGCGCCGATCATGAAGCTCAACTGGCTGACCAGGATAAACGGCAGCCAGTCCTGCAACACTGGCAGCCACTTGTCGCGCTGGGGAATAGCCGACTTGCCCTGGTTGATGCGTTGATAGAGCGCTTCGGCCCGGCGGATCTGCTCGGCGGTGGGCTTGATGCGCACCGATTCATAGCCGATCACCTGTTTGCCGTCGAACACCGGCGTCACATAGGCGTTAACCCAGTAGTGATCACCGGTCTTGCAGCGATTCTTGACAATGCCCATCCATGGCAAGCCTTGTTTGAGCGTGGACCACATGTGCGCGAACACCGCCGCTGGAACGTCAGGGTGACGCACCAGGTTGTGCGGGGCACGGATCAGTTCGTCGCGGGTGAACCCACTGATTTCGACGAAAGCGTCGTTGCAGTAGGTAATCACGCCTTTGGCGTCTGTGGTGGAGATCAACCGTTGCTGAGCGGGGAAGGTACGTTCGCGCTGGGTAACGGGTTGGTTATTACGCATGGTTGTTCAATCCGCAAGGCTTTCAGGGGTTATCGACCATGCCGGGCATTTATTTAACTTAAATTTGCAACAATCCAGGGGCGAACGTTGCGCGCATCAGCCGGCCAGCATCGGGTAGGTAAACAAACCGAAGTGAAGCAGGTTCAAGCCAAAATGCGTGGCAATCGCCGCGCCCAGACCGCCGAATCGATACGCCAGGCCATATCCCGCGCCGGCAATGCTCGCCAGCAGCACCCACTGCCAGCCGGCGCCCAGGTGCGCCAGGCCGAACAGCAGCGAGGCCAGCAGCAGCGCGAGGTTGTCACCGTAAGGCAGGTGTTTGAAGCGCTGGCTCAGGCCGCCCTGGATATAGCCACGAAACAGCGCCTCTTCCACCAGCGTCACCAACAGCAAGTTGTTCAACACCCACAGCCACGCCGAGTCCGGCCATTTCGGTGCCCAACTGATCATCCCCAGCAGCGCTGCCCCACCCAAGGCTGCGATGGCCGTCAGGGTCAAGGCCAGGGCGGCGACGCACATCGACAGGCGCAATGAGCGCCGCGCCACGATCCAGGGGCAGGCCAGCAGCAGCCAGAAGCCGATCAGCGGTTTGTCCTGGTTCAGGTACATGGAGAACGGCACGGCATCGGCGGTAAAACGCTGAGGTGCGATGCCTCGGCCATTGTAGAAACCCGGCAGCCAGTGCATCGCCAGGCTCAACGCCAGTACGATGAACAAGCCATGGCCGAGGTAGCGTGCCCATGGGTTGCGTTGCTGGCGCACGGCATACCCGGCCACCACCAGCAGCGCCACGCAGACCGCCGCCAGCACACCCAGTTGCCCGTGGATCAAGGCTACGGCGTAGCCAATGGAAAGCAGCGCAAGGTACAGCCAGGGCAGGGCAGTCATATGAAATCCTTCGAAAAAAAACCGGGCGCAGTATAGCGAGCGGTCTGATTCGATCGCATGAAAGCTGCGTTACGGTAAGGCGCTCGCTACGGTTTCTGCGGCCGCAGCACCAGCCACAACGCCCCGGCAATCAGCACCCCGCCATACAGATGCGCCATCGACAGCGGCTCATCCAGCAGCAACGCGCCCCACAACACGCCGAAGGGTGGGATCAGGAAAGTCACGGACATCGACTTGACCGGGCCGATCGACGACAGCAGGCGAAAGTACAGAATGTAGGCAAAGGCCGTACACACCAGGCCCAAGCCCAGCAACGACAGCCACACCGGCCAGCCACCCCAGCTCGCCGGCGGCTGGCTGATAGCGCTGTAGGCGAACAACGGCAGCAGGAACAACGTCGCGCCGAGCATGCTGCCCAGGGCCGACAGGCGGCTGTCCAGTCCGCCGCGCTGATCCAGCCAGCGCCGTGCGAGAAAGCCAGCAAAGCCGTAGCAGGTGGTGGCCAGCAGGCAGGCCAGCGCACCCATCAACAATTGCATGTCAAAGGCCACTGGCCCTGCGCGGGTCAGCACGCCCACGCCGAAGAGGCCCAGGCACACCCCGGCGATCTTCGACGGGGTCAGGCGCTCGCTGAAAAACAGGCCGCCAATCAGCACGCCCATCAGGGGCGTGGTGGCGTTGAAAATCGCCGAGTAACCCGCGGGCAGCACCTGGGCCGCCACCGAATACATAGTGGCCGGTATCCCGGAATTGATCACGCCCAGCAGCAGGACGGTCTTGAACTTGCCCTGGAAATCCCAGCTCACCCTCATCATCGCCAGGATCACCAGCAAGCCGGCGGCAGCGATCGATACGCGAAAAAACGCGGTCGGCACGGTGCCGATTTCCGGCGCGATGATGCGCATGAACAGGAAGCTCGCGCCCCAGATGGCGGCCAGTCCCAGCAGGTACAAGGTGTCGACAGGTCTCACGGAAAACTCCTACGCAATCAGGCGGCGGAGTGTTGCCCAGCGTTCCGGTCGACACAATCGCTAAGTAGCGCAGCCGGTAAAAAATCCTTCTTCTCCTGTCTCGGTTGTCTGGCTAAGCTCAGGGCTCCCAGATACCCGTTCGAGGTTTTCCGCATGTCGCAGCCCGCCCTCGCTATCGCCCGGATGATCCTCGACGGTTTCGACGACTACCGTGAACACTTTCGCCAGATCACCGATGGCGCTCGCGAGCGTTTCGAAAAGGCCCAGTGGCAGCAGGGGCAGGCTGCGTCGGCGGCGCGCATCAACTTGTATGAAGAGAAGGTGGGTGAGGTCACGGCGCGTCTGCACGCCGCTTTCGAGGCGGGCGTGCTGCAGGACATCGACCTGTGGCCGCTGGTGAAAAGTGCCTACATCGGCCTGATTGACCTGCGCTTTGACGATGAACTGTCCGAAACCTGGTACAACTCGGTGTTCTGCAGCCTGTTCAGCCATGACCTGATCAGCGACGGCTGCATGTTTATCCATACCACGCGCCCCAGCTTGCGTCGGGCGCGGGCGGCGCAAACCCGCACCTACACGCCTGCCGGCAAAATCGCCGAAATGCTCGCGCAGATCTTCGCCGACTACAGCTTCAGCGAACCCTACGCCGACTTGCCTGCCGACCTGCGACGCCTGGAAGCCCAACTGCGGGAAAACCTGCCGGACTGGGTGTGCAAAGACCCCGATTTAAACGTCGAGCTGTTTTCCTCGGTGCTTTATCGCAATAAAGGCGCCTACCTCGTAGGACGTATCTACACCCGCGACGAACAATGGCCATTGGTGATCCCGTTGCTGCACCGCGAAGGGCGGGGTATTCAGATCGATGCGCTGATCACTGACGAAGCGGATGTGTCGATCATCTTTTCCTTCACGCGCTCCTATTTCATGGTCGACGTGGCCGTGCCGGCGGAATTCATCGGCTTTCTCAAGCGCATCCTGCCGGGCAAGCACATCGCCGAGTTGTACACGTCCATCGGTTTCTATAAACACGGCAAGTCGGAGTTCTACCGCGCACTGATCAACCACCTGGCGACCACCGATGACCAATTCATCATGGCCCCGGGCGTGCGCGGCATGGTCATGAGCGTGTTTACCCTGCCGGGCTTCAACACCGTGTTCAAGATCATCAAGGACCGTTTCTCACCGTCGAAAAACGTCAACCGCGCCACGGTGATCGAGAAGTACCGTCTGGTCAAAAGCGTCGACCGGGTAGGGCGCATGGCCGATACCCAGGAGTTCGCCGATTTCCGCTTCCCCTTGAGCAAGTTCGAGCCCGACTGCCTCGCCGAGTTGCTGGAAGTGGCCGCGGGCACTGTCGAAGTGGAAGGGGACACGGTGCTGATCCGCCATTGCTGGACCGAACGGCGCATGACCCCGCTCAACCTCTACCTGGACAACGCCAACCCCGCCCAGGTGCGCGAAGCCCTGGAAGACTATGGCCTGGCGATCAAACAATTGGCGGCGGCGAATATCTTCCCCGGTGACATGCTGCTCAAGAACTTCGGCGTTACCCGCCACGGTCGGGTGGTGTTCTATGACTACGATGAAATCTGCTTTCTGACCGAAGCCAACTTCCGGCACATCCCCGCGCCGCGCACGCCCGAGGATGAGATGGCCTCCGAGCCGTGGTATTCCATCGGGCCGCTCGATGTGTTTCCGGAAGAGTTCCCGCCGTTCCTGTTTGCCGATGCCGGCCAGCGCAGGCTGTTCGATGAGTTGCATGGCGAGTTGTATAACGCCGATTACTGGAAGGGCCTGCAGGAAGCGATTCTGGCGGGGAAGGTGATTGATGTGTTTCCGTATCGGCGCAGGGGGCGTGATGGTGAATGAGGTGTGACGTGATGCGTGTAAAGCAAAAGTGATGGGTTACCAGCGCAGATTGGCGATGTGATGCGCGGTGGCCGCGCTGCCGATCGAGACAGCCCTTTTGCCTGCGCGCATCGGTTAATCAGGCGAGCTGTTGGGCAGGAGCGTTCAGAGCGCGCTCATGAAACTCATGCCCTATCAGCCTCGCTCGTTACGGGGCAGTTCCGAAATTCGAACCGCCGTCAGGCTGGTTGTAGGCGTTGAGGGCAGCCGGTTGCTTGCCTCCGGGAGCTTTTCCGTAATAGAAACATAGGCCGGTTTGTTTTCGTATTGTGGAGGCGGCATCAACTCGCATGAGGGTAGTTGGGTTCGCATGGCATCAAAGTAGCTCGCAAGCCTCGTTGAGGCAGCAGGGGAATCAATACGCATATAACGCTCCGTGATCGAAATATTTTGGAATGCCCAAATGTGTCTGGACGAAGCATTTAAACCCCGCATACATGGCTGAGCACATCGGACTTCAGCTTCTGAAAATTCGGAAAACTTGCCGGCTTTTTGTAAGACCTGTCGTTATGTTGCGGCTGCCAGCCTGGCTGCCGAGTGCCGCAACATCTCCAGAGCGCCTTCGAAATCTGCGACAATCCCATCCAATCCATCGACTGATGCTGCGCAGGCCTCACCTGCCTCACCCAAAAGACCCTTGCCGCCCTGATGACTGACCAAGCGCCCACGATTGACCAACTGCTGAAAAACCTCGATCACGCCATGCTCGCCGACCGCCATCGCTTGCGGCGCCAGTTGCTTGAGCTGCGCAAGAAGCCCGATGAGGAAAAACTCGCGCAGTGGGTGGCGCGCATGCAGGCGTCCTGTGCCCAGGTCACGGCGCGGCGGGCCAGCCTGCCGGTGATTCGCTACGACGACAGCCTGCCGATTGCGGCCAAGCGCGACGAGATCAAAGAGGCGCTGAACAAGCATCAGGTACTGATCATTGCTGGCGAAACCGGCTCGGGTAAAACCACCCAGTTACCGAAGATCTGCCTGGAAATCGGTCGCGGCCAATATGGCCTGATCGGCCATACCCAGCCGCGCCGGATCGCTGCGCGCAGCGTTGCCAGCCGCGTCGCCGAAGAACTGGCCACGCCGCTTGGCGCGCTGGTCGGTTATCAAGTGCGCTTCGAGGACCAGAGCGATTCCAACACCCTGATCAAACTGATGACCGACGGCATCCTGCTGGCGGAAACCCAGAACGACCGCTACCTGGAACGCTACGACACGATCATCGTCGACGAAGCCCACGAGCGCAGCCTGAACATCGATTTCCTGCTGGGCTACCTCAAGACCCTGTTGCCGCGCCGCCCGGACCTGAAAGTCATCATCACCTCGGCGACCATCGACCTGGAGCGGTTTTCCAAGCACTTCGACGACGCCCCGATTGTCGAGGTCTCGGGCCGCACGTTCCCGGTGGACACGTGGTACCGCCCGCTGACCCTGGAACAGGACGAGGAGGGCAATCGCGTCGAGGACGACCTGACTGTCGATCAGGCGATCCTCGCCACCCTCGACGAAATCGCCGCTTATGAACGCAGCGAGCGGCGCAGCCCCGGCGATGTGCTGGTGTTCCTGCCTGGCGAGCGCGAGATTCGCGACGCTGCCGAGATGCTGCGCAAGGCGCAGCTCAAGCACACAGAAATCCTGCCGCTGTATGCGCGCCTGTCGCCGGCCGAGCAACAGCGCATTTTCCAGTCACACCCCGGCCGTCGCGTGGTGCTGGCGACCAACGTCGCGGAAACCTCGCTGACGGTGCCAGGCATTCGCTATGTGATCGACAGCGGTACCGCGCGCATCAGCCGCTACAGCTACCGCGCCAAGGTGCAGCGCCTGCCGATCGAGGCGATTTCCCAGTCCAGCGCCAACCAGCGTAAAGGCCGTTGCGGCCGGGTCGAGCCGGGCATCTGCATTCGGTTGTACAGCGAAGAAGACTTTATCGGGCGCCCGGAATTTACCGACCCCGAAATTCTGCGCACCAACCTTGCGGCGGTGATCCTGCAGATGCTGCACCTGCGCCTGGGTGAAATCACGGACTTCCCGTTCATCGAACCGCCGGATGGCAAGGCCATCAGCGACGGTTTCAACCTGTTGCAAGAGCTGTCGGCGGTCGACCGTAACAGCCAGCTCACGCCGTTGGGGCGCCAACTGGCGCGCCTGCCGGTGGACCCACGCATGGGCCGCATGCTGCTTGAGGCCGCCAAGCTGGGCAGTCTGCAGGAAGTGCTGATCGTCGCCAGCGCCATGTCGATCCAGGACCCGCGTGAGCGCCCGCCGGAACGCCAGCAGGCGGCCGACCAGGCCCATGCCCAATGGAAAGACCCGGACTCGGACTTCGCCGGGCTGGTCAATCTGTGGCGCGGCTTTGAAGAACAGCGCCAGGAACTGACCGCCAGCCCGCTGCGCAATTGGTGTCGCAAGAACTTCCTGAACTACCTGCGCCTGCGCGAGTGGCGCGATTCCCACCGCCAGTTGAGCCTGATCTGCCGCGACATGCAGCTGATGATCAACAAGGAACCGGCGGATTTCCCCAAACTACACAAGGCGGTGCTGTCCGGCCTGCTCAGCCAGATCGGCCAGAAGACCGAGGACGGCGACTACCTCGGTGCCCGTCAGCGGCGCTTCTGGATTCATCCCTCTTCGGGCATCGGCAAGAAGCGCCCGCAATGGCTGATGACCGCTGAGCTGGTGGAAACCACCAAGCTGTATGCGCGCATGGTGGCCAAGATCGATGCTGACTGGATCGAACCGCTGGCAGGGCACCTGATCAAGAAAAACCACTTCGAACCGCATTGGGAGAAGAAGCGCGGCCAGGTCGTGGCCTTTGAGCAAATCACCTTGTTCGGCCTGATCGTGGTCGGACGCCGGCCAGTGCACTATGGGCCGATCGACCCGGTGGTGTCCCGTGAGCTGTTTATTCGCGAAGGCCTGGTGCGTGGGGAAATCCAGTCTCGCGCCAAGTGCCTTGCGGCCAACCAGCAACTGCTGGAGCAGCTCGATGAATTGGAGGCCAAGGCGCGCCGGCGCGACATCCTGGCCGACGAGGAAACCCTCTACGCCTTCTACGATGCGCGCTTGCCTGCCGAGATCCACCAGACGGCGACGTTCGACAGCTGGTACAAGGTCAACAGCCAGAAAGACCCGCAACTGCTGATCATGCGTGAGGAAGACGTGCTGGCGCGCGAAGCCAGTGAAGTCACCGCGGCGCATTATCCGGACACCTTGCACCTGGGCGACCTGGCCCTGGCCTTGAGTTACCACTTCGAACCCAACCACCCGCGCGACGGCGTGACCCTGCGGGTGCCGGCGCCGCTGTTGCCGGCCTTGCCCGCCGAGCGCCTGGACTGGCTGGTGCCGGGGTTGATCGAAGCCAAGTGCATTGCCCTGGTGCGCAACCTGCCCAAGGCGCTGCGTAAAAACTTTGTGCCGGTGCCGGATTTCGTCAAGGCGGCGCTGCAGCGCATCGAGTTTGGCCAGGGCTCGCTGCCCCAAGCGTTGGGCCGCGAGTTGCTGCGCATGACCGGCGCGCGGGTCAGCGATGAAGCCTGGGCGGAGGCCGCGCAGCAGGTGGAAAACCACTTGAAGATGAACCTGGAAGTGGTCGACGGTCAGGGTAAATTCCTTGGTGAGGGCCGCGACCTGGCGCAGCTGACCGCGCGTTTCGCCGAAGCCAGCCAGGCGGCCCTGGCGGTGCCGCAAACCGCAAAAAGCCAACAACCGGTGCAAGCCAAGGCGTTCGCGCCGGTGGCCGAAAAAACCCAGCAAAACATCGCCGGTCTTTCGATGACGGTGTACCCGGCGCTGGTGGAAGAAAACGGCACGGTCAAGGAAGGGCGTTTCTCCACGGCCGCCGAGGCCGAATTCCAGCACCGCCGTGCCTTGCAGCGCCTGCTTATGCAACAACTGGCGGAACCGGCCAAATTCTTGCGCGGCAAATTGCCGGGGCTCACCGAGTTGGGCCTGATGTATCGCGAGCTGGGACGCGTCGATGCGCTGGTGGAAGACATCCTGCTGGCGAGCCTCGACAGCTGCGTCCTGGACGGCGAAGCCACTCTGCCCCGCGACGGCGCTGGGCTGGCCGCGCTGGCCGAACGCAAGCGTGGCGGTTGGACCGAACACGCCGAGCGTCTGGCGCGTCTGACCCTGGACGTGCTGAAACTCTGGCACGGCCTGCAAAAGCGCTTCAAAGGCAAGATCGATCTGGCCCAGGCGGTGGCGTTGAACGATATCAAGCAGCAGTTGAGCAACCTGGTGTACCCGGGGTTCGTGCGCGAAACCCCCGCGCAGTGGTTCAAGGAGCTGCCGCGTTTCCTCAAGGCCATCGAGCTGCGCCTGGAAAAGCTGCCGAGTCAGGTGCAGAAGGACCGTGTGTGGAGCACCGAGCTGAGCGGCCTGTGGGCGCAGTACCAGAATCGCCTGAACAAACACGCCCAGGAGGGCAAGCGCGATCCGCAGCTGGAGCTCTATCGCTGGTGGCTGGAAGAGTACCGAGTGTCGTTGTTTGCCCAGCAACTGGGGACCAAGGTGCCGATTTCCGATAAACGATTGAGCAAGCAGTGGAGCCAGGTCGAGCCTTGAAGCCTTAACCGGTTCCAAAACAAGACATGTCTTAGAGTAAAATCGGCGCCAATCGGTAAGATGGCGCCAAATCACCGGCGTTGTGGCAAACTTCGCGGTTACAAGACGAAATAACGTGTTGCCAGTTTGATGACCGCTGGACGGAATCAAACGACTTACAGTTTGGTACGACGGTACCAATTTCTTCTGCCTGACAGATTTAGAGGAACGACCGTGCATAACGTCGTCATCAGCGGCACTGGCCTGTACACCCCGGCCAACAGCATCTCCAACGAAGAGCTGGTGCAGTCTTTCAATGCCTATGTACAGCAGTTCAACAGCGAAAATGCCGCTGCCATCGAGCGCGGTGACGTGCAGGCGCTGACGGAGTCCAGCGCGGCGTTCATCGAAAAAGCCTCGGGCATTAAAAGTCGTTTCGTCATGGACAAGGACGGCATCCTTGACCCGCAGCGCATGGCTCCACGCTTGCCCGAGCGCAGCAACGACGAATGGTCGGTACTCTGCCAGATGGCCGTCGGCGCCGCCGAACAGGCGCTGCAACGCGCAGGCAAGACGGCTGCTGATATCGATGGCGTGATCGTCGCCTGTTCCAACCTTCAGCGTGCTTACCCCGCCATCGCCATCGAAGTTCAGCAAGCCCTGGGTATTCAAGGCTTCGGTTTCGACATGAACGTGGCGTGCTCCTCGGCCACCTTTGGTATCCAGAATGCCGCCAACAGCATCCAGTTGGGCCAGGCCCGGGCGATCCTGATGGTCAATCCGGAAGTCTGCACCGGTCATTTGAATTTCCGCGATCGCGACAGCCACTTCATCTTTGGTGACGCCGCCACGGCGGTGATTCTCGAGCGTGCCGACCTGGCGACGTCCGAGCATCAGTTCGATGTAGTAAGCACTAAGCTGCTGACCCAGTTCTCCAACAACATCCGCAATAACTTTGGCTTTCTCAACCGCACAGCGGAAGAGGGCATCGGCGCGCCGGACAAACTGTTCGTGCAGGAAGGCCGCAAGGTGTTCCGCGATGTCTGCCCGATGGTGGCCGAGCTGATCGGTACGCACCTGGCGGAAAACCAGCTGAGCGTGAACGATGTAAAGCGCTTCTGGCTGCACCAGGCCAACCTGAGCATGAACCACCTGATCGTGAAGAAACTGCTGGGCCGCGAGGCGTCTGTGGAAGAAGCACCGGTGATCCTCGATACCTACGCCAACACCAGCTCGGCGGGTTCGGTGATTGCGTTTCACACCTATCAGGACGACTTGCCCAAGGGCACTGTGGCCGTGCTCAGCTCGTTCGGTGCGGGCTATTCCATCGGCAGTGTGATCCTGCGCAAACGCTGATGTGGGCGCTGGCTGGCACTTTTACATCGAGGTATTGAATGGCAGCAGCGGACGACGCGCACCTGCTCGAACGCCTGCTCAACGGCGAGCAGCAGGCCTACAAAGAGCTGGTCACCACTTACCAGAGCGCGATGCGGGCGGTGGCCTATGCCATCGTCGGCCAGCGGCATGCCGATGAGGTGGTGCAGGATGCTTGGTTGTCGGTGGTGCGCAACCTTGCCAAGTTCGAAGGGCGTTCAAGCTTGAAGACCTGGTTGCTGACTATCACAGCGAATTCCGCCAAAGGCCGCTACAAGCAAAATCGTCGCGAGGTGTTACTCGACGACCTGCCTTCTCCTCATGGGACCATCGGCGATGACCGCTTCGCGCCTGACGACGGTCACTGGGCCGTCGCCCCGTATGCCTGGCACCAAGACACGCCGGAAGCCCTGCTGACCGAGGAGGAATTGCGCAAATGCCTGGAGCATACGATTCTGAGCTTGTCCCAATTACAAAGCAGCGTGCTGGTGCTGCGCGAGCGCCAGGGCCTGGAGTTGGAGGAGATCTGTAATCTCCTGACGCTCTCTCTCTCCAATGTGCGGGTGCTGTTGCATCGAGCACGGCTTAAAGTCTTTGCAACCGTGGAGCATTTTGAGGAAACGGGCGAATGCTGACCTGTAAGGAACAAGTGGCACGTTCCAGTGACTACCTCGATGGCCAATTGAGCTTTCGAGAGCGATTGCTGGTGCGGCATCACTTGATGTTCTGTCCGAACTGCCGGCGATTTATCCGCCAGATGCGCTTGATGCAGGCGACGTTGCGCATCATGCCGCAAGAGCCGGTGAAAGATGCGGATGCACTGGCCGAACGGCTCGCCGCCGAGCGGCGCAAAGACATGTAGGAGCGAGCTTGCTCGCGAAAAACGTCAACGCTAACGCGCGTATCCTGGATAAACGCGCTGCCTGTTTGTTCTTCGCGAGCAAGCTCGCTCCTACACAACGGTGAGGTTAGAACTTGGCTTCGGCATCCAGCTGCAGGGTGTTGGCGTTGGCATCACGCTGGGTACGGCTGGCGTAGTCAGCCTTGGTCAGGAAGTACGTGGCGCCCAGGGCGAAGTTCTTGTCGATGTCGTAGCTGACCTTCAGCTTGTGACCACGCGAACCGGTGGTGCCGTTGGCGAAGTCCGAATCGGTGAAGGCGCCCACCACCGCATCACGTTGGGTATCGCGGTAGTTGTAGTCCAGGTTGAAACCGAACACCTTGGACTTGGCCCCCAGCAACCACGCGGTGTCCTGATCGGTCACGGCATCGTTGTTCTTCACGTACTGGCCGTAGAACGCCAAAGGCACGGCCAGGCCGCCGATGTCTGCCTGGGCGAAACCTTCATACAGACGGAATTCACCGTTGGCCGAGTTGCCGTTGACCGCCAAGGCGCACGGCGTGGTGGTGGTCGTGCAGCGGCTGTCCTTGTCGTTCTGGTAAGCGTAGACACTGCCGCCCAGGGTCATTTTCAGGTTGTCGGTGAGCGAGAAGCGTGTGCCCAGCTGGCCGGAAGTCAGGCGCAGGTCGTGGCGAAACTGCACGCCGTCACCGTCGACGTTGTCCTTGAGGTTGTAGTTACCCAGGCTGCCGAACAGTTCGGCACTGCCGCCCAGTGGGTATTTGTACGTGACCGCCAAGCCTTCTGGGTTGATGTCGCTATCCCAGATCACATCGCCCATGTTCACCCACGGCTGCAGCATCTTGCCGCCGATCACGTGCAGGTTCTTGATCTGGTCCGGGTGGTAGTCGATGTAGCCAAGGTCCAGCCAGATCGATTTCTTATCGAAGTAGCCATCCTGGTCCTGGTTGGTGGAACGCGCGTCGTCGCCGCCGCCCGTAGCGATACGGATACCGGTGTCCACTTGCGGATTGATTTCGGTGTAGGCGCCCAGGCGGGCGCGGATGCGTTGGCGGTCCTTGTCACGCCCGCCATTGTTGGGTTCGCCGTCGATCTTGATGGTTTCCTGGCGAAAGCGCACATCGCCCTTGAACTGAGTCTTGGCGGCCCAGGCCAGCTTCTGGTCGAAGCTGCTCAGCTCGTTGGTCTTTTTGGCGGTGGCCGCGATCTGTTCGTTGGTTTCCTGTTGAGCCTGCCGTGCGATCTGCTGTTCTTTCTGATCCTTGGCCAACTCGTTTTGCAATTCGGTGTACTGCGAAGCGGTGATCTGGCCGTTGGCCTTGAGCATGTCGAGCAACTTGGCGTCGACTGCAGCGCTGGCCGGAACGCTCAGGGCCAGCAACAGGCCGCCACACAGGGCCGCCGCAGTTTTAGTGGAAGCAAGACGCATATCAATCTCCGAAAGTGGGGAGGGCCAGCAAGCCCTCCAGGACACAACCGACCGATCACGGGCGGAAAAAATCCACCTGGCAATATCCAGATGCTCTAAAAACAGGCGTCAGTATCGCGACGGTTTATGACGGAGTAGTGGCTAAGTGATTTCATCTGCATGACATGTGGGTCACCCATGGAACTATCGGTCTTGAGCTCTGTCCGGCTTTTTCGAGGTGTATGCGCGGCTGTGATAGGCGATACTCGCCAGGCTTTCACGCCCAGAAACAGTGAGGATGCCGATGCCGTTGCAACGTTTGGACAGCCTGTCCGAAATCACCCCGCAGCTCTGGGATGCGCTGGCGCCGCAGGCCCAGCCGTTCGTGCGGCATGCGTTCCTGAGCGCGCTGGAAGACAGTGCCAGCCTGGGCCCTCATTCGGGCTGGCAGCCGGAGCATTTGCTGCATTGGGAAGGCGACCGTCTGGTGGCGGCATTGCCTGGTTATCGCAAGTTTCATTCCTATGGCGAGTACGTGTTCGATCACGGTTGGGCCGATGCCTGCGCGCGGGCCGGCATCGACTACTACCCCAAGTTGCTGACGGCCGTGCCTTTCAGCCCGGTCAGCGGCCCGCGGCTGTTGGCCGCCAGCGCCCAGGACGGCTTTGAGCTGCTGAACAGCCTGCCCGGTTACCTGGAAATCGAAGGGCTTTCCAGCGCTCATATCAACTTCACCGACTCGTTGGCCGACGATGCACTGGCCCGGCAACCGGGCTGGTTGCAGCGCCTGGGCTGCCAGTTTCACTGGCAGAACCGCGGCTACCGTGACTTCCAGGACTTTCTCGACGCCCTGAGTTCACGCAAGCGCAAACAGATGCGCAAGGAGCGCGAGCAAGTGGCGGAGCAGGGCATCGAGTTCGAGTGGCTGCAGGGCCATGAGCTGAGCGAGGCCCAGTGGGACTTTGTCTACGCCTGCTACGCCAATACTTATGCGGTACGTCGTCAGTCGCCCTACCTGACCCGGGCGTTTTTCAGTCTGCTGGCCGAACGCATGCCCGAGGCGATCCGCGTGGTACTGGCCAGGCAGGGCTCCCGTCCGGTAGCCATGGCCTTCAGCCTGATCGGTGGTGACAGCTTCTACGGCCGCTATTGGGGCTGCCTGGCGGAGTTCGACCGGCTGCACTTCGAGACCTGCTTCTACCAGGGCATGGACTACGCCATCGCGCACGGCCTGCAACGCTTCGACGCCGGCGCCCAAGGCGAGCACAAACTGATTCGCGGCTTTGAGCCGGTGATTACCCGGTCATGGCATTACCTGCGGCACCCGGGGTTGAAAAACGCCGTGGAAGATTTTCTCGAACGTGAAAGGGTGGGCGTTCTGGCGTATGCCGAAGAGGCGAGGTCAGCCCTGCCTTATCGGCAGGGCTGAGCCACTTGTCTGGCGGTGCTGCCTGACAAGACCCAAACGCGCTAGTCTGTATGTACAAAAGTACATACAGGCGTGCCATGCATTTTGAGTGGGATGAGTCAAAGAACAACGCCAACATTTCTAAGCACGGCATCGATTTCAATGACGTTCCGGATATCTTTCGGCATCCAATGCTGGCCTTGCGCGATGATCGAGGGGATTATGGTGAAGAGCGCTGGATCGGTATTGGCTGGATCAAATTATTGATAGGTGTGGTCGTATACACCGAACGGCGTGGCGATGTGATCCGTATCATCTCTGCCCGAAAAGCAACCAAGAAGGAGGCCAAATATTATGTCGCAAACATCGAAAACTGATTGGGAGCGCTTGGCCAAGATGAATGATAAAGACATCGATACCGGTGAAATTCCTGAACTGGATGCTGAGTTTTTTCGGCGTGCTGAGCTGCGTGTTCCGGTGAAGCAGGCGGTTACCATTCGACTTGATGCGGACGTTTTAGAGTGGTTCAAAGGTCAAGGTACTGGATACCAGACTCGTATCAACCAGCTTTTGCGCCAATACATGCAGGCTCATCAAGGCTGATCAGCACGCTCTTAAGGTCAGCCCTGCCTTATCGGCAGGGCTGAGCTTGTTTACCTCAGGCCGGCGGCTCCTTGCCCAGCCATCGATAGACCACGCCTGCGATCACCGCGCCCAGGATTGGCGCGAGCCAGAACATCCATAACTGCTGGATCGCCCACCCGCCGACGATCAATGCCGGGCCGGTGCTGCGGGCCGGGTTGACCGATGTGTTGGTGACAGGAATGGAGACCAGATGGATCAGGGTCAACGCCAGGCCGATGGCGATGGGCGCGAGGCCCTTCGGGGCGCGGCTGTCGGTGGCGCCGAGGATGATCAGTACGAACATCGTGGTCATCACCAGCTCACAGACAAACCCCGCCGCCATCGAGTAGCCACCGGGTGAATGGTCGCCGTAGCCGTTGGACGCCAGGCCACCGGCCAGCTCGAAGCCGGGTTTGCCGCTGGCGATGAAGTACAGCAACGCGGCGGCAATCACACCACCGATGACTTGCGCCGCGATATACGCCGGCAGCTCCCTGGCGGGGAATCTTGCGCCGACCACCAGCCCCACCGATACTGCCGGGTTAAGATGACAACCGCTGATATGGCCGATTGCAACGGCCATGGTCAGCACCGTCAAGCCGAATGCCAGCGCTACGCCCAACAGACCAATCCCGACCGTGGGAAACGCTGCGGCCAACACCGCACTCCCGCAACCGCCCAACACCAGCCAGAACGTACCCAAGCCCTCTGCGACTGAACGTTTGAACAAAGACATGTGACACATCCTTGATAGATCGCTCTACCGGATCCGTAAATCAATGATGCTCCCTGCAGATTGACTTCAGCGCCCCTCTGGGCACTGCACTGATTACAGCACGGTTCTGCCACAAATCCAGGGCGTGAAAAAAGCGCCAGGGCCCTTTGGACACTGGCGCGCGGTGCAAATTGTGTTAACCGATTACGATCAAATATGAGAGCGAGCTGGTGGTGGCGAGGGAGCTTGCTCCCGTCCGACAGCGCAGCTGGAGACGGCTTTTTTGGGGGCGCTTCGCACCCCAGCGCAAGCAAGCTTGCTCGCCACAACAAGCCTGCTCCCACCGTGGAGGGTGTGGGTTCAGTCGATGCCGACAAACCCACCGGTCTGATGCTGCCACAACCTTGCATACAGCCCACCATGGGCCAGCAGCTCGGCGTGGCTGCCCGTCTCGGCGATCTGGCCTTTTTCCAGCACCACCAGCCGGTCCATCCGCGCAATGGTCGACAAGCGGTGTGCAATCGCGATCACGGTCTTGCCCTGCATCAGGGTTTCCAGGCTCTCCTGGATCGCGGCTTCCACCTCGGAGTCCAGCGCTGAGGTGGCTTCGTCCATGATCAAAATCGGCGCGTCCTTGAGCAGCACGCGGGCAATGGCGATCCGTTGGCGTTGCCCGCCGGAGAGTTTCACCCCGCGCTCGCCCACGTGGGCATCCAGCCCGGTACGGCCCTCGGAGTCCGACAGCAGCGGGATAAACTCGTCGGCGCGCGCTTTGTGTACGGCGGCCCAGAGTTCTTCATCGGTTGCGTCCGGCTTGCCGTACAGCAGATTGTCGCGAATCGAGCGGTGCAGCAGTGAAGTGTCCTGGGTGATCATGCCGATCTGTGCACGCAGGCTTTCCTGGGCCACTTCGGCAATGTTCTGGCCGTCGATGAGGATGCGTCCGCCCTGCAGGTCGTACAGGCGCAGCAGCAGGTTGACCAGGGTCGACTTGCCCGCGCCGGATGGGCCGATCAGGCCGATTTTTTCCCCCGCCTTGATCTCCAGGTTGAGGCCACCAATGATCCCGCTCGTCTTGCCGTAATGAAAATCCACCTGCTCAAAACGCACTTCGCCATGGGGTACGCTCAGCGGCGGGGCGTTGTCGCGGTCGATCACGGCCAGCGGCTGGGCAATGGTTTTCAGGCCGTCCTGCACCATGCCGATATTTTCGAAAATGCCGTTGACCACCCACATGATCCAGCCGGACATGTTGACGATACGAATCACCAGGCCGGTGGCCAGGGCAATCGCGCCCACGGAAATCAGCGACTGCGTCCACAACCACAGGGCCAGGCCGGTGGTGGTGACGATCAACAGGCCGTTCATGGTGGTGATCACCACGTCCATGCTGGTGACCACGCGGCTGGCCAGCTGGGTTTTTCCGGTCTGCTCGATGATCGCTTCCTTGGCGTACTGCTGCTCGTACTGGGTATGGGCGAACAGCTTCAAGGTGGTGATATTGGTATAGCCGTCGACGATGCGGCCCATCAGCTTGGAGCGCGCCTCGGAGGAAATCACCGAGCGTTCCTTCACACGAGGCACGAAGTAACGCAACGTCAGGCTGTAGCAGATGATCCAGGTCACCAGCGGGATCATCAGGCGCCAGTCGGCTTCGGCGAACAGCACCAGCGAACTGATGGCGTAGATTGCCACGTGCCAGATCGCATCCACCGCCGCCACGGCGGAGTCGCGCAGGGAGTTGCCGGTTTGCATGATGCGCTGGGCAATACGCCCGGCGAAGTCGTTCTGGAAGAAATTCAGGCTCTGCTTGAGCACGTAGCTGTGGTTCTGCCAGCGAATCAGGCTGGTCATGCCGGGGCTGATGGTCTGGTGCACCAGCAAATCATGCAGGGCGCCGAAGATCGGGCGCAGCAATAGCGCGACCACTGCCATCCAGATCAGCTCGGTGCTGTGGACCTGAAAGAAATTGGCGGGTGGCGTGCCCTGCGCCAGATCGATGATGCGGCTCAGGTAGCTGAACAGGGCCACTTCGATCAGGGCCCCGATCAGGCCCACCACCAGCAGGGCGGCAAAATGCGGCCACACCTGACGCAGGTAGTAGAGATAGAAGGGCAGGACTTGGTCGGGAGGGGCCGCGCTGGGAGCGTCGCGGAAGATGTCGATCAGTTGTTCAAAACGACGATAGAGCATTAGGCTTGACGCCCGCCGTGCGGGCTCTCCTTTCAAATGTGCACGTTGCCTTGCGGGCAACGTGCAAAGCTTCCTGCAGACCTCAGTCGATGCGCTTGGCCGACTTGATCAGGACAGGATCGATTGGCACGTTCTGCATGCCTTGCTTGGTGGTGGTCTGGGAGTTGACGATGATGTCGACCACGTCCATGCCCTTGACCACTTTGGCGAATACGGCGTAACCGGCGTCGCGACCCGGGTCGAGAAAGGCATTGTCGGCCACGTTGATGAAGAACTGGCTGGTGGCCGAATCCGGGTTCGAGGTGCGTGCCATCGACAGCGTGCCGCGCACGTTATGCAGGCCGTTGCTGGCTTCGTTCTTGATCGGCGCTTCGGTCGGCTTTTGCGACATCTGCTGGGTGAAGCCGCCGCCCTGGACCATGAAGCCCGGGATCACGCGGTGGAAGATCGTGTTGGTGTAGAAGCCTTTGTCGACGTAGGCGAGAAAATTCTTGGTACTGATCGGCGCCTTGACCGGGTCCAGTTCGATTTCAATGTCGCCATTGGTGGTGGAGATCAATACGTGGGGCGCCTTGGCGGGTTCGGCCGCCATCAGGTTGGCAGCGAACAAAACGGAACCGGCAAAGAAGGCGATTTTTTTCAGCATGGGTCAGTGATCCTGGTAGTGGCGTCGACGGTCTGTAGAAAGTCGAGCAGGGTAGTGTTAAAGACTTCGGGTTGATCCAGGGGCGTGGCATGGCGGGAATCTTCAATCACCACCAGTCGCGCGTTGGGCAGCAGTTTTACATAGATTTCTTTCTGCGCAACGGGGGTGTAATCGTGGTCGGCGCTGATGACCAGGGTTGGACAGGTGATGGTGCAAAGATGTTCCTGCACGCCCCAGCCTACAATCGCGTCGAAGCTGGCGAGATAAGCACGTTGGTCATTGCTCGCCCAGCGTTCGGCCATCCTGCGGCGCAGGTCGGACTGCCCTGCCTTGGGAAACAGCCTCTCGCCCAGGGCCTTGCCGATGGTCCTCGGGCTGAGCAGACGGGCCAGGCTGCGGCGCTTGGCCCACTGCCAATAGTCTGCGGCGCTGCGCACCTTGACCTCGGGCGCGCTGTTGACGATGCACAGGCTTTTGACCTGCGCAGGCTCGTCCACCGCCAGCTGGAAGGCGATCATGCCGCCCATGGACAGGCCGACCACATGGGCTGGTGGCAGGGCCAGGTGTTCGATCAGGGCGTTCAGGTCGAGCATGAATCCCTTGATGCTGTAGCGCTCGCGAGGTTTGTCGGAACGGCCGTGCCCGCGCACATCCACCACGATCAGGCGATAGTGCCTGGCCAGCACGGGCACTTGCAGTTCCCAGTCCTGGCTGCTTGAACCCAGGCCATGGATCAGGATCAGCGGGGCGCCGTGGCCGTATTCCTCGTAGTGCAGGCTGCAACCTTCATGATCGAACCAAACCATGGGTGAACTCCGTTTCAGGCTTGCCGAGGGGCCGCGAAGGGCGCGTCCAGCGGAGCGGTATCAAAGGTACGCAGCAATTCGACGAGGATCTGCGTCGCCGGCCCCAGGGGCTTGTCCTTGTTCGAATACAGATAGAACGTGGGGTGGCGGCTGGCGCCCTGTTCCAGCGGCAGTTGCTTGAGTACGCCTTCGGCAAGTTCGCGCTCGATCATGTGCCGGGGCAGCCAGGCAAACCCCAGGCCGCTGCCCACGAACGCGGCGGCGGTGGCCAGGCTGCCGACGGTCCAGCGCTGTTCGGCGCCGAGCCAACCCACATCCCGCGGTTGCTGGCGGCCGGAGTCACGGATGACCACTTGCATCTGGCTCTCCAGGTCCTGGAAGCTCAACTCACGGTTCATGCGGTGCAACGCATGTTCGGGGTGGGCCACGGCGATAAATTCCACGTCGCTCATTTCGGTGCCCAGGTAACCGGGAATACTGAAACCGCAAATCGCCAGGTCGGCCACGCCTTCTATCAATAGCTCCTCGACGCCCGACAGCACTTCCTCACGCAGCCGCACCCGACATCCTCGGCTCTGCGGCATGAAGGCGGTGAGGGCGCGCACCAGGCGCGCGTTGGGATAGGCCGCATCCACCACCAGGCGCACTTCGGCCTCCCAGCCTTGCTCCATATGATGGGCAAGGTCTTCCAGCTGGCTGGCGTTTTTCACCAATTGGCGAGAGCGGCGCAGCAGCACTTCACCCGCATCGGTGAGGACCGCCTTGCGCCCGTCGATGCGCAGCAGCGGCACGCCGAGCTGGTCCTGCATGCGCGCCACGGTGTAGCTCACCGAGGACTGCGAACGGTGCAGCGCTTCGGCCGCCTGGGCGAAGCCGCCATGGTCGACCACCGCTTGCAGCGTGCGCCATTGATCGAGGGTAACGCGGGGCGCTTTCAAGATGAGCTCCTCTTGTCCTAAGCTGACAGTCCTTATTGGAGACTGCCGAATGAGAAAATTGTGTTGTGTGTTGCTGGCGCTGCCGCCGATGAGCGCGTTTGCCTATCCCATCGACGTGACTAAAAAAATCGAGGGTGTAAGCATCGATTACACGGCGTCCGATGTAGACGGCGATATCAGTTCGATTCAACTGAACAACTATGGCACTCAAGATGCTGTGTGTTCGGTCGTCTTCACCAACGGCCCTGAATCGCCGCGCCGGCGTACCGTCAGCGTACCCGCGGGCAAAAGCACCAACACCACGGTCAAGTTCAACCGCGCGATCATAAAGATGCGAATCGCCCTGAGCTGCACGCCGAAATAACGCGAAAGCGGAGCATGCCTTAAGGAATACTCCGCTTATGAACAAATTTCTAGATGGTTTATAGCAGTTTTTTGCGCTTTTTAATCGAACCGTCCGTGGTTAATCTTTTCTCCATCGACTTACAGCATTTACCGATGGAGCCTACATAGCCATGTCCAACGTTCTGATCATCGAAAGCAGCGCTCGCCAGCAGGATTCGATTTCCCGCCAACTGACCCAGCAGTTCATCAGCCAATGGCAGGCGTCCCACCCAGGCGATCAGATCACGGTGCGCGACGTGGCGCTCAACCCGGTGCCCCATCTGGACGCCAACCTGCTGGGCGGCTGGATGAAACCTGCCGAGCAGCGCAGCCCGATCGAACAGGCGTCCCTGGACCGCTCCAACGAATTGACCGATGAACTGCTGGCTGCCGACGTCCTGGTGATGGCCGCACCGATGTACAACTTCGCCATCCCCAGCACCCTCAAGGCCTGGCTGGATCATGTGTTGCGCGCCGGGGTGACCTTCAAGTACACCGCTACCGGGCCGCAAGGTTTACTCACCGGCAAGCGCGCCATCGTGCTCACTGCCCGTGGCGGCATTCACACCGGTGCAGCATCGGACCATCAGGAACCGTACCTGCGCCAAGTGATGGCCTTTATCGGGATTCACGACGTCACCTTCATTCATGCCGAAGGGGTGAACCTGAGCGGTGATTTCCAGGAAAAAGGTATCAACCATGCCAAAGCCCTGCTCGCACAGGTGGCCTGATCCTTTAATCGCCAGATAATCCGCCAATGTTTATCTAGCCCCACGCAATCCCTTCAAGTACGCGTACAGAACCTCCCTTTGCACTTGTGCTCCTGAGTGCTCCTGCCCGACTGCCGCTTTAGCGAGGTCGGGTTTTTTTTGCCCTGAGTTTCTTCAAACATCGAAAAGCTTTAATGTCGCGCCCATTCGAAGCGAGGCGCACATGGGCTATCTACTGGTTGTCACTCTGATTCAGGCTTTTTCCTTCAGCTTGATCGGCGAATACCTCGCCGGTCACGTCGACAGCTACTTCGCGGTGCTGGTGCGCGTGGTGCTGGCCGGGCTGATCTTTATCCCGCTGACCCGCTGGCGCTCGGTGGAACCGGCCTTCATGCGCAGCATGCTAATCATCGGTGCACTGCAGTTTGGCGTGACCTATGTGTGCCTCTATCTGAGCTTTCGTGTGCTGACGGTGCCGGAGGTATTGTTGTTCACGATCCTCACGCCCTTGCACGTGACCTTGATCGAAGATGCGCTCAATCGACGCTTCAATCCCTGGGCGCTGGTCGCTGCGCTGGTGGCGGTGGCGGGCGCGGCGGTGATTCGCTTCGACCAGATCACCCCGAACTTCCTGATGGGCTTCTTGCTGCTGCAATTGGCCAACTTCACCTACGCTGCCGGGCAGGTCATGTACAAGCACCTGGTGGCGCGCTACCCGAGTGATCAGCCGCACTACCGGCGCTTCGGTTATTTCTACCTGGGCGCCTTGCTGGTGGTGTTGCCCGCGTTCCTGCTATTCGGCAAGGCGGACTTCCTGCCCCAGGCGCCGCTGCAATGGGGTGTGCTGGTGTTCCTGGGGGTGGTCAGCACTGCGCTGGGCATGTACTGGTGGAACAAGGGCGCCTGCCTGGTCAATGGTGGCACCCTGGCAGTGGTGAATAACCTGCATGTGCCGGTGGGGCTGCTGTTGAACCTGCTCATCTGGAACCAGCATGAGCCGCTGGGAAGGCTGGCCCTGGGCGGCCTGGTGATTCTGGCGGCAGTGTGGATCAGCCGATTGGGCATTAAGCGAGCGTCTGCGACCTGAGGGTTGCAGCCCGTGTTCACAGGTGATCAATGCTCCAGGCTTTCCACGGCCTGGGCATTTTGCGTCAGCGCAAATATCCCGCCGCGCAGGTCCGTGCCGCTTGGCTGCTGATACAGGCTCAAGCCAAACTCCGGCAACACCGCCAACAGATAATCGAAAATATCGCCCTGGATCCGCTCGTAATCCGCCCACGCCGTGGTGCGGGTGAAGCAGTAGATTTCCAGCGGCACACCCTGAGCCGTGGTTTGCATCTGGCGCACCATGCAGGTCATGTTCGGCTGGATGTCCGGGTGGCTTTGCAGGTACGCCAGGGCATAGGCGCGGAAAGTCCCCAGGTTGGTCATGCGACGGCGGTTGGCCGACAGTTGCGCGCTGTGCCCCTGGGCCTCGTTCCAGGCCTTGAGTTCGGCCTGCTTGCGGCTGATGTAGCCGGTGAGCAGGTGCACCTGGGTCATGCGCACTTCTTCGTCATCGCGCAAAAAGCGTACGCCGCTTGCGTCGATGAACAGGCTGCGCTTGATGCGCCGGCCTCCGGAGGCCTGCATGCCGCGCCAGTTCTTGAACGATTCGGACATCAGGCGCCAGGTGGGAATGGAGACGATGGTCTTGTCGAAGTTCTGCACCTTGACCGTGTGCAGGGTGATATCCACCACATCGCCGTCGGCACCGACCTGGGGCATTTCGATCCAGTCACCGACCCGCAGCATGTCGTTGCTGGTCAACTGCACGCTGGCGACGAACGACAGCAGGGTGTCCTTGTACACCAACAGGATCACCGCCGACATCGCACCCAGGCCCGAGAGCAGCAACAGTGGCGAGCGGTCGATCAGGGTGGCGACAATGATGATCGCGCCAAACACGAACAGCACCATCTTCGCCAGCTGCACATACCCCTTGATCGAGCGGGTGCGGGCGTGTTCGGTACGCGCGTAGATATCCAGCAGCGCGTTGAGCAGGGCACTCATCGACAGCACCATGAACAGGATGGTGATTGCCAGCGCCACGTTGCCGATGAACAGGATGGCGGTCTTGCTCAGGTCCGGCACCAGGTACAGACCAAACTGGATCACCAGGGACGGCGTCATCTGCGCCAGGCGATGAAAGACCTTGTTGTGCCGCAGGTCGTTGAGCCAGTGCAGGGCCGGTTGCCGGCCGAGCAATTTGACGGCGTGCAGGATGAGATAACGCGCCACGCGTCCCACCAACAGTGCCAGCGCCAGCAACACCAGCAAGCCGAGGCTGGAATGCAGGACCGGGTGTTCGTCGAGGGCGCCCCAAAGGTCTTGGGCCTTGAGCCAGAGCTGTTTGATATCCATGAATGAGCCGATTCTTCTGTAAGACAACAGGGGGCGATTAGAGCATTTAAGTGCAACAAAGTTGACGTCACGGACAAAATCGCTGACAAAAAAGCAGCTGATTAGCACCGTTCGCGTAAAGAAACTCGGTTTGGACGCCCGAAACCGGTAACCTATGCCGCTGATATTTTGTATTTCTTCGAGGTAGCACCCGTGTTTTCCCAATTCGCCCTGCACGAACGCCTGCTCAAAGCCGTGGCCGAGCTTAAATTTGTCGAGCCTACGCCTGTGCAAGCAGCGGCCATCCCGCTCGCGCTCCAAGGGCGTGACCTGCGGGTGACGGCGCAAACCGGTAGCGGCAAGACCGCTGCTTTCGTCCTGCCGATTCTCAACCGCCTGATCGGCCCGGCCAAAGTCCGCGTCAGCATCAAGACCCTGATCCTGCTGCCGACCCGCGAGCTGGCCCAGCAGACCCTGAAGGAAGTTGAGCGCTTCTCGCAGTTCACCTTCATCAAGTCCGGCCTGATCACCGGCGGTGAAGACTTCAAGGTCCAGGCCGCCATGCTGCGCAAGGTCCCGGATATCCTGATCGGTACTCCGGGCCGCATGATCGAGCAACTCAATGCCGGCAACCTCGACCTCAAGGAAGTCGAAGTGCTGGTGCTTGACGAAGCCGACCGCATGCTCGACATGGGCTTTGCCGACGACGTGCAGCGTCTGGTCGCAGAGTGCGTCAACCGTCAGCAGACCATGCTGTTCTCGGCCACTACCGGTGGTTCGACCCTGCGCGACATGGTTGCCAAGGTCCTGAACAATCCCGAGCACCTGCAGGTCAACAACGTCAGCGACCTGAACGCGACCACGCGTCAGCAGATCGTCACCGCTGACCACAACGTGCACAAGGAACAAATCCTCAACTGGTTGCTGGCCAACGAGACCTACCAGAAGGCCATCGTGTTCACCAACACCCGGGCTGCCGCCGACCGCATCTACGGTCGTCTAGTAGCGCAGGAATACAAGGCGTTCGTGCTGCATGGCGAGAAGGACCAGAAGGATCGCAAGCTGGCCATCGACCGCCTCAAGGCCGGCGGCGTGAAGATCCTGGTGGCCACCGACGTCGCGGCACGCGGCCTCGACGTGGATGGCCTGGACCTGGTGATCAACTTCGACATGCCGCGCAGCGGCGATGAATACGTGCACCGTATCGGCCGCACCGGGCGTGCCGGCAACGACGGCCTGGCCATCTCGCTGATCTGCCACGGCGACTGGAACCTGATGTCGAGCATCGAGCGCTATCTGAAGCAATCGTTCGAGCGCCGCACCATCAAGGAAGTCAAAGGTACGTACACCGGGCCGAAGAAGGTCAAGGCCTCGGGCAAGGCGGTGGGCGTGAAGAAGAAAAAGACTGACGCCAAGGGTGACAAGAAGAAAGCCGGCGCCAAGTCTCCGACCAAGCGCAAGATCGCCAACCGTCCGAAGACCGACAACCTGTCGCTCGTCAGCAAGGACGGCATGGCCCCGCTCAAGCGCCGCAAGCCGGAAGCACCTGCTGCCGAATAAGGCCTGGGCGGTATAAAAAAACCGGACATTGTCCGGTTTTTTTGCGTGTGCAGTTTGCTTGGTCCCTCCGATGCTCGACGTGGGAGCGTAGCCAGGGGCGCTCCGCGCCACGCTTCGTTCAGTTGGCCTTGGCAGCCGCTTCCTTCAACTCCTTGAGCCTGGCGTCGATCAACTGGCATTTGTCGGGAAATTGTGCGCTTTCGGTGTCCAGATCCATTCTCTGCAACTCGTCGTTCATTTCCTTGGCTTTGGCAGGATTCTGCTCGGTGAGCCTGGTCACTTCCTTGGCCAGCTCCTCGCGCTTGGCGGTGGCCTCGTCAGGCGTGCAGGCCCAGGCGGGCAGGGCGCACAACAGCGTGGCGGCGATGGTCAGGTTTTTCAGAGTGCTCATGGTTCGACCTCCTTGGCGTGATGATGCTCGGTTGAGGGGGTAAACGTCTGGAAAGTTCAGCGAAACGACCGCCCGTTCATCCAGCGGAACGGCGAGCGCGTGGACGGGTCACTAGCTTTGACGGGCTAATTTATCCAGGCCTGCAGGAGGAATCAGGATGACGACTTACAACTGGGATCTGATCGAGCGGCTGTTGCACGAAGTACAAAACGGCGAGGGCAGCTTTGCTCCACGCAAATACGCCGAGCAGGAAGCTGCCGAAAAGGCCACGGCGGGCGAGTCCACCGGCAATCTGGATGCGTTGAAAAAGACCGCTGCCGATTACGAGGCGTTACTGCTCAAGCGTGGGTTTATCGAGTCGCGCCCTGAGGAAGAGGGCGGCAATGGCGAGAATTTCATTCTGACCCCGCGAGGTGCGAGCCTGCTCTCGCTGATCGACAGCTCGATTCCGGGCAACGATCATCCGCGGCATGTGATGGACCAGCAGGAAGACGCGCTGGATCAAGACACCTTTGATCGTGTCGCCTCCGAGGCGGCCATTGCCGGCGGTGCGATTTAGCGGTCGCGCGCCTCACCAAGATCGTTCCCACGCTCCCGCGTGGGAATGCACCCCGTGACGCTCTGCGTCACCCGTGTGCGCTAATTGAAACGTGCCGCATTTATTGTGAAGGCGCGGCTTTCAGGCACTTCAAGGCCTTGAAGTCGTTGCGCACGCCGTCGATTTTCTGAGTCAGCTTGAGGCGCTGCTGCGCGGTGCTTTGAGCCATCAAGTCAACGATCAGGCTGCGCGCGGCGGCCTCGGTCTGAGCGTAGGCCGTGCGGTACTCCGGGGTCCACAGGCTTTCGCGGTCGACCAGCAGTTGCTGCATCCTGCGCGGGAAGTCGGCGCTATGGCGCTGCTGCACGGCGTCGATGAACTGAGCCTGCCAACGGGCGCGGTTGCCGATCCATTCGGTGTTCTGATCACCCAATGCGACGGACCAGGCTGTCACCCGACTCTGCTGGCTGGGGCTCAGCGGGCCGATCCAGGCGTCCAGGCGCTTGCTCATGCGCTCGGCGCGCTCTTTGATCTGTTGGGCCAGTGGCGGTTTCAGGTATTCGTCCTGGCGCTTGCGCAGGTCTTTGGCCAGGGCGTCGTTCATCTCCTTGACCTGTTGATCATCCAGCCCTTGGAGCAATTGAACCGCCGTGGGGGTGATTTCACGGGCAATCTCGGCGATGGCCTGCTTGGCTTCGACCGTGCGGGCTTGCAAGGCGGCGTCCGTGACCTGATTGCTGTCGACCATCAGTTGCAGGCGGTCCAGCCAATCCAAGTAACCGGGCAACTGGGTCGTGCAGTGCCACGCCAGGTGCTGCTTGAGGCTGTCGTTGAACCAGCTCTTTTGCCCGGCATTCATGTCCAGGTAGTCGTTGAGGGTCCAGGGGATGATCACGTCGAGATTGCGGTAGGCCAGGCCTACGCGGTTGCAGCCGGCGAGCACCAGGCTCAGGGTCAGCAATAACACCACGAATTTGAGCCGACGCAACATGGGCAGGTCCTTGCACGGAGAGGGTTAATGCATGTGAACCTGCGGCGGGGGCGACAGTTCAGCCCATCAATAAAACGATCGCACGGCCTTCAAGGTCAACAGCCCATCACATTGCGAATTGTGTCCGGAGTAGGCCGAACAGTCTCCGCCGTTGAGGCTGGAATCGCTGTAGATCAGGTCCAGGTCAACGCCCTTCCAGGCGCGGGAGAACTGGACCGACCAATCGCTGAAGCTGCTGATGGTGCCGCCTTCCACCGAGGCCGGGGTGCCCAGCTGGTGGGTGGTGTATTTCATGCTGACGCCGATGCCGAAAGGCTGCGTGCCGCCGAGGTCGGCAAACAGCGTGCTGTCACGGCGGTCGGGGTCGTTGCTGAAAGAAGCGCCGAAACGATTGCCCAACAGGTTCAGGCCGCCGTAGAACTCCTGGCTGTCCAGTGGACTGAGCGTGGGGTAGCTGTAGTGAATCAGGCCCACCTCGTAGCCCAGGGTCTGGTCGAACGGGTGCTTGAAGCCCATGTAGGAGTCGACTTCCAGATTACTGGTTGAGGAGAGGCCTATGTTCGGCGAAAACTGGCCGAAATACAGGCCGCTGTTGTGGCTCAGGTCCAGACCGCCGTGGAATGAGTCGCTGCCTGGCGAGGTCGGCTTGACCAGGCCCTGGGCCATGCTGCGAGTCGGTGTGGTGCCTAACTTCAGATCAAAGTCGCCCAGCTCACGCTGAAAGATCTGCGCTTGGGCAGGGGGGCTGGCAGCGAGGGCAGCGATCAGAAAAATGCAGGGTTTGAGCATGCTTCACTCCATGAAAAGCGAGGAGCAGTGATAAAAAAGTCGGGAGATGCCCGTGCTAGACGTGTGCAAGCATACCGACGAAAGTCGCCGGCTTGAGGGCCGTTCGTCGATTGGCGGATCATGGGGTCAAGCAAGAGGGGGGTGTCGGGCTCTAGTCCTAGCGCCTTGGGGGCAAGACGCTTAGGAACCAGGTGTGTTGCGAGGTCTTACTTTTTACCCAGGCTGATCTGCTTGGACGGACCGAAAGTCTGGCCGCTCACGCCCTTGGCAATTTGCTGGATTTCGCCACCGGACTTGAGGAACGCAGCAATCTGGCTGTTGATCGATTCGCTGGTTTCAACGGCTGGAGCTGGCTTTGCTTTGCTGTTGGATGCTTTTACGCGCATGGCGGCCACTAACCTGTAGAAAATTAACTTGGCCAGGCATCGTACAGGAAATACTTGACAATTGCTTGGCAAATATCCCCGAGGAATTAATGTCGCGTCTGAAAAAAGGTCGAACATTATCCCTGGATTAATTCGCTAACTTACTGTTTTAACTCGAAAGCATGCAATGAACCAGCGCGTGTAAGCGGCGAAATTCGCTGGATTGATCAGACGAGCGGGGCAGTGCCATTGGAGGGCCATGTCAGCCAGCGGATTTTTCAGGTGCGCGCGCGGGCCTGGTCCAACTCGGGTAGAATGCCGCCCACGTAACGAGGGTATTTGGAAATGGCTTTAGTCGGGCGCTACAACAGCTTGCAAGTGGTTAAACACACTAACTTTGGTTTGTACCTCGATGGTGCGCAAGACGGGGAAATCCTCTTGCCTAATCGGTATATCCCCAAAGACATTCCCAGTGAAGATGAAGACTGGCTAAACGTTTTCATTTATCTGGACAGCGATGACAAACTTATCGCCACCACCGAAAAACCCAAAGTTCAAGTGGGCGAATTTGCCAGCTTGAAAGTGGTGGAAGTCAACAGTATTGGCGTTTTCCTCGATTGGGGTCTGCCCAAGGATCTGCTGCTGCCCTATTCGGAAGAAAAGCGCCAGTTGAGCGCCGGTGAGTATTGCGTGGTGCATGTCTACCTCGACAAGCACACCAAGCGCATCACCGCTACCGCACGCCTTGACCGCTATCTGGACAAGACCCCGGCCAATTACCAGGTGGGCCAGGAAGTCGACCTGTTGGTGGCCGAAGCTACGGACATGGGCTTCAAGGCGATCATCAATAACAAGCACTGGGGCCTGATCCACAAGAACGAGGTGTTCAAGTTCCTGCGCCCGGGCAAGGAAGAAAAGGGCTTCATCAAGGAGATCCGCGCCGATGGCAACATCAGTCTGAGCTTGCAGCCGGTTGGCCAGGAAGCCGCGTCCAGTCTCAACTCGAAGATTCTTGCCAAGTTGCGCGACAACAACGGCACCTTGCCGGTCAGCGATAAAAGCGACCCGGCAGTGATCAGCAACTTGTTCGGCGTGAGCAAAGGCAACTTCAAAAAGGCCATTGGCGCGCTCTACAAACAGGGTCAGATTGTGATTCACGCGGACCGCATTGAACTAAGCTGACTGCGGTTCGCTCTGCTGTAGGAGCACGCTCGCTCCTACAGTGGATGGGTCAAATGTCGAAGAAAACGTTGTTTGCCTATCTGGGCACGCTGGTCGCCTTCCTGGTGCTCGACGGCCTGTGGCTGGGTGTCTTGATGGGGCCCACCTACAAAAGCCTGCTTGGCTCGCTGATGCTTGATCAGCCCCGCCTTTTTCCCGCAGTGGTGTTTTACCTGCTGTACGTCCTCGGTTGCGTGGTTTTCGTTGTGTTACCCAGTGCCAGCTGGCAGCGCGCCGCGCGTCTGGGTGCCTTGCTTGGGTTGGTCGCTTACGGCACTTACGACCTGAGCAACTGGGCCACGCTGCAAGGCTGGTCGGCAGGCCTGGCGGTGATGGATATGGCGTGGGGCACTGTGCTGACAGCGGCCTGTTGTACGGTTGGCTACCTGTGTGCACAACGGGTGCACCGCTGATTGTGTACAGGATTGCTGTGCACCGTTGCTGCGCGTAGCCCTGGTTCCTGAATTTTCATAATCCCTTTGGAGCCTTGTTCCGTGGGGATTGTGTGCTATTGGCACGCATTCTGCTGAATGCCTCGTATACAACCCGCGCGCGTTCCGTATGCATACCGCTACGGCAGCGCGGGGCGATATTACGAGGAGTCCTGCGATGACTGAACACTTGCCCAAAGGCTACAGCCCACGGCTCTACAACCAGGACCTGGGTCCACTGCCGCAAAAGTGGACCTGGTACAACATCTTCGCCTTCTGGATGAGCGACGTGCACAGCGTCGGCGGCTACGTCTTCGCCGCCAGCCTGTTCGCCCTGGGTCTGGCGAGTTGGCAGGTGTTGATCGCCTTGCTCGCGGGTATCTGCATCGTGCAACTGATCGCCAACCTGGTGGCCAAGCCGAGTCAGCAAGCGGCCGTGCCTTACCCGGTGATCTGCCGGCTGGCATTTGGCGTGTTCGGCGCGAATATTCCTGCGGTGATTCGTGGCCTGATTGCGGTCGCGTGGTACGGCATTCAGACGTACCTGGCGTCGAGTGCCCTGATCATCGTGGTGCTGCGCTTCTTCCCGTCGATGGCCGTGTATGCCGAGCCGCATTTTGCGGGGTTGTCCTACTTGGGTTGGTTCGGTTTCCTCACCTTATGGGTGTTGCAGGCCGCCGTGTTCTGGGCGGGCATGGAGTCCATTCGCCGCTTTATCGACTGGGCGGGCCCGGTGGTGTACGCGGTGATGTTTGCCTTGGCCGGCTGGATCGTCTGGAAGGCCGGCTGGGCGAATATCAGCTTCACCCTCGCGGAAAAATCGCTGTCGGGTTGGCAGGCGTTCGGCCAAGTGATCGTGGCGACGGCGCTGGTGGTGTCGTATTTCTCCGGGCCGACCTTGAATTTCGGTGACTTCAGCCGCTACTGCCGCAGCATGCAGGACGTGCGGCGCGGCAATTTCTGGGGGCTGCCGGTGAATTTCCTGGCGTTCTCTCTGGTAACCGTGGTGATCGTCTCTGGCACCCTGCCGGTGTTCGGCCAAATGCTGCATGACCCGATCGCCACCGTGGCGCGCATCGACAACAGCATGGCTGTGCTGCTGGGCGCCTTTGCGTTCGTCACCGCCACCATCGGCATCAATATCGTCGCCAATTTTGTCTCGCCCGCGTTTGATTTTGCCAACATCGCGCCGAGCAAGATCAGTTGGCGCGCGGGCGGGATGATCGCGGCGGTGGCCTCGATCTTTATCACGCCGTGGAACCTGTTCAATAACCCGCTGATGATCCATTACACCCTGGATATTCTCGCCGCGTTTATCGGGCCGCTGTTTGGCATCCTGCTGGTGGATTTTTACCTGATCAAAAAGCAGCAGATCGACGTGGATGCGCTGTTCGATGACAGCCCGAGCGGGCGCTATTACTTCGATGGCGGGGTGAACTGGACGGCGATCAAGGCGCTGGTGCCGGCCACGCTGGTGGGCGTCGCGATTACTTTCACCCCAGCGTTGCAGGGCATGGCCAATTTCGCCTGGTTTACCGGATGTTTGCTGGGCGGGCTGTTTTTTCTGGTGCTGGCGCGGCGCGAGCAGGCCCACGCGCCGACGCCTCTGGTCGCCGGCTGATCGATACACCACCGGCCACCAGCAGGCCGCAACCGGCAATCACCAGCGCCGGTTGCAAGCCGCCGCTCAAGTGGCTGCTTACCGCGGCCAGCAGCGGCCCGCTCAATTGGCCAATGGCAAAGCTGGCCGTCAGCAGCCCGGTGCTGCGCTGGTAGCCGTGGGGCGCAACTTCGCGCAGGCGCGCCATGACCAACTGCATGCAGGCCAGAAACGGCGCGCCGCATAGCAAAACCCCGAGCGCCAGGCCCCAGCCATTGCCCAGCAAGCAAGTGAACACACCCGCCGCTTGCAGCCACAGGGTGGTCATCAGCCAGCGCCGGGTGGTGTTCGGATCCTTGCGGCGCAGGCTGGCAATCACCACGCCAGTGGCGGCCGCCAGGCCAAAGCAAGGCCAGAACAAGTCGGCCTGCCAGGCGCCCCTGAACTGCGCGTTGGCCATCTGCGACAGAAAGGTCGCTGGAATGATGTAGCCCAGGCCGTACAGGAAGTAGATCCAGCATAAGTGCGCGATGCTGCCGTTATTCCCAGCGCTGGACTCGGTGGCAACCGAGGGGGTCGGCTTCGGCAGGAAGGGCAGGATGGCCAGCAGCATCACCAGCGCCACGGCGCCATACACCAGCCACAGCGTCGCGGAGCTTTGTTCCAGCAGATTGGAGCCCAGCGCCAGCAAGCCGGTCAGCACAATCCCCAGGCCCGGCCCCGCGAACACCAACGCTCCCAGGCGTGGCTTGCCGGCGGCAATCGCCAGTGGCTGGCTCAGGCTGGTGATCATCACCAAGGCCCAGGCGCTGGCCACACCGGTGCCGAAACGCAGCAACAGGTGCGGCCAGAAGCCGTGTGCCCAGTACGACGCCAGCGTCAGCAGCACGCACAACCACAGCCCGCCGTACAAGCGACCCTTAATGTGGTGATGGCTGCGGGCGAATATCGAGTCCACGGCACCGACGAAGTAACCCAGGTAGTTGGCGGCCGCGATCAGCCCGGCGCCGGTCAGGTCGATCTGGCCTTCGCTGAGCAGATGCGGCATCTGCGGGGTAAGGGCAAAGCGGCCAATGCCCATGGCCATCATCAGGGCAACAAAGCTGGCGGTTAAGCGAATCAGTGGTGACATGTTCAAGTGTCCTGCAACAAAGCGAAGACCGTCAGGCTAAAGCGGATTGACTTTCTGTAAAAATGAATAATAGTGAGTAACTTGTTCAGTTTTGGAGAAAGGTGTGGAATTCAGTCAACTGCGCATCTTCCAGGCGGTGGCCGAGGAGGGCTCCATCACCCGCGCCGCCGAGCGCTTGCACCGTGTGCCGTCGAACCTGTCGACCCGGCTCAAGCAAATGGAAGAACAACTCGGCGTTGAGCTGTTTGTGCGTGAACGCCAGCGGTTGCAGCTTTCTCCCGCCGGTAAAGTGCTGTTGGACTACAGCACTCGCCTACTGGCGCTGCACGACGAAGCACACGGCGCCGTGCAGGGCGGGCAACCGGCCGGTGATTTTGTGCTCGGCAGCATGTACAGCACGGCAGCGATTCACTTGCCGACACTGCTGGCGCGTTATCACAAGGCCTACCCGAGGGTGAACCTGCAGGTGCAATCGGCGCCCAGCGGCGAACTGCTGGAAGGGTTGATTACCGGACGGCTGGATGCGGCGCTGGTGGATGGCCCGCTGACTCTTGCCACGCTGGACGGTATCGCGCTGTGCGAAGAGCGCCTGGTGATCATTTGCGAGGCCGACCACCCGCCCGTCCGCGGCCCGCAAGACGTGGCCGGCCGCTCGGTCTTCACCTTCCGCCGCAGTTGCGCCTATCGCACGCGCCTGGAAACCTGGTTTTCCCACGAGCGCGTGGCCATGGGCCGCGCTATCGAGATCGAATCCTACCAAGGCATGCTCGCGTGCGTGATTGCCGGTTCCGGCGTGGCGTTGATGTCTGAATCCATGCTCGACAGCCTGCCAGGCAAGGACAGTGTGTCCGTTCATCCGTTGACTGGGCCTTTTGCCACTGCCACCACCTGGTTGATGTGGCGAAAGGGTATGCTCGGCGCTAACCTCAACGCATGGATCGAGCTGCAGCAGGCAAGCGGAGCAGAATGCTTGAAGGACACGCGCGAGATTGCTTGAACGATCCGTCAGGATTCAGATCCATTCAGTAATAGTTCGTTGTGGTTTCGCGCAAGCAATACGTAGGACTTAGGGCTACTATCAGTGTAGGAAAGGGCGATAGAACAGGCGCCTGCCAGCATTACCCTCAAAGGGGGCACATCATGAAAGAGAAAATCCAAACCTGGCTCCATGACCTTGGCGTTGCGCTGGGCTTGATCGAGCCTCCGCTGCAGCCGGTACCGATCCGTACCGATGACGAGCAACGTCGCCCTCGTCGGCGCTGAGCCCAAGCCAACCCAGGATTCACGTGGGAGCGGGCTTGCTCGCGAATGCGGTAAATCAGTCGATAGACCGTTGACTGTTTCACTGCATTCGCGAGCAAGGCCGCTCCCACGTTTGTTTGTGTCAGGCATGAAGGGCGGGTTATGAACCCTCGTTATCTTCCCTTTCAAGCGTCGGAGCTGGACTACGTGCTTGTCAGAATCGGCTGGCTTATTCAGTTTTCGAGATGAGCGTAGGTTGAGTTCCGTTACGGGGCTCTTCCTGGTTTGTCGCAGCCTATTGGCCGCTGCCCTACAGACCCTTATCGGAATAGAAGAAGGGCTGCTCCCGTAACTCCAAACTTTATGAATCGCCTCTTGGGGCATCAGCGAGTCAGAGTTATTGGAGACAACGCCATGACGAACTATCCCGTTGCGCCAGTCGCCGCTTCCTTGATCGCTACAACCGAAAGCATCTTGCATATAGCTCCGGTGTCCAGAGGCTGGAAGGCTAGCGCTCCCAGCAATGTCGTGTTTCTCTCGCCAACCTTGACCAAACAGACGCTGCTCACACAGATCGGTCTCCTGCGTCCGTGCGCCATCGTTGTCGGGGACCAAGCCATCGATGCAGACGTCATAGAGCGATGGCGCATAGCTCATCCATTTGGAAGCCTTCAGCTGATCCGCAGAGGTACCAGTCTGGATAAGGTTCGACTGGACCTGTGCGCATCCAGCGCGATTCAAGTGGTCAACACGCCTGGGGTCAATGCGCCCCATGTCGCAGCTTATATCCTGCGCTGGCTGACACTGGTCGATGGCTCGATACCGCGTGATATCCGTGTATTGGGATACGGGAATGTCGGCGGTGAACTGGTCAGATTACTGCTTGATCGAGATCCGGATGTGCGAATCAAGGTGTTGTGCCGATCTCACCAGGTGCCCGACAGGCGCGCGTTTCAGGAAAGCAGGGTTTCATTTGTGGTGGATGGGTTCGAGGCGATGAGGGATGCGAGCGCAGTCGCCGTATGTCTGTCGCTGACGGATGACTCGGTGCATTGCATTGATCGAGCCCTTATTCAATGCATGCAGAGGCAGGCCCGCCTGGTCTGCGTCGCCAAACCGGACGTCTTCAGCGATGACGCTTTGCAATGCCTGGCAACTGCCGAAAACATCCAGCTCATATTGGACTACGGGCCGGCAACACTGGACGCGTTTCGAATGCGCACACAGAAGCTCGGCTGTAGCGTCTCCACATGGCGCAAGCCGGCGATGCTGACGGCGCAAGCGGCAACTATCGAGGCGTGCCAATGCGACCTGGATTACGCCGTCTCAATTCAACTGAGCTTGACGGCTTTGCACGGCCTCGTCAGGCGAAAACTTGCACAGTCACTGACGATCCCCCCTCAACCGATAGATACCCACGCGCCGCGTGTGTCGATCATCGGAAGGGGAATCAATGGTCTGTTACAAGCCGTAATGTGTCGCCTGGCGAATTATCAGGTCGATGTATATGGTCGAAATCGGCAGAGCGACGGCGCCAGTCACAAGCAAGTGAACATGCGCCATCTGTCGGCGACGGAGACGACGGCAAAGCCGCTGCATAACCCCTACCTGTTACGCGCGAATCAGTCGTTCGCCGTCGAGTGCAATCGAGCAGGCATCGAGCTGTTTGAGAAACTTCTGGCCGATAACACCTCACTGGCGCGATTTGCGTGCTCGCCAGTTGTTCGCGCCTATATGGCGCAGGCAAGCGGCGTGGAAGCGGCGATCGGTGAGCAATGCGATATCGAAAACCGGCCTTGGCCGAGCGGCAAACCGGGCGGTGTTGTCACGCAGATCAGCCCGCTGCAGTTCCAGGCAAGGTATGGAATACCCGGTGTAGGTCGGGCGATTGAAGTATCGGGCTACGAGGTAGCGTTCAACGATCTGATGCTTGAGTTAGAGAGGCTTTTGCAGCGTTCGGGGGTGCAGTTTCTGCCCCAGCATCTGAGTCCGGACCAAATTGCCGAGTTGAGCAAAGATCACTTCGTTGTCACTGCCATGGGCGTAGAGGAGGCCAACGTCATCGCGGTCATGGGCTGGTTCTTCAAACTGTGCGCAGTGGGTGATGAAGGTGCGCAGATGCGCGGACTCAAGCTTCAGTACGATCTGCCCGTCGGGGTCATGAATTGCCGCCGGGATGGGGATTACATTCTCGTCTCGGGTGGGCAGGTGCCGAGTGGATCGACGCCTGAGTACAAGGAGCAGGTTTTGGCTGCCTGCCTTGCCGCTGTTTCGCGGCACTTTCCGCAGTCGTACCGCAGTGCGGTTGAAAAAGCAGAACTGCACATAATCGAATGTGCCAGGCCGGGTACCTCGGATGGACTTTCCATCGTGTATTGGTCCGCCTGCCATCAGATTGCGGCCGGGGGAACGTATGCCGGGGGCACCACACAAGGGTTGGTGTGGGCTTCTCTGGTTCAGGAAACCATTCAGGCCAGAGCGCATCACTGTTGAGAATAAAAAACGGGTGCCACATCCGACGTCGCACCCGCTGAAGAAACCGTCCTGCCTAAAGCCTGGTCCGTTTCATGCCGCCCCAGCCGCCAAAGCCCGCGGTTTAGGCGACAACAGGCTCACCATTACAAAACTCACCAAAGCCACCGCAAGGCTGTAATAGATCGGGGTGTTCGCATCCAGCCCATCCTTGAACATGAAGACCAGCGCGGTGACGAAGCCCAGGGTCATGGAGGTAATTGCGCCGGCGGTAGTCGCACGCTTCCAGAAAATCGCGCCGATCAGCGGCACCAGCATGCCGCCTACCAACAGGTTGTAGGCCAGGGTCAAGGCGCTGATCACGTCGTTCACCACCAGTGCGATACCCAGCACCGCCACACCGGTCAGCAGGGTAAACAAGCGATTGATGCCCAGGCTCGACTGCTTGCCACCGCGCAAGCGTGGCAGCAGGTCTTCGGTCAGCACGGTGGAGGCGGCGAGCAAGCCGGCGCTGGCGGTTGACATCATCGCCGCCAGGGCCGCGGCGATCACCAGGCCGCGAATACCGTCGGGCAGCGACGCTTTGACGATGGCCGCGAACGCGTTGTTGACGTTGTCCAGGTCCGGAAGCAGCACGTGCGCTGCCATGCCGATCAACGCGCAGGCCAGGCCGTAAAGAATGCAATAGAAACCGGCGAAGGTGCCTGCGTATTTGGCGACTTTTTCGTCACGGGCGGTGAATACGCGCTGCCAGATGTCCTGGCCGATCAGGATGCCGAAAAAGTAGATCATGAAGTAGGTGATGATCGTGTCCCAGCCGATCGCGGTAAAGCTGAAACTCGAGACCGGCAGCTTGGCCACCAGTTCATCCCAGCCACCGACGCGGTACAGGCAGATCGGCAGCAGGATGAACATCAGCCCGACGGTCTTGATCACGAACTGCACGATATCGGTCAGGGTCAGCGACCACATGCCGCCGATGGTCGAATACACCACGACCACGCCACCGCCCAGCAGCACCGAGACCCAGAACGGCAGGCCGAACAGCACTTGCAATACGGTGCCGATGGCCAGGATCGAGGTCACCGTGATCATCAGCGCGTAGGCCAGCATGATCACCGCGCTGGCCTGGCGGGCCGTGGAGTTATAGCGTTTTTCCAGGACCTGGGTGACTGTGAAGATTTTCAGTTTCAACAGCGGCCTGGCCAGGAACAGGTTGAGCGCGATGATCCCCGCACCCAGCGCAGCACACAGCCAGAAACCGGAAATGCCGTGCACATAACCCAGGCGCACGGTGCCGACCGTGGAGGCGCCGCCCAATACGGTAGCGGCCATGGTGCCCATGTACAGCGTGGGCCCCAGGTTACGTCCCGCCACCAGGTAGTCTTCATGGGTCTTGGCACGGCGCATGCCGTAGTAGCCAAGCACAAGCATGCCGGCGGCGTAGATGAGTACGACGAATAAATCCAAAGCCATGACGGCGAGTCTCCGATTATTTTTTATTGTGCAGAAGGCGCTTGCTGTGGCGAGGGCGCTTGCTCCCGTTCGACAGCGAAGCTGGAGTCGGCTTTTTCAGGACCGCTTCGCAGTCCAGCGGGAGCGAGCTCCCTCGCCACAAACGTCGGGCCATAGACGGCGGCCGGTTCCGGAAACAGCCGCAGCAGGCTCAGGTACGCCACCGAGGCCAGGCCCAGCGTCACCGGCAAGCTGATGTCGATGCCCTCGGCCAGGTTGCCCAATGGCCCGACGAACTGCCCCGGCAAGTTGACGAAGCACAGGCCCACCAGTGCGCTCGGGATCCAGGCCCCCAGCCCGCGCCAGTTCCAGCCATGGCTGAACCAGTAGCGGCCGCCGGTTTCGCCTCGGGTGAACACCTGCAGGTCATCCGGGCAATAAAAACCTCTACGTACGATCAGGCCGATGATCATCATCACCATCCATGGCGTGGTGCAGGTAATGATCAGTACGGCAAAGGTCGACACGCTCTGCACCAGATTGGCGGCGAAACGTCCGATAAAGATGAAGGCAATCGACATTACCCCGATCAGCAGTGTGGCCTTGACCCGCGACAGCAGGCGCGGAAACACGCTGGACATGTCCAGCCCGGTGCCATACAGCGAGGTGGTGCCGGTGGACATGCCGCCGATCACCGCAATCAGGCACACCGGCAGGAAGAACCAGCTCGGCGCCACCGCCAGCAAGCCACCCACATAGTTGTTGCTGGCAATGTAGTCCGGTGCCTTGACGGCCACGATGGTCGCGGTAGCCAGGCCGAACAGAAAGGGAATCAGGGTGGCGAGCTGGGCCAGGATCACCGCCAGCATGATCCGATGCTTTGGGGTATGTCGCGGGATGTAGCGTGACCAGTCGCCGAGGAACGCGCCGAAGGAAATCGGGTTGCTCATCGCTACCAGCGCAGCGCCGATAAAGGCCGCCCAGAAACCGCTCTGGCCGAGGGCGACGCTGCCGGAGAAGTGGCTGTCGAAGGCTGGCGCAAAGGCGAAGATCCCCAGCAGGAACAACAGGCTCGCGGCCCACACCGCAATCCGGTTGACCCACAGCATGAAGCGAAAACCGTAGATGCATACCGTCAGCACCAGCAGGGCGAAGACGCCGTAGGCCAGGCCCAGGGTCAGGTCGGATTCCGGCAAGCCGATCAGACGTTTCGCACCGCCCACCAGCGCATCGCCTGAACTCCACACCGACAGTGAGAAGAAGGCAATTGCCGTCAATAACGACAGAAACGAGCCGACAATCCGCCCATGCACGCCGAAGTGCGCGCCGGAAGACACGGCGTTGTTGGTACCGTTGATCGGTCCGAACAGGCCCATGGGCGCCAGGATCACCGCGCCCACCAGCACGCCCAGCACAATCGCCCAGACCCCGGCCTGGAACGACAGCCCGAACAGCACCGGAAACGCGCCCAGCACCGCAGTGGCAAAGGTATTGGCACCGCCGAAGATCAGCCGGAACAGGTCCTTGGGCGCGGCGGTGCGTTCGTGGTCGGGGATCTGTTCGACCCCGTTGGTTTCTATGGTGCGAATACTGTTTTGGTTGTTTTTATTATTCATGATCAGCTCCGATCACATTGGCTAAGGGGGCGGCAGCCCTTCCGGCATAGCGGACAAATGTTCGTGACAGGCCAGCCACAGGCCTTGTTGTTGTTCTGTGCGCGACCCTTGTCGTGTGAAGACGATGGTCTCGCGTTCCTGGCTGAAGTAATGCTCCCCGTTCATGCGCAGCTCGGTGGCCACGTCATGCATGAAAATCGCCACGTCACCCTGCAGGCTGACAAAGGCGTTGCTCGAGGTGCACGACAGCACCTCGAACCCCTCGTCCCGGCGCCAGCTGTCCCACAACGCCTGGTAGGCATCGCGGCTGAGCAGCGGCTGGGGCAGGGTGTGGAACACGAAAGTCGCATCGCAGGTGAACGCGCCGAAGTAAGCGGCGCGGTCGTTGCCAGCGAAGGCCCGGACCAGCGCCGCCGCAGCCTTGAGCACCGCTGGCACGCTCATCAGCGATGTACCACGCCGGGCAGTACGCAGAGCATCTCGTACAGCAGGTTGGCGCCCAGCAGCGAGGTGTTGCCGGTGGTGTCGTAGGGCGGTGACACTTCCACCAGGTCGCAACCGACCAAATCCAGGCCCTGGCAGCCGCGGATGATCTCGATTGCCTGGATGGTGGTCAGCCCGCCGATTTCCGGAGTGCCGGTGCCAGGCGCCCAGGCCGGGTCGATGCCGTCGATATCGAAGCTCAGGTACACCGGACCGCCGCCGACTTTTTCGCGCACTTCGGCCATCAATGGCGCGAGCGAGTGATGCCAGCATTCTTCGGCCTGAACCACACGAAAGCCCTGCTTGCGGCTCCAGTTGAAGTCTTCGGCGGTGTAGCCCTGGGCGCGCAGGCCGATCTGCACCACGCGGTCGCAATCGAGCAAGCCTTCTTCCACGGCGCGGCGGAAGGTGGTGCCGTGGGCGATTTTCTCACCGAACATATGATCGTTGACGTCGGCGTGGGCGTCGATGTGCACCAGCCCGACCTTGCCGTGTTTTTTATGGATAGCCCGCAGGATCGGCAGGGTGATGGTGTGATCGCCGCCCAGGGTCATGGGAATAACGTTGTGCTCGAGGATTTCATCGTAGGCTTCTTCGATGATGCGCACGGCGTCCAGGAGGTTGAAGGTGTTGATCGCCACGTCGCCAATGTCGGCAACCGACAGCGAATCGAACGGCGCCGCACCGGTGGCCATGTTGTAGGGGCGGATCATCACCGATTCGGCGCGGATTTCACGGGGGCCGAAGCGGGTGCCGGCGCGCAGCGAGGTGCCGATGTCCAGGGGCACGCCGATAAAGGCGGCGTCCAGGCCCTTGGCCGACTGCAGGTGGGGCAGGCGCATCATGGTGGCGATGCCGGCGAAACGCGGCATTTCATTGCCGCCCAGTGGTTGGTGGAAAATCTTGTCCACGGGATTGCCTCATCATTATTTTGTTTATCAGGGGCCGATTCTGCGAAAAGCGCAGGGAGGGAAGAATCGGCAGAGGCAAATACTTAGTTCAGATTTTTCTAAACTAACGCCTGAGGTAAACTCGGCGGCAAATGTGGGAGCGCCTCTGGAGAATCCATGGCCAACGCCTTGCCCGACCTCAAACTCCTGCGCATCTTCGTCAGCGTCGTGCGGCACCAGGGGTTCGCCAATGCCCAGCACGAACTCAACCTGTCCACGTCAGCCATCAGCACCTACATGAGCCAGCTGGAATCGGCGTTGGGCCTGGTGCTGTGCCATCGCGGGCGGGGCGGCTTCAGCCTGACCAGCAAGGGCGAGCTGTTTCATCAGGAAACCTTGCGGTTACTGGGTGAGCTGGAAGGCTTCGAACAATATGCCGCCGCGTTGAAGGGCGAGTTGCGCGGCACCCTCAAGCTCGGCGTGCTCGACTCAACCGTCAGCGATAAAGCCTTGCCGTTCGCCGAAGTGATTGGCGCCTACAGCCAGGAACACCCGGCAGTGCACCTGCATTTATCGGTCATGAGCCCGTATGAGTTGCAACTGGGCGTGCAGGACAACCGTCTGGACTTGGCCATCGGCGCGTTCTCCAACCGCATGAGCGGGCTGGTGTATATGCCGCTGTACCGCGAGCAGCACTGGCTGTATTGCAGCACTCGGCATCCTTTGTTCAATGAGCGACGCATCCCCGAGCAGGTCATCACCCAACAACGTATGGTCGGGCGTGGTTACTGGAGCCAGGCCGAACTGGCGCGCCACGGCTTCAAGCACAGCGCCGCGACGGTGGAAAGCATGGAGGCGCAGCTGATTCTGGTGCTGTCGGGCGCCTACATCGGCTACTTGCCCGAACACTACGCCCAGGCCTGGGCCGACAAGGGCGACCTGCGTGTGCTGCTGCCGGCCACCTTTGGCTACCAGGCGCCGTTTTCGATGATCATGCGCCGTGGGCGAAGCCGCGAGCCGCTGATCCAGACCTTTCGCGATCTACTTAAAGCCCAGCTCAACCAGGTCTGAAAACCATGTCCAGACCCCAATGCCCGCGCTGCCTCAGGCCGACCACTCATTGCCTGTGCGCGCTGATCCCCAGCCTCGACAGCCGTACCCGCGTGTTGCTGTTGCAGCACCCCAGCGAGGTCAACCATGCGCTGAATACGGCGCGATTGGCGGCGCTGGGGCTCAACAATGCGCAGTTGGTGGTGGGGGAGGTGTTCGAGGACCTGGCGACGTTATTGAACCCGCCGGGGTATCAGGCGCGGTTGTTGTTTCCGGCCGATGATGCGCAGCCTTTGCAAACCTACGGGCCGGGTGATCAGCCACTGTTGCTGGTGGTGCCCGATGGCACGTGGCGCAAGGCGCGCAAGCTGCTGTACCTGAACCCGCTGCTGGCAGCCTTGCCGCGAGTGAGCTTGGCCGACGGTAGCGTTTCCCGGTATCGGCTGCGCAAGGCGCCTGGCCCAGGGGCGTTGTCGACGGTCGAAGCGATTGCGCAGGCGCTGCAGTTATTGGAAGCGCCGACATCGTTCGAGCCGTTGCTCAAACCCTTTGAAGCACTTATCGAGGGGCAGATCGCTGCAATGGGTGAAGAGGTTTTCCGGCGAAATCATGGCGACGGAGATTAGGGCCCGGCCGGTTATCGAGGTGCGGCCATCGGGGGCAAGCCCCCTCCCACATTCGACCGCATGCTCATGTTGGAACGCGATCAACTGTGGGAGGGGGCTTGCCCCCGATGGCGCCCTCATAGGCACCACACCTCTGCCTTATTCCCATAAGCCATAAGCACCATACTTTGCGTGATATGGCCCGCCGACCTTTCCCGGTATGATGTCCGCCCCCGCAGTCTGGATTGCGAATACGCCATGACCTTGCAGTACCCCACAATAGCCGATTGCGTCGGCAACACACCCCTGGTCCGCTTGCAACGCATGGCGGGTGAAACCAGCAATACCCTGTTGCTCAAGCTTGAGGGCAACAACCCCGCCGGTTCCGTCAAGGACCGTCCGGCGCTGTCGATGATCACCCGCGCCGAACTGCGCGGGCAGATCAAGCCGGGCGACACGCTGATCGAAGCCACCTCGGGTAATACCGGGATCGCCCTGGCCATGGCCGCCGCGATCAAGGGTTACAAGATGGTGCTGATCATGCCCGACAACGGCAGCGCCGAGCGCAAGGCGGCAATGACCGCCTATGGCGCCGAGCTTGTCCTGGTCACCCAGGAAGAGGGCATGGAAGGCGCGCGTGACCTGGCTGAACGCATGGCCGCCGAAGGCCGTGGCGTGGTGCTGGACCAGTTCGCCAACGGGGATAACCCCGAAGCGCACTACACCAGCACCGGCCCGGAAATCTGGCGCCAGACCCAGGGCACCGTTACCCATTTCGTCAGTTCCATGGGCACCACCGGCACCATCATGGGCAACTCGCGCTACCTCAAGGAGCAGAACCCGGCGATTCAGATCGTCGGCCTGCAACCGATGGAAGGCGCAGCCATCCCCGGTATCCGGCGCTGGCCTGAAGAGTACCTGCCGAAGATCTACAACGCCACGCGGGTGGATCGCATCATCGACATGGCTCAGCGTGAAGCCGAAGACACCACCCGCCGCCTGGCCCGTGAAGAAGGCATCTTCTGCGGCGTGTCGTCCGGTGGCGCTGTGGCCGGTATGTTGCGCTTGTCCAGGGAAGTCGAAAACGCGGTGATCGTCGCGATCATCTGTGACCGAGGCGACCGCTACCTGTCGACCGGCATCTTCGACGAACCCAACTGATGGCCAAGCACGAGAGAGGCCTGCGCTTCCAGCCGACGGGCGGCAGCCGGGCCCCGCAGATTCCCGTAGGCAAGAAGCAACGCCTGACCATCGAACGCCTGGCCAATGACGGTCGCGGCATCGTGTTCTTCGAAGGCCGCACCTGGTTCGTCAATGGTGCGCTGGCCGGCGAAGAGGTGGAAGTACGCGTGCTCGGCACCCACGGCAAGGTGGTTGAGGCGCGCACCGAGCGTGTATTCACCGCCAGCGAGCTGCGCCGCCCCGCACCCTGTGCCCACGTTGGCCGTTGTGGCGGCTGCAGCGTGCAGCACCTGCCTCATCACGAACAGCTTGCGCTGAAACAGCGCATGCTCGCCGAGCAATTGTCCCGCGTAGCCGGCGTCGAACCGCAAGAATGGGCCGCGCCCTTGAGCGGGCCGGAATTCGGCTACCGCCGCCGTGCCCGCGTGGCGGTGCGTTGGGATGCGAAGGCGAAGCAACTCGAGGTGGGTTTCCGTGCCGTGGCCAGCCAGGACATCGTCGCCATCGATGATTGCCCGGTGCTGGTACAGGCCTTGCAGCCGATCATGCAGCGTCTGCCGGCCATGCTGCGCCGCTTGAGCAAACCGCAGGCGTTGGGGCACGTGGAGCTGTTCAGCGGGTCGTCCATCGCCGTGTTGCTTCGGCACATGGCACCGCTGTCAGACGCGGACATGCAGGTACTGAAGGAATTCTGCGCGTTCCATGACGCCCAATTGTGGCTGCACGGCGAAGGTCAGCCGGAGCCGGTCGAGCCAGCCACGACGCTTGGTTTCCGACTGGAGGCGTGGGATCTGGAGCTGGCTTACCGGCCAGGGGATTTCGTGCAGGTTAATGCCGCGGTCAACGAGGCGATGGTGGCCCAGGCCCTGCAATGGCTGGCGCCGCAACCCGATGAGCGGGTGCTGGATCTGTTTTGCGGGCTGGGCAACTTCGCCCTGCCACTGGCCAGGCAGGTACGCGAAGTGATTGCCGTGGAAGGTGTGCAGGCGATGGTCGAGCGTGCTGCGCAGAATGCCTTAAGCAACAATTTGCATAACGCCGAGTTTTTTCAAGCCGATTTGTCCCAGCCTCTGACTGATGCGCAATGGGCCAAACAAGGCTTTTCTGCGGTACTCTTGGACCCACCCCGCGACGGTGCCCAGGAGGTTGTGCGTAAACTTGCAACCCTGGGGGCCAGGCGCCTGGTGTATGTGTCCTGCAACCCGGCCACGCTGGCGCGGGACACCGTTGAGTTGGTCAAGCAAGGTTACCGGCTAAAGCGTGCCGGGATCCTCGACATGTTTCCGCAGACAGCGCATGTCGAGGCCATGGCGTTATTTGAAGCGGGCTAGGATGCCCGTTTAATCCGACTGGCCTGCAGTCTCCAGGGCCGTGAACTGCCAGGGAGCCTGCAGCAAGGTCGGCGATGATTTTTGGCGCATCCAAGGTGCGTCGTAGGGAAGGTAAGCAAGATGGTACAGGTGAGAGCACACCAGCCGATCAACACCGACGGCAGTATCAATCTCGAGGCATGGCTGGATCATGCCGTCAGTGTCGACCCGGCACTGGACCGTGAAGCCTTGAAAGCAGCCTGCGAGTTCGCTCGTGAGTCTGAACAGCAAGACAATGCGGCCAAAAACCTGTGGGCGGAAGGCACTTCAAGCTTTCGTACCGGGTTGGAAATCGCCGAGATCCTGGCCGATCTCAAGCTGGACCAGGATTCGCTGATCGCCGCCGTGCTCGATCGCGGCGTGCGTGAAGGGCACATCCCGTTGCCGACCGTCAGCCAGCGATTTGGCGCCGTGGTGGCCAAGCTGATCGACGGCGTGCTGCGCATGGCGGCCATCAGTGCCAGCCTCAGTCCGCGTCAGTCCATGGTGCTGGGTACCCAGGGCCAAGTGGAAAACCTGCGCAAGATGCTGGTGGCGATGGTCGACGATGTGCGCGTCGCGCTGATCAAGCTGGCCGAACGCACCTGCGCGATCCGGGCGGTGAAAACCGCCGACGACGAAAAGCGCAACCGCGTGGCCCGCGAGGTCTTCGATATCTACGCGCCGCTGGCGCACCGCCTGGGTATCGGCCATATCAAATGGGAGCTGGAGGACCTGTCCTTCCGCTACCTCGAGCCCGATCAATACAAACAGATCGCCACGCTGCTGCATGAGCGGCGGCTCGACCGCGAGCGCTTTATCAGCGACGTGATGGGCCAGTTGCGCTCCGAGTTGCAGGCCACCGGCGTGGATGCCGACATCAGCGGCCGCGCCAAGCACATCTATTCCATCTGGCGCAAAATGCAGCGCAAGGGCCTGGCGTTCAGCCAGATCTACGACGTACGCGCCGTGCGTGTGCTGGTGCCGGAAATGCGCGACTGCTACACCGCGCTGGGGATCGTGCATACCCTGTGGCGGCACATTCCCAAGGAATTCGACGACTACATCGCCAACCCCAAGGAAAACGGCTATCGCTCGCTGCACACGGCGGTGATCGGCCCTGAAGGCAAGGTGCTGGAAGTGCAGATTCGCACCCACGCCATGCACGAAGAGGCGGAGCTGGGGGTTTGCGCGCACTGGCGCTACAAGGGCACCGACGTCAAGGCCGGTTCCAACCAGTACGAAGAAAAAATCTCCTGGTTGCGCCAAGTGCTGGAGTGGCACGAAGAGCTGGGCGACATCGGTGGCCTGGCCGAACAGCTGCGCGTGGATATCGAACCGGACCGGGTCTACATCTTCACCCCCGACGGCCACGCCATCGACTTGCCCAAGGGTGCCACGCCACTGGACTTCGCTTACCGCGTGCACACCGAAATCGGCCACAACTGCCGGGGCGCCAAGATCAACGGGCGCATCGTGCCGCTCAACTACAGCCTGCAAACCGGTGAACAGGTCGAGATCATCACCAGCAAACACGGCACGCCGAGCCGCGACTGGCTGAACCCGAACCTGGGCTATATCACCACCTCGCGGGCGCGGGCGAAGATCGTCCATTGGTTCAAACTGCAGGCCCGCGACCAGAACGTCGCCGCCGGCAAGACTCTGCTCGAACGCGAACTGGCGCGCCTGGGCCTGCCCCAGGTGGACTTCGACAAGCTGGCCGAAAAGGCCAACATGAAGATCGCCGAAGACATGTTCGCCGCCCTCGGTGCCGGCGATTTGCGTCTGGCCCAGTTGGTCAACCTGGCCCAGCAACTGGTGGAGCCGGAGCGCGGCAACGAACAGCTGGAACTGATCCCGCGCAAGGCCACCGGCTACAAGCCTGGCAAGCGCGGCGATATCCAGATCCAGGGCGTGGGCAACCTGATGACGCAAATGGCCGGTTGCTGCCAGCCGTTGCCGGGCGATGCCATTGTTGGCTACATCACCCAGGGCCGCGGTGTGAGCATTCACCGCCAGGACTGCGCCTCGGTGCTGCAACTGGGCGGGCGCGAGCCAGAGCGGATCATCCAGGTCAGCTGGGGCCCGGTGCCGGTGCTCACGTACCCGGTGGACATCATCATCCGTGCCTACGACCGCTCCGGCCTGCTGCGCGACGTGTCGCAAGTGCTGCTCAACGAGCGGATCAACGTGCTCGCGGTCAACACCCGCTCCAACAAGGAGGACAACACTGCGCTGATGTCCCTGACCATCGAGATTCCGGGGTTGGATGCGCTGGGGCGGTTGCTGGGGCGGATTTCCCAGTTGCCGAACATCATCGAGACGCGGCGTAATCGCACCCCATGAACGCGGTTTAAAATGTGGGAGGGGGCAAGCCCCCTCCCACATTTGATCTTCAGCGGAAAGAGACTGATGTATTCACTTGAAGACCTGCTACACCTGATGAACCGCCTGCGCGACCCGCAATTCGGTTGCCCGTGGGACATCAAGCAAACCTACGCCAGCATCGTGCCGCATACCCTCGAAGAAGCCTACGAAGTGGCCGACGCCATCGAGCGCGGCGACTTCGATCATCTGCAGGGGGAATTGGGCGATCTGCTGTTCCAGGTGGTGTATTACAGCCAATTGGCGCGCGAAGAAGGGCGCTTCGAATTTGCCGGGGTGATCGACAGCATCACCCGCAAGCTGATCCGGCGTCACCCCCACGTGTTTCCGACCGGCGATCTGTATGCCCCGCTGGATATCCCGCAGTTGAGCGAAGAGCAGGTCAAGCAGCGCTGGGAGCAGATCAAGGCTGAGGAACGCGCGGAGAAATCCGACGCACCCGAGCAATTGTCCCTGCTCGATGATGTGCCCACCGCCTTGCCGTCTCTCTCGCGTGCGGCCAAGTTGCAAAAGCGCGCCAGCCAGGTGGGTTTCGACTGGCCGTCGGCGTTGCCGGTGGTGGATAACGTGCGCGAAGAGCTCGATGAAGTGCTTGAAGCCATGGCCGATAACGATTCGGCGGCCATCGCCGATGAAGTCGGCGACCTGTTGTTCGCTGCGGTCAACCTGGCCCGTCACCTCAAGGTCGACCCGGAAACCGCGCTGCGCGGCGCCAATGCCAAGTTCGAGCGACGTTTCCGATTTATCGAACAGGCATTGCGCGACACGCACCAACCCATAGAAGATTGCACCCTCGAAACGTTGGACGCCCTGTGGGGCGAAGCCAAACGCCAGGAAAAGAATGTATCCAGCTGCGGTTGAGCAGTTGCCCAAGTGAGTAAGCACCATGAGCCTTTCCCTTCGCGACCAGTTGCTCAAAGCAGGTCTGGTCAACCAAAAGCAGGCCAAGCAGGTCGGCAAAGAGAAGCAGAAACAGCAGCGGCTGGTCCACAAGGGTCAGGCTGAAGTCGATGACACCCAGGCGCGCCTGGCGGCCGAGGCGCATGCCGAGAAGGTCAAGCGCGACCAGGAGCTGAACCGTCAGCAGCAGGAAAAAGCCGAGGCCAAGGCGCGCACGGCCCAGGTCAAGCAGTTGATCGAAACCTCGCGCCTGCCGAAGTTGACCACCGAGGATTACTACAACTTCGTGGATGACAAGAAGGTCAAGCGCCTGTCGGTCAACACGCTGATGCGCAACAAACTGAGCAACGGCTCCCTGGCCATCGTGCACCACGGCGGCGGTTACGAGGTGATCCCGCGCGAAGCCGCGCTGAAGATCCAGGAGCGCGCGCCAGAGCGTATCGTGCAGCTCAATATCCTGACGGAAAGCCAGGTGCCGGATGAGGACGATCCGTACGCTGCCTACCAGATCCCCGACGATCTGATGTGGTAAGCCGTTAAAACACAAACCCCGCCAAAAGGCGGGGTTTGTGTTTTAACCAGCTGCGTGCAGCTTACCAATCCACCGCATAGCTGAGGCTGAAGGTGCGACCTTCGGCATTCGGGTATGGGGCGCGGGCGTTGGCCTGAGCGAACATGTTCTGGTAGTTGCGGTTGGTGAGGTTGTACACCGCACCTTCGAGGCGGCCTACCGGCAGGCTTACCGAGCCGAGCAGGTCGACCAGGGTGTAGCCCTGGATATCGCGCCCGTTGTTGTCCTTGAACGCGGCGTCGTAATTGGCCAGGCGCATGCCCTGCAGGCGCAGGCTGTAGTCGCCACGGTCATAGCCGACAAAAGCTGTGGTCTTGGCGGGCGAGATACGGGTGGCGGGCAGGTCGATCCATTTGCCGTTCTGCTGGGTTTCACCTTTGGCGTAGGCGTAGGTGCCGCCTACTGACCATTGGTCGTTGACGTTGTAGGTCAGGCTGGTTTCGATGCCACGCACGCGTTCTTTCTGATTGATCAGGCGCAGTACGCGGTCATTGGCGTCATAGAACTGCGTCACATCCGACGTGTTTTCATACGCCGTGACATTGGCCAGCCACTTGTCCCAGTTGCCACGCCAGCCCAGTTCATAGCTGTTGACCTTCAGCGCCTGGGCATTGAGGTCTTGAATGTTGTACGTGCTGTTGACGTCACGCAGGAAGCGCTGGATATCCGGCAGGGAAAAGCCCTGGCTGAAGTTGGCGAATACATCCTGGTTTTCGGTCAGGTGGTACACCGCGCCGAGGTTGTAGAGGGTGTCGTCATACTTGAGAGTGCCGCCCGGCAGCGTCGCGCGGTTGCCGGTCTGAACGATTTCGCCGTAAGCGATGCTGTCGTCGACATCGCTCTCGATCCACTCGCGGCGCACGCCACCGCGCAAGGTCCAGTCACCGATGTCATAGGACAGTTGGCCGAAGATGGCCTTGGTGGTGGTCTGAATGTCCGGGCCCAGCTCGAAGGTGGTGCCGGTCTTGGTGTAGGTCAGGCCGTTGACGCGGTACTGGTCGCCGCGTTGACGCGAGGTTTCATGGTCATAGTCGGCGCCCCAGACCAGGTTGCCGGTCGCCGGGCCGATGTCCGGCATTTGTGTGTCGATCGCGGCGCGCAAGCCATACACATCTTGCACGCTGTTGTTGTCCGATACGCCTGCTCGGCCCCTGGACAGGTCCGGGAAGAACAACGCATCCGCGCGGCGCCAGTAACTTTCCACCTGCAGACCCTGGCCGTAGAAATCCTTGTCGGTGTAGTTAAGGTTGACCGCCTGGTTGTGGGTGTAAGGCTGGTCGCCCAGGTCCAGGCCCTTTACCGCGACCGCAGAGCTGGTGATACGCGGGTTCTTGGTATAGCGGGTGTCTTGCTCGTCCTTGTAGTCCTGCAGCGACAGGCTGAGCTTCTTGTCATCATCGAGCTCGTAGCCGAAACGCCCTTGCAGGTCGTAGGTGTCGGTGTCCATGTTGCTGCCCTGGGACGTGTCCTGGGGAATGCGTTTGCCGTTGCCGTCGAACTGGTCGTTGCGCTGCACGGTGTTGCCCGAGAGGTACCAGTCCACCGGGCCCTTGCGCCCCGTGGCACTTTGAAACGCCTCGTAGGAAAAGCCCTTGTGGCTGAAGCTATTGCCGGCGGTCATGCCGACCTTGCTGCTGAAAGCCAAGTCTTCGCCCTTGTTGCGCTTGGTGATGATGTTGATGATGCCGCCTGATGCGCCTGCGCCGTAGACACTGCTGGCACCGGAGATCACTTCGATGCGTTCGATGCTTTCCGGCGCCACGCTGTTGAGTTGGCGGAAGTTATCCCGTGTGGCGTTCTGGGAAACCCCATCGATCAGGATCAGGGTATTGCGCCCCCGAAGTGTCTGGCCGAAGTTGCTCATGCCGCCGCTGGAAGGGGCGATGCCCGGCACCAGTTGGCCGAGGATATCGGCGACGCGGCGTCCGGCCCCCGTCTGCTGGCGGATCTGCTCTTCGTTGATCACCTGCACCGAGCCTGGAATCTGCGCGATGCTGGTTTCATTGCGCGTGGCCGAGACCACGGTCTCCTGTAGCTGCAGGGTGGTCGGCGCGGCCTGGGTCTGCTCTGCCTGGTCGGCCCAGGCAGGGGCACTTATCGACCCGAAAAGCGGCAGCAGCACTGCCCATTGCGATTTGTTCATGAGCTTGTCTCAGTTATTAGAAGTATTGACAGAAAGAACCGATGTTTCAGGCATGCGCGTCAACGAGCGGATGGCGCGGATGCCGACGGCGGCCAGTGCATAGGTGAGTGCCACCAGCCAGAAGCTGTGCCCCAGGCCCACCAAGCCCATGCCGATGCCCCCGATCAGCGCGCCGCCCAAGGCACCTGCTTTGGCGGCGCTGTTGCCCATGCCCAGGGCGAAACCCTGCTGGCTCGGCGCTACGGTGTTGGCGATCAGCGTGTAGGCAACGGGCAACAAGGCGCCTTGCCACACGCCCCATAGCAGTCGACTGGCGATGAATCCCAGCCATTCACTGGCCAGTGCGGTGAAGGCCAGCGTCAAGGCGCAGGCCCAGGTGACCCACTCGATAATGCGCAGCGTGTGTGCGGGTTGATGTCGATCGAACAGGCGGCCCCATAACGGCGCGGACAGCGCCAGGGTCAATGCGCTGGCGGCATAGCTGGCGCCGATCAGCCACGCGGGTGCGTGCAGGACATCGGCAACATATAACGCGTAGAACGGTTGCGGCATCATCTTGGCTGCTTGAATCAATACGATGATTCCCAGCATCGCGCCAAGCCAGCCTTTGGGCAGTGCGGCGGGCTTGGAGGTGCGGGCAGGTCTCGATCGGGGTGAGTCGTTGGGTAAAAACAGACTGATTATTGCGCACAACACGCAGACGGCGGTGGCGCTGTAGCACAGCAATACGAAACCGGATATATCCATCAGCCAGCCGCCCAGCACCGGCCCGGCGAGGGAACCGACGGCGGTGGCTGATTGCAGGCGGGCCAGAATATGCCCGCGTCCACCGTCGCCGCAGCAGGCCAGCGCATAGGCTTGTGCTGCCGCGATGAAACCGGCCAGGGCCCCTTGCGCCACGCGAATGGCCACCAGCACCCAAGGGTCGAGGGTAAGCGCCGCCAGCGCCTGGCACACCGCCAGCGCCAGCAACGCACGGATGATCATCGGCTTGTGCCCGGTTCGGTCGCCCAGTCGGCCCCACAGGGGCGTCAGGATCATCGCCGCCATCATAGGCCCGGCGTACACCAGCGAAGACAACAGGCCGGTGTACTGGGCATTGGCAACACCGAGCAGCTTCTGGATCTGCAGCGGCCAGAAGGGGCCGCTCATCTCCATGGCCCCCATCGACACCAACTGAATCACCACCAGCAGCCGCAGCGCCGTGCCGTTATTCGGCATTGGCGATGGCGCTCAACGGGTTGGGCAGGCGTCCGACGATGTCGGCGTGGCTTTCCAGCAGGCGCATGCGCATGAACGACTTCGCTGGCCAGTCCAGCTCCAGCAGTGCCTGGCGTTCGGTTTGCCAGCGTTGCGGCTCGACCTGACCGCGCAAGTCGTCAAAGCACTGGCTGACCTGTGTCGACAGCGCCTTCCAGAGCCGCGCTTGGGGCAGGTCGAAGTGGCGCGAGGCGAGCAGTACCAATTCGCCCAGGTGACACATGAACACCGTGTGCAGCAGCTTGTCGCGCACGAAACCGGCGTCGTCGTAGAGCGTCATCTTCGGGTCGTGCAGTTCAATGTCCAGGCCGTGGGCGTGCAAGGTTTTGCGGTCGATGCGGATATCGCCGAAATCGCGCAGCAACAGGCGGCTCAATTGGCCGTCAGCAGCCATGACCATGAAGGAGTTCTGCTGATGGGCCTCGAAGGCAATGCCGTAGCGCAAGTACATGCCCAGCAGTGCCGGCACGGTGATTGCCGCGTAGTCGTGGAAGAAGGCGAGCATGGCATCGGCGTCATCCTTGCTTTTGCTCAGCCGCACCCATTGCCTGAGCAGCGGCTGGCCGTGCTGGTCGGTGGCAAACAGGCTGCCCACCGGCACCGCCATTTCTCCCGGCTGCAGCTGGCTCTGCGGATTGTCGCGGTACAGCACCGCCAGGTGACGAGAGTGTTCGTCGTTGGCCGGCTGTGGCTTGAAATGCACACCGATGCGCTCGGGGACGATGCTGAGGATGTTCTTAATCGCAGGCTCGCGTTCCAGGATTGCCAGCAGCAGGTGGCTGATCCGCGGGCCCATGCGCGCCGAGCGTGGCGAAACGGTGCGCTGTACGCTGGTCAGTCGCAGCGACACCGGCAGCTTGACCATCGGCGCATCGCTGCGGCCTTCAGGCAGAACGGTGCGGAACGACATGGTGGGGTGGGCAGTGAATGCAACGATGTCGGTCAGCACCAGCAAGCGGTCACCGATTTCATTGGCGAACAGCTGCGGTAATTCCTGGCGAGCTTGCCAGGGGTGGGCAGGCAGCGGCAGATAATCGCCGGCCTCCAGGCCCTGAGCGGTCAGTTGTGCGGTCAATTGGCGGGCGGCCTGCGGGAAGTGGCTTTGCCACCACTGCCAGTAATCCGCAGTTCCGGCCAGGCTTTCGACATGGGCGTACTGGCGGTGCAACGCACACAGCAACACAGGGAAACGCGCCTCGAACTCTGGCGAGAAATCAATTACCTGGTCTGTCCCCAAACCCAGCTTCGTCTTGTAGTTGGGGTGCCAGGGGTGACCGAGCGTACCCCATTGCTCAAGCACCGATGTCGGGTTGCAAACCTCGGCGTCGTCCTTGAGGTAGCTGAGCAGGTTGCCCTGATGCTCAGCGCCCATTGATGCGTGCAGGTTGAGCGTCCATTGCTGGTGAAAGGCGAGGCACAGCGTATCGTTGATGAAGCTGTCGTCGATCTCTGCGTTGAGACGGTTCAAGACTTCAGGGTCGGCAGGCGATTGCAGGCTCGTGTTGAGCAGGGTCAGCAACTGTGACGGAAACTGGATGTGCTGTTCGGGCTGCCCGGCCCGCAGCAGGCTGACCTTGCCTCGCAAATCCCAGCTGGCCATACGGCCGGGCTGCAAGTGTTCGAAGCGCAGGCGGCTCTGGTCGGGTAGCACCAGCCAGCAGTGATCGTGTTCATCATGGCTGAGTGTGTCGGGGTCGAGCAGGCCTTCACGAAACAGCGCTTGGATCAGGCGTTGAAAACTGCGTTCGCAAGCGGGCGCCAAGGTCGCCACCAGCGAATCCATGGTGAGGTGCCTGGCCTGGAATTGACGGGTGGCGAGAGCTTCACCCCAGCGGCCAAGCAGCGATTGTTCCGGTGTGGTGATGTATCCGTGCATCAAGTCAAACTCCGTTTCCGTGGGGCCGAGTGAAAGCGCAGCGATACTATCGAGAATCATTACCAAATGTCTATTTGTTGTTACGCTTTTTGCTTACACGATTTTTCAACTGGGGGAAGGGCGGGGAGCCGCAGGATCAAGCGGGTTAAATGCGTGTATGCGATAAACGAAAAACCCCGCTCAGAGGCGGGGTTTTTGTGTGTAGGCGGCTCGGCTGCGTGGGCCGAGTTTCTACGTGATTTCAGTGTTTCAGGAGCTTTTTGCCTGGCGTTGCAGTTCGAGCGTTTCCAGTTCGTTTTTATAATTGTGGGCGTCGCTCTCGCTGTGGAACATGCCAACCAATACGTCTTGCTGATGGACATCCCAGATATGAATCCCGTGGCCTATCGCTTCATGGGACATATGTTCATCGTCGCGTTCAGTTACTTTTACAGTCATCTGCTTGCTCCAATCTTTGGTGGGCCTGCGGCAAGTCGTCGCAGGCCTTTGTTATATGATTTGTTAGCTTGCTAAGTAAACTGCTTTTGCACGCAACAATTTATTGCGGGAAACGCAACATTCGCGCAGGCCGCGTAAACCGCGGCGTTTGGCCGCAATGGCTGAGGTTGGATGACAAAAGTTTCATGTTGGGGGCAGGCTACTGACGCCATCGGGAGCAAGCCCCCTCCCACATTTTGGAACGCATTCCAAGTGTGGGAGGGGGCTTGCTCCCGATAGCGGTGGCGGCTCACAACAAAACCTGCAGGCAAAAAAAAGCCCCGCATTCAGCGAGGCTTTCCTTGGAATCATCAGCTCATCAGCTACCTTTGACAGCCTGACCGTCAACGGTGCCATCCTGCAGCATGATGTTGTATTCCTTGCCATCGGTCTCAACCTGGCGCAAGGCGACCAGAATGCCGCCCTGATCCTTGGCAAACCACATTTGGGTGATGCGCTTGCTCTGCGAAGGATCACGCACGCGCTCAACCTTGATCGCGTCGATGGAGCCTACCTTGGTCTGGACCTTTTCCGGGCCAATCACGCGGAAGTCATAGGTATCAACATCAGTACCCTCGGCCACGCGGTAGCTCATGCTTTTCTTGCCGGCAGCCACGTCACGCTGAAGGGCGAGTTGGTACGTGGACTTGTCGAGCATGCCGCTTTCGAGGGTGACGTTAACCGGGTCCTTGTTTTCAAAGCCGGTGATTTTCTTGGTCGCCTGGTCGAAGTCCAGGTTGATCTTCTTCGCCTTGCCCAGGCCGCCGCGTTCGAAGCTGTAGCTCTTGGGCTGCAGGGTGTCCTTGTCAAACAGGATCACGCTGGTTTCGGTCAGGCTGGCAATCATCATTGAGGCCTTGAAGTTCAAGGTCCAGGTGCCATCGCCGTTTTTGGTCAGGCTGCGTTCAGCCGAACCACTCATGGGAAGCTGCTTCCAGTCGGCGGTGTAGCTGACGGAGAAGGGGTGAAGGTCTGCCGCTTGCACGGCAGGCAGAGCGAACAGCGCAAAAGCGAAAAGCAGGGCGCGACGCATAAAATCTCCTAGGTTCGAATCAAGTGGCCGCTGGCCGCGAGTAACTGACCGTCCAATAATGCACCCTGTTCGCCAAGAATCAACCGACCCTCGGCAAACCAGCGAACAGCCAGCGGATAAATCCTGTGTTCCTGGGTATGAACCCGTTGCGCAAGCGTCTGCGCCGAGTCTTGTGACTCTACCGGAACCACTGCCTGTACGACCAGAGGCCCGCCATCGAGTTCCTCGGTGACAAAATGCACGCTGCAGCCATGCTCGCTGTCGCCGGCGTCGAGGGCGCGTTGGTGGGTGTGCATGCCTTTGTACTTGGGCAGCAGGGACGGGTGGATATTGAGCAGGCGTCCTTCGTAATGCCGCACGAAGTCAGCGCTGAGGATGCGCATGAAGCCGGCCAGGACGACGAGCTTGGGGTTGAAGGCGTCGATCAGTTCGATCAGGGCGCGGTCGAAGGCCTCGCGACCGTCGAACGCCTTGTGGTCCAGCGAGCGGGTTTCGATACCCGCGTCCCTGGCGCGCTGCAGGCCGTAGGCGTCGCTGCGGTTGGAAATCACCGCAGCGATGCGTACCGGGCTGTCGCCGGTACGCGTGCTGTCGATCAGGGCCTGCAAGTTACTGCCGGTGCCGGAGAGCAGCACCACCACATCACAGGTAACAGGCATCAATGCGCCTTAAGGTTCTTCAGTTCAACCTGGGCCGCGCCTTCGACAGCGGTGGCGATCTGGCCGATCACCCAAGGCTGCTCGCCGGCTTCACGCAATACATTCAGCGCGGTTTCAACGTGTTCCTGCGCCACGCAGATGACCATGCCCACGCCGCAGTTCAGTACGCGGTGCATCTCGGTTTCGTTGACGTTGCCTTTTTCCTGCAGCCAGTCGAAGACCGCCGGGCGCTGCCAGCTGGCCACGTCGACAATCGCCTGGGCGCCTTTTGGCAGAACGCGCGGGATGTTGTCCAGCAGGCCGCCGCCGGTGATGTGGGCCATGGCTTTGACCGCGCCGGTGTCCTTGATCAGCTTGAGCAGTGGCTTGACGTAGATGCGCGTCGGGGCCATCAGCAGGTCGGTCAGGGGCTTGCCGTCGAGCTGGATGTTCTCGATGTCGGCGCCGGACACTTCGATGATCTTGCGGATCAGCGAGTAACCGTTGGAGTGCGGGCCGGAGGACGGCAGGGCGAGCAGGGCGTCGCCGGCCGCCACCTTGGAGCCGTCGATGATCTCGGCCTTTTCGACCACACCCACGCAGAAGCCGGCCAGGTCGTAGTCTTCGCCTTCGTACATGCCTGGCATTTCAGCGGTTTCGCCGCCGACCAGGGAGCAACCCGACAGTTCGCAGCCGGCGCCGATGCCGGTAACTACTTGAGTCGCGGTCTCGACATTGAGCTTGCCGGTGGCGTAGTAGTCGAGGAAGAACAACGGCTCGGCGCCGCAGACCACCAGGTCGTTGACGCACATGGCCACCAGGTCGATGCCGATGCTGTCGTGCTTGTTCAGGTTCAAGGCCAGGCGCAGCTTGGTGCCCACGCCGTCGGTGCCGGAAACCAGTACAGGCTGCTTGTAGCCGGCCGGGATTTCGCAGAGGGCGCCAAAACCGCCCAGGCCGCCCATGACTTCAGGGCGCGCAGTGCGCTTGGCGACGCTCTTGATGCGTTCGACCAATGCTTCACCGGCGTCGATGTCTACACCGGCGTCCTTGTAGCTCAGGGAGGGTTGCTTGCTCATGATCCAGGCCTTTAGGGGGGATTTCTGGGTAACGACCGAGCCGGCAGGCACTCTTTGTAAAAGGCCCAGCCGTTGACGGTCTGCGAAGGCGCGCGATTTTATCAGGCTTGAGGGGCAGCGGCCATCCTCGGGCCGACGGGCAGGGCATATGAGCTTAAAAAAAACCGAATCGGGCCGGTAATGGAGCGTATTAAGGTATAGCCTTGAACCCGCTATCGTTGTGACAGCATTAAACTTACCCAGACCTGTGAATGTTTTACCGGTCGCTGTGTCACAGCCTTGCCAAACCGAGTTCACGCGGTCTGTTCCAGCCGCTAAATTTGTCGTTCGGGAATCTTCCATGCGTCTGTGTAAATTCTTTTTTGTAGGCTGCTTGTCATTGGTCAGCCTGGCGAGTCATGCCGAAACCCTCAATGGCCTCTATCAAGTTCTCGAACCGGTCAGCAGCCAGTCGCCCCAGGAGCGCGACCAGGCCACTCAGCGCGCCGTGCAGACCCTGGTCATCCGCTTGACCGGTGATGCCAAGGCCGCCGAGGGCCCAGGCCTGGCGGCGATCCGCAAGGATCCGCAACAAATCATCAGCCAATACGGCTACGACGCCGGCCCGCCGGAAAGCCTGCAGGTGGATTTCGACCCGGTCAGCACCGATCGCGCCTTGCGTGACGCCGGGCTGGCGATCTGGGGCAGCAATCGACCCTCAATCCTCGGCTGGTGGCTGAACGACTCTACCGAAGGCAGCAGCCTGGTCGGTGACGGACAGGCGGTGGCTCAAGCGCTGCGCCGGGCGGCCCAGCACCGAGGCTTGCCGCTGCGCCTGCCGCTGGGTGATCTGGACGAACAGGTGGTCGCCACCGCGCCAAACCTGGAAAGTGCCGACGCCACGCCGTTGCGCGCGGCCTCCGAACGCTACGGCGCCGATGCGTTGCTGGCGGTGCATGCGCGCCAGGAAGGCAACCAGTGGCAGGCCAAATGGCGCCTGTGGCTGGGTGATAAAACCGAGCAGGGCAGCGTCCAGGGCGCTGACACTGGCGCGGTCGCCGATGCCGTATTGCTCGCGGTCAGCCAGAAGCTCGCGCCGCGTTTTGCGGTCAAGCCGGGGGTCAGCGCCGAACAGTTGCTTGAGGTGCAAGGCATGACTCTGGAGCGTTACGCCGTGCTGGGCCGTCTGCTGGAGCCCTTTGGTGGTCAGCCGCAGCGGGTCGATGGCAGTCGCATTGTGTATCGCGTCAATGGCAGCGCCGATCAGTTGCGTACCCAGTTGAGCCTGGCCAAGTTGCAGGAGGTGCCGGCCGGCGAACCTGCCGCCCAGCAGCCAGCGGCCGATGGCGCTCAACCGGTCGCCGCGCCTGAACCCCAGGCGCAGTTACGTTTTCGTTGGTAAGTGGCCTTCCTTCTATATAGAAGCGGCAAGTCAATAACAGAGGAAGTGGTTTATGGCGGATACGCGTCGTTGGGTGTGGCTTGGCGGGATTGTCCTGCTGTGCGTTTTTGTGTTCTTGCTGCATTCGATCCTGACGCCGTTTCTGGTTGCGTTGCTGCTCGCCTATCTGTTCGATCCCGTGGTGGATCGCCTGGAGAAAGCTGGCCTGTCGCGAACCTTGGGTGTGGTCGCGGTGTTTGCCTTGTTCACCTTGATCATTACCGCGCTGGTGCTGGTGCTGGTGCCGATGCTGGCCAAGCAGCTGTATCGGCTGTACGAACTGGCGCCACAGATGCTCGATTGGTTGCAGCACACGGCCATGCCGTGGGCCCAGGCCAAGCTGGGGCTGTCGGACGGGTTCTGGAAGTTCGACAAGGTCAAGGCGGCGATCAGCGAACACATGGACAAGACCACCGATATCGTCGGTGTGGTGCTCAGCCAGGCCACCGCTTCGAGCCTGGCACTGATCGGCTGGCTGACCAACCTGGTGCTGATCCCGGTGGTGGCGTTCTACTTGCTGCGTGACTGGGACATCATGGTGGCCAAGATCCGCAGCTTGCTGCCGCGCGACCGTGAGGAACGCATCGTGTCCCTGGCGGGCGAGTGTCATGAGGTGCTGGGCGCGTTCGTGCGCGGGCAATTGCTGGTGATGCTGGCGCTGGGCATCATCTATGCCGCCGGCTTGATGGCGATCGGCCTGGAGCTGGGCTTGTTGATCGGCCTGATCGCCGGCCTGGCGGCAATCGTGCCTTACATGGGCTTCGTGATCGGCATCGGTGCGGCGCTGGTGGCGGGGCTGTTCCAGTTCGGCGGTGACCTGTACCCGATGCTGGGGATTGTCGCGGTGTTCATGGTCGGCCAGGCGCTGGAAGGCATGGTGCTGACGCCGCTGCTGGTGGGAGACCGCATCGGCCTGCATCCGGTGGCGGTGATTTTTGCGATCCTGGCGGGCGGTGAGTTGTTCGGCTTTACCGGCATCCTGCTGGCGCTGCCGGTGGCGGCGGTGATCATGGTGCTGGTGCGGCATGTGCACGATTTGTACAAGGATTCGGACGTGTACACGGGGGTTGAAGACCCCGACCTGTAATCGCGATAACGCAAACCCGGCCCATGGCCGGGTTTGTTGTTTAAGGGGAGGGGGGCGTCAAACAATCCACGTAAACCTGCAAGTTAACGCAAACCTTTGATTTTGCTTGCGGTCTGCTGCATTGTGCACCCAGCGCCACGAGTATAAACTTTGCAAACTTTACACAGAGGCCACTCACGGTTCGATGGGAGCCGTTCAGTCAGCATGAAACCGATTCAGCTGCCCCTAGGTGTGCGTCTGCGTGACGACGCTACCTTTATCAACTACTACCCAGGCGCCAATGCCGCTGCACTCGGCTATGTCGAGCGCCTCTGCGAAGCCGACGCCGGGTGGACTGAAAGCCTGATCTATCTGTGGGGCAAGCATGGCGTAGGGCGTACCCACTTGCTGCAGGCCGCATGCCTGCGCTTCGAGCAAATGGGCGAGCCGGCGGTCTACCTGCCCCTGGCTGAGCTGATGGACCATGGTGTCGGCATCTTCGACAACCTCGAACAATACGAACTGGTGTGTCTGGACGATCTGCAGGCCATCGCGGGCAAGGCCGATTGGGAAGAGGCGCTGTTTCATCTGTTCAACCGCCTGCGTGACAGTGGGCGGCGCCTGCTGATCGCCGCGTCGACGTCGCCCCGCGAGCTGCCGGTGAAGCTGGCCGACCTCAAGTCGCGCCTGACGCTGGCGCTGATCTTCCAGATGCGCCCGTTGTCCGACGAGGACAAGTTACGCGCCCTGCAACTGCGCGCCTCGCGTCGCGGCCTGCACCTGACCGACGAAGTCGGCCACTTCATCCTCACCCGTGGCACACGCAGCATGAGCGCGCTGTTCGACTTGCTCGAACAACTCGACCAGGCCTCGTTGCAGGCCCAGCGCAAGCTCACCATTCCCTTTCTCAAGGAAACCCTCGGCTGGTAGCCAGCCCTTGTATTTCAAGGCCTGGGCAAATTCCAGGCGCCAGAAAACCTGCGTTTTGGCCGGTTTGGCCACGCAAGCGGCGGGTATCAGGGATTGAGGGCTTAGATGGCATAGTCCAAACGAGAAGTCACAAAGAACTCGATTGAATTTGCAAATCGATGTGATAGAGGGCATAGTCTCGCCTTCTTTACACATCAGCCACGGTCGTGCCCATGCTAAATCGCTTCGCACCCCTCGTGCCTCTCGCACTCGTTACCCTGTTGTTTGGTTGCGCCTCCCACCCCCAGCAGGTGGCAGAGCAGCAAAAACCACAGGTTCAAAATCAGGCTAAATTCGTTGCTGCACAGTCTGCTTCTGTTTATGAAGAAGAGCTGGCAACCGAAAAAGAACTCACCGATTTCTCCGGCAGCAAGCCTTACCAGCTGCCTGTTCTGGCCGACAGCATTCTCGAACGCGGCATGTCCCTGATCGGTACCCGTTACCGTTTCGGCGGCACTTCCGAAGCCGGTTTCGACTGCAGCGGTTTTATCGGCTACCTGTTTCGTGAAGAGGCCGGCATGAACCTGCCGCGCTCCACTCGCGAAATGATCAACGTGAAAGCACCGTTGGTCGCGCGCAACAACCTCAAGCCTGGTGATCTGCTTTTCTTTAGTACGGCCGGTCGCGGTCGTGTCAGCCACGCCGGTATCTACTTGGGTGATAACCAGTTTATCCACTCCAGCAGCCGTCGCAGTGGTGGTGTTCGGGTCGATAACCTGGGCGACAGCTACTGGAGCAAAACCTTTATCGAAGCCAAGCGTGCACTCGCCATGGCCCCGTCTACGGTTACCGCCAGTAAGTAAAGTTAAAGTGATACTTGAAGTTTGACGTGTAAGCGCTAGAATCCCTGGACATTGTTGTAATCCGTTCGCGCGAGCTTTGCTTGCGCGTTCTGGTTTTCAGCGTTCGGCAGCGAAAGCCGCATCCAGATCAGGATTGTTCTGCCCATGTCGACCTCGGCCCGCCTCATTCTGCTTGTTTGCGCCGCGCTGCTCAGCGCCTGCGCAAGCCGTCCACCGCCGCCCGCGCCCGTCGCAGCCAAGCCTAAGCCGGTGTTCAACTATTCCACCCAGAATTTCTCGCCTGCGGCTGAAGACGTGCTCTTCCGCGCGCTGGGCCTGGTCGGCACGCCTTACCGTTGGGGCGGCAATACGCCGGACTCGGGGTTTGATTGCAGTGGCCTGATTGGCTTTGTCTACCGCGACGCGGCCGGCATCTCTCTGCCACGTACCACCCGCGAGCTGATCGTGATGCGCGCCCAGGACGTGAGCGAGCAAAACCTGCAAACCGGTGACCTGTTGTTCTTTGCCACCGGCGGTGGTTCGCGGGTGAGCCATGCAGGGATCTATGTGGGTGAGGGGCGTTTTGTGCATGCTCCGCAGACCGGCGGTACGGTGAAGCTGGATACCTTGTCAAAGGCGTATTGGCAGAATGCCTACCTGAGCGCCAAGCGGGTGTTGCCGGCAAACCTGGCGCGAAATCCCTGAACAAACCACCAATCCAAATGTGGGAGGGGGCTTGCTCCCGATAGCGCAGTATCAGTCACAGTATCTGTGCCTGACACACTGCTATCGGGGGCAAGCCCCCTCCCACATTGGTTTTGTATCGGCCCAGGGAATCTTTACTTGGCAGCAGACACCCGCCATACCTTATTCCCCACGTCATCAGCCACCAGCAAAGCGCCTTGCTGATCGACCACCACGCCCACCGGCCGGCCCATGGCGTTCTCATCCTTGTCGAGGAACCCGGTCAGGACATCCACCGGCTGGCCCTTGGGTTGTCCGCCTTCGAACGGCACGAAGATCACTTTATAGCCACTGTGCGGCTTGCGATTCCATGAACCATGCTGGCCAATGAACGCGCCGTTGGCGAACTGCGCCGGGAGTTTGTTGCCTTGGGCGAATGTCAGCCCCAGCGACGCGGTATGAGGGCCTACCGCGTAGTCCGGCGCAATGGCTTGCGCGACCAGCTCCGGGCTCTGCGGGCTGACGCGCACATCCACATGTTGCCCGTAGTAGCTGAAGGGCCAACCGTAGAATGCGCCATCCTTGACCGAGGTGATGTAGTCCGGCACCAGGTCACTGCCGATTTCATCGCGCTCGTTCACCGCCGTCCACAATTTGCCACTCTGCGGTTCCCATGCCATGCCGTTGGGGTTGCGCAGGCCGGAGGCGAAAATCCGATGCTGGCCTGTGGCGCGGTCGACTTCCCAGATCGCCGCCCGGCCTTCTTCGGCTTTAAGGCCGTTCTCGCCGACGTTGCTGTTGGAGCCGACGCTGACATACAGCTTGCTGCCATCCCGGCTGGCAATCACGTTTTTGGTCCAGTGATGGTTGAGGCTGCCCCCCGGTAAGTCGACGACTTTGGTGCCTGTGGCCTTGATCGCGGTTTCGCCAGACTGATAGGGGAAGCGCAGCAGCTTGTCCGAGTCCGCCACGTACAGGTCGTTGCCGACCAGCGCCATGCCGAACGGCGAGTTGAGGTTTTCCAGGAACACCGTGCGGGTTTCGGCGACGCCGTCGTGGTCCGCATCGCGCAGCAGGGTGATGCGGTTCGGGCTTGGCACTGCGGCACCCGCACGGCCCATGACCTTCTCCATCACCCAGCCGCGCACGCCCTTGCTGTCATCCGGCTTGGGCGGTGCGTTGGTCTCGGCCACCAGGATGTCGCCGTTGGGCAGCACATACAGCCAGCGCGGATGGTCCAGACCTTCTGCGAACGCAGCCACTTGGGTGCCGGCAGCGGCCGTTGGTTTGGCGCCGTCGGGCCAGCCGACAGCCGGGGCGATGTTCACGGTGGGGATCAGCGTCTCGTTCGGTTCCGGCAACGTCGGCGAGGGCCCGGTGCCATCGACCACCTGCAGGGTCGAGCTTTCTCCGCAGGCGGCGAGGGTGCCGGCCAGCGCGATCAGTAGGGCGAGTCTGTTTTTAGGCATGGTGTTCTCCTGAATACCTGTAAGGGTAGAGAAGCACATTGCCTTGATGGTTCAAGTACAGGGCCAGCTTTAATTGACGCTCCACCCCCAACCCACTAACCTTCGCGGCTTGTTCCAGGTGCTCTGTGGCGTATGCGTCAACAGAGTGAAACAGGGAAGCCGGTGAGTGAGCGCACTTGTACACAGTGCCGCCGCAATTCCGGCGCTGCCCCCGCAACGGTAAATGAGTCAAGACGCTGCCTTCTGCCACTGTATCCACACGATATGGGAAGGCGCAGCGCCGGCCTGAACGCCACTCATGAGCCCGGAGACCGGCCTGAAACATTCAACAGCATCACGGTGGGCGATGCTTGGCTGTCTGTTTTTTCTTTTTTCCTGCCCGCCGTTTTTGTCCAGCCCCAACGGAGAGCTGCCATGACCGATACCCCCGAGCGCGACGAGCGTCACCTGGCGCGTATGCTGCGCAAAAAAGCCGTGATTGACGAACGCATTGCCAATTCGCCCAATGAGTGCGGTTTGCTGCTGGTGCTGACCGGTAACGGCAAAGGCAAAAGCAGTTCGGCCTTTGGCATGTTGGCCCGGGCCATGGGGCATGGCATGCAGTGCGGTGTGGTGCAGTTCATCAAGGGCCGTAACAGCACCGGGGAGGAGTTGTTTTTCCGCCGTTTTCCCGAGCAGGTGCGCTTTCACGTGATGGGCGAAGGGTTTACCTGGGAGACCCAGGATCGCCAGCGCGATATCGCCGCCGCCGAAGCGGCCTGGGCCGTATCCCGGGCGATGCTCAATGACCCTGCCATCGGCCTGGTGGTGCTGGACGAACTGAACATCGCCCTCAAGCACGGTTACCTCGACCTGGACCAGGTGCTCAGCGACCTGCAAGCGCGGCCGCCGATGCAGCACGTGGTGGTCACCGGCCGTGGCGCCAAGCCTGAGCTGATCGAAATGGGCGATACCGTCACCGAAATGGGCATGCTCAAGCACGCGTTCCAGGCCGGTATCAAGGCTCAGAAAGGCGTCGAACTTTGAATCAGCCCCGTCATTGCCCGGCCGTATTGATCGCCGCACCGGCGTCCGGCCAAGGCAAAACCACCGTCACCGCTGCGTTGGCGCGCCTGCACCGCAACCTGGGGCGCAAGGTGCGCGTATTCAAATGCGGGCCGGACTTCCTCGACCCGATGATTCACGAACGCGCCAGCGGCGCGCCGGTGTATCAATTGGACATGTGGATGGTCGGCGAGCAGGAAAGTCGACGTCTGTTGTGGGAAGCGGCGGGGGAGGCCGACCTGATCCTGATCGAGGGCGTGATGGGCCTGTTCGACGGCACGCCGTCCAGCGCCGACCTGGCACGGCACTTCGGTGTGCCGGTGCTGGGGGTGATCGACGGCACGGCCATGGCGCAAACCTTTGGCGCGCTCGCGCTGGGGCTGGCGCGCTACCAGCCGGACCTGCCATTTGCCGGCGTGCTCGCCAATCGTGTCGGCACCTTGCGCCATGCGCAGTTGCTGGAAGGCAGCCTGACCGAAGGGTTGCGCTGGTACGGCGCGCTTTCGCGTGAAACCGGCATCGAATTGCCCAGCCGTCACTTGGGCCTGGTGCAGGCCAGCGAACTCAATGACCTCGACATGCGCCTGGACGCTGCCGCTCAGGCGTTGGGCAGCAGTTGCGAAGTCGCCCTGCCGCCGCCGGTGACCTTCGCCGCGCCGCAGGTGATCGCCGCCGAGCCGCTGCTCACCGGGGTACGCATTGCTGTGGCCCGTGACGAGGCCTTCGCGTTTACCTACGGCGCCAGTCTGGACCTGCTGCGGGCGATGGGCGCCGAGTTGAGTTTCTTTTCGCCGATCCATGACGGCGCATTGCCTGAAGCCGATAGCCTGTATCTACCTGGCGGTTACCCGGAGCTGCATCACCAGGCCCTGTCGGCAAACACACCGATGCTTGATGCCATCCGCGCTCATCATGCGGCCGGCAAGCCCTTGCTCGCCGAATGCGGCGGCATGCTGTACCTGCTTGACTCGCTCACCGACGTCGACGGCAACCGCGCCGAACTGCTGGGCCTTTTGCAGGGCGATGCGGTGATGCAAAAGAAACTGGCGGCGCTGGCGCTGCAAAGCGTCGAGTTGCCGGAAGGCACATTGCGTGGCCACACCTACCACCATTCCCTCACCAGCACCGAATGCCAGCCGATCGCCCGTGGCCTGAGCCCCAATGGCGGACGCGGCGCAGAGGCGGTTTATCGACAAGGGCGAATGACCGCTTCCTACGTGCACTTTTACTTTCCGTCCAATCCGACAGCGGTGGCCGCGCTGTTTGCGCCGGGCCCCGACACCGCTATCGGGGGCAAGCCCCCTCCCACAATTGACGGCGTTGAAACCCAATCCAATGTGGAAGGGGGCAAGTCTCCTCCCACAATTGACGGCGTTGAAACCCAATCCAATGTGGAAGGGGGCAAGTCTCCTCCCACAATTGACGGCGTTGAAACCCAATCCAATGTGGAAGGGGGCAAGCCTCCTCCCACAATTGACGGCGTTGAAACCCAATCCAATGTGGGAGGGGGCTTGCCCCCGATGACGCCATGACCGACAACGCCTTCCCCGAAGCCGACCGCCAGGCCGTCTACCGCGCCATCGCCGAACGCCGCGACATGCGCCACTTCAGCGGCGGCACCGTCGCGCCTGCATTGCTGCAGCGTCTGCTCCAGGCCGCCCACCAGGCGCCCAGTGTCGGCTTGATGCAACCGTGGCGCTTTATCCGCATCAGTGACCGTCAGTTACGGGGCCGGATTCAACAGCTGGTGGAGCAAGAGCGCATACGCACCGCCCAAGCCCTGGGCGAACGCTCCGATGAATTCATGAAGCTCAAGGTCGAAGGCATCCACGACTGCGCCGAAGTACTGGTAGCAGCCCTGATGGATGATCGCGAGCGGCATATTTTCGGCCGTCGTACGTTGCCGGAAATGGACATGGCTTCCTTGTCCTGCGCGATTCAGAACCTGTGGCTGGCGGCCCGCGTCGAGGGGTTGGGCATGGGCTGGGTTTCGCTGTTCGAACCCCAGGCCCTGGCCGACCTGCTGGGTTTGCCGGCGGGTGCCAAACCGCTGGCGGTGCTGTGCCTGGGGCCGGTCGCCGAGTTCTATCCGGCACCGATGTTGCAGCTCGAAGGCTGGACCGAGCCTCGGCCATTGAGTGACATGTTGTATGAAAACCTGTGGGGAGTGAGTCAATGAGTGTGGCCTTGCTGTGTGTCGCCGCAGTCGCGCTGGATGCGCTGCTGGGCGAACCCAGGCGCTGGCATCCGCTGGTGGCGTTCGGCAATTTTGCCGGGCGCATCGAGCAACGTTTCAATACCGGAGGCCGTGGCTGGCGCAGCCATGGCGTGACCGCGTGGTTTATCGCGGTGGTGCCGCTGACCCTGCTGGCGACTGCATTGTCCTGGGCCCCTTACATCGGCTGGGTGCTGGAGATCCTGGCGTTGTACTGCGCGCTGGGCATGCGCAGCCTGGGAGAGCATGTGATTCCGGTCGCCCAGGCCTTGCGCAGTGATGACCTGGACGAAGCGCGCAAACGCGTGAGTTATCTGGTCAGCCGCCAGACAAGCGAGCTGGACCGCACCGAAGTCGCCCGCGCTGCCACCGAGTCGGTGCTGGAAAACGGCAGCGACGCTGTGTTCGCCGCGTTGTTCTGGTTCGTGGTCGCTGGCGTGCCGGGGGTGGTGCTCTATCGCCTGAGCAACACCCTTGACGCCATGTGGGGCTATCGCAACGAGCGCTTTGAACGCTTCGGCTGGGCGGCGGCGAAGATCGACGATGGGCTCAACTATATTCCTGCACGCCTGGTGGCCTTGACCTACGCATTGCTGGGCAAGACGCGCCTGGCGCTCAAATGCTGGCGCAGCCAGGGCCCGACCTGGGACAGCCCCAACGCTGGCCCGGTAATGGCCGCTGGCGCCGGTGCGTTGGGCGTCGAACTGGGCGGCGCGGCGATTTATCACGGCGAGCTGCACCAGCGTCCACAGCTGGGCGAAGGTCCGCCGGCCGACGCTGACGCCATCGACCGAGGCTGGCAACTGGTGCAACGCGGCGTCTGGCTGTGGCTGCTGATCCTGTGCGCGGGGGCGCAATTTTATGCTTGAACACGGTGGACGCTTGCGCAAGGCGGCAATTGAATACGGGATCGCCGAAGCCGATTGGCTGGATTTGTCCAGTGGCCTGGCGCCCTGGCCATGGCCGATCCCTGAGATTCCCCTGCGCGCCTGGGCCCGCTTGCCTGAGGCCGATGACGGTCTGGAAAAAGCGGCCGCCGACTACTATGGCGCCGCTCAGGTGTTGCCGGTGCCGGGTTCTCAGTCCGCCATCCAGTTACTGCCGCGCCTGCGCCGGTCCGGCAAGGTCGGCGTGCTGTCGCCGTGCTACGCCGAACACGCCGAAGCCTGGCGTCGCGCCGGTTATCTGGTGCGCGAGGTACAGGAGCAGGAAGTCGACTTCTTTCTCGACAGCCTCGACGTGCTGGTGGTGGTCAACCCCAACAACCCCACCGGCTTGAGCCTGGCCCCCGAGCGCCTGCTTGACTGGCACGCGCGGCTGGCCCAGCGCGGCGGCTGGCTGGTGGTGGACGAAGCCTTCATGGACGTCACCCCGCACCTGAGCCTGGCCAGTCACACTCATCAGGTCGGCTTGATCGTGTTGCGTTCCTTCGGCAAGTTCTTCGGCCTGGCCGGCGTGCGTTTGGGCTTCGTGCTGGCCGAGCGCAAGCTGCTCAAATTGCTCGCTGACCAGGTCGGGCCATGGGCGGTCAGCGGGCCGACACGGGTAATCGGCCAGCAATGCCTGCGCGACAGCGCCGGGCACACCCGCCAGCGCACGCGGTGCATCGAGGCCGGCCAGCGCCTGTTCGACCTGCTTGAGCGCCAGGGCTTTCAACCCCAGGGTGGCTGCGCCTTGTTCCAGTGGTTGATCACCCCCCATGCCGAACGCCTGCACGAATTCATGGCCCAGCGCGGCATATTGCTGCGCCTGTTCGTGCATGACAGCAGCGTGCGTTTCGGCCTGCCCGACAGCGAGGCCGACTGGCAACGTCTGGACACGGCGCTGGCCGCTTACAAGGAAGCCACATGACTACGCTGATGGTGCAGGGCACCACCTCCGACGCCGGCAAAAGCACGCTGGTAACTGCGCTGTGTCGCTGGCTGGTGCGCCAGGGCATCGCGGTGGTGCCGTTCAAACCGCAGAACATGGCGCTCAACAGCGCGGTGACCGCCGAAGGCGGCGAGATCGGCCGCGCCCAGGCGGTGCAGGCGCAGGCCGCCAACCTTGCGCCACACACCGACATGAATCCGGTGTTGCTCAAGCCCAACAGTGACACCGGCTCTCAGGTGATCATCCATGGCCGCGCCGTGACCAGCATGAACGCGGTCGCCTACCACGATTACAAAGCCATCGCCATGCAGGCGGTGCTGGCTTCCCACACGCGTTTGAGCCAGGCCTATGGAGTGGTCATGGTCGAAGGCGCGGGCTCGCCGGCCGAAATCAACCTGCGCGCCAACGACATCGCCAATATGGGTTTCGCCGAAGCGGTGGACTGCCCGGTGCTGTTGATCGCCGATATCAATCGCGGCGGGGTGTTCGCCCATCTGGTGGGCACGCTGGAATTGTTGTCCCCCAGCGAACAGGCGCGGGTGCAGGGTTTTATCATCAACCGTTTTCGCGGCGATATTGCGCTGCTGCAACCGGGGCTGGACTGGTTGCAAGCGCGCACCGGCAAGCCGGTGGTGGGCGTATTGCCCTATGTGATGGACCTGCACCTGGAGGCCGAAGACGGCATCGACCAGCGCCAGATCGACAAGGCCGCCCAGGTGCTCAAGGTGGTGGTGCCGGTGCTGCCGCGCATCAGCAATCACACGGATTTCGACCCGCTGCGCCTGCACCCGCAGGTGGATCTGCAGTTCGTCGGGCCGGGTCAGCCGATTCCTGCCGCCGACCTGATCATCCTGCCCGGCTCGAAAAGCGTGCGCAGTGATCTGTCCTACCTGCGCGCCAATGGCTGGGATAGCGCCGTGGCGCGGCATTTGCGCTATGGCGGCAAAGTGCTGGGCATCTGTGGCGGCTTGCAGATGCTCGGTGAGCAGGTGCATGACCCGCTCGGGCTGGAAGGACCTGTCGGCTCCAGCGACGGCTTGGGGCTGCTGGCATTCAGTACGACGCTCGCGCAAGAGAAGCAGTTGCGTAATGTGCGCGGGCGCTTGTTGCTGGAGGATGCCGAGGTCAGCGGGTATGAGATTCATGCGGGGGTGACGACCGGCCAAGCGCTGTCGAAGGCCGCCGTGCTGCTCGATGATGGGCGCAGTGATGGGGCGCAGAGTGCCGACGGGCAAATCCTGGGCACCTACCTGCACGGGCTGTTCGAAACACCGGCAGCGTGCAGTGCCTTGCTGCGCTGGGCGGGTTTGCAGGATGTGCAGGAGGTCGATTATCACGCCCTGCGTGAGCGCGATATCGAGCGCCTGGCGGACCTGGTGGAAAACCATCTGGACACTCAATTGTTGCGTCGTTTGTGCGGGATCTGACGGCCTGTAAACGATACACATGTGGGAGGGGGCTTGCCCCCGATAGCGGTGTGTCAGTCGATGCATCAATGTCTGAAGCCCCTTCCCATAACGGACGGTGCCAGGCGCAAGCTTCCGGCTGAATGAAAAAGGTACTGGCTCATGCATCAATTGATTCTCGGCGGCGCTCGTTCGGGCAAAAGTCGCCTCGCTGAAAAACTCGCCGGCGACAGTGGTTTACCGGTGATGTATATCGCCACCAGCCAGCCGCTGGACGGTGAGATGAACCAGCGCGTTGCCCTGCACCGGGCGCGTCGTCCCGAGCATTGGGGCCTGATCGAAGAGCCCATTGAGCTGGCGCGGGTGTTGCGCGAAAACGCTGCCGCCCAGCGTTGCCTGCTGGTGGACTGCCTGACCCTGTGGCTGACCAACCTGCTGATGCTGGAAGACCCCGAGCGCCTGGCCTTCGAGCGCGACCAATTGCTGGAAACCCTGGCGGCATTGCCGGGGCAGATCATTTTTGTCAGCAACGAGACCGGACTCGGTGTCGTGCCGCTGGGCGAATTGACTCGCCGTTATGTGGATGAAGCCGGTTGGCTGCATCAAGCCTTGGCCGAGCGGTGTCAGCGTGTGGTACTGACAGTCGCCGGCCTGCCCCTGACTTTGAAAGGTACTGCGTTATGACGGATTCCTGGTGGCTCCACCCTTGCAAGGCCATCGACGCCGCTGTGCACGAGCAGGCGCTGGCACGTCAGCAGCAGTTGACCAAGCCGGCCGGTTCGCTCGGCCAGTTGGAAGCGCTGGCGGTGCAACTGGCCGGTTTACAGGGGCAGGTCAAGCCGTCGGTGGAACAGGTGTGGATCGCGATTTTTGCCGGCGACCATGGCGTGGTCGCCGAAGGCGTGTCGGCGTTCCCCCAGGCCGTGACCGGGCAGATGCTGCACAACTTTGTCACCGGCGGCGCGGCCATCAGCGTATTGGCCCGGCAACTGGGTGCGCAGCTGGAAGTGGTCGACCTCGGCACGGTGACGCCCTCCCTGGACCTGCCCGGCGTGCGCCACCTGAATCTCGGCGCGGGCACCGCCAACTTTGTCGAAGGCCCGGCAATGACCCAGACTCAGGGGCGCCAAGCCCTGCACGCCGGGCGAGACAGCGTACGTCGCGCTCAGCAAGGCGGCGCCCAGCTGTTGATTGGTGGCGAAATGGGCATCGGCAACACCACCGCCGCCAGTGCGCTGGCGTGTGCGCTGCTCGATTGCCCGGTGAGTGAGATGACCGGCCCCGGCACGGGGTTGAATGCCCAGGGAGTCAGTCACAAGGTAGCGGTCATCAAACGCGCCCTGGCCTTGCACGCGGCCCAGCGGGGCGATGCGTTGCAGACGCTGTTCAACTTGGGTGGCTTTGAAATTGCCGCGCTGGTCGGCGCCTACCTGGCCTGCGCCCAGGAAGGCATCGTGGTGCTGGTGGACGGGTTTATCTGTAGCGTCGCCGCGCTGGTTGCCACGCGCCTGAACCCGGCATGCCGCAATTGGCTGGTGTTCGGCCACCGGGGCGCTGAGCCGGGCCATCGTCACGTGCTGCACAGTCTCGATGCACAGCCGCTGCTGGACCTGGGCCTGCGCCTGGGCGAAGGTAGCGGCGCGGCGTTGGCGGTGCCGATGTTGCGCCTGGCCTGTGCGTTGCACGGGCAGATGGCGACGTTCGCCGAAGCCGCCGTGGCGGATCGCCCCGCATGACCTTGCGCCTGGACCTGCTGCGCCACGGTGAAACCGAACTGGGCGGCGGGCTGCGCGGCAGCCTGGACGATGCATTGACGGCCAAGGGCTGGGAGCAGATGCGCGCCGCCGTACTGGGGCAGGGGCCGTGGGACCGACTGATCAGCTCGCCCTTACAACGCTGTGCGCGCTTTGCCGAGGAATTGGGCGAACGTCTGAACCTTCCAGTCAGCCTGGAAAAAGGCCTGCAAGAGCTGCACTTCGGCGCCTGGGAAGGGCAGAGTGCGGCCGCGCTGATGGAAACCGATGCCGAGGGCCTGGGCTTGTTCTGGGCCGACCCCTACGGTTTTACGCCGCCAGACGGCGAGCCGGTAAGCGCATTTTCCGAACGGGTGCTTGGCGCTGTCGCACGCCTGCAGCAGGCCCATGCCGGTGAGCGCGTGCTGTTGATCAGCCATGGTGGCGTGATGCGGCTGCTGTTGGCGCGCGCGCGGGGTTTGCCCCGAGAACACTTGCTGAATGTCGAAGTCGGCCACGGCGGGCTGTTCAGCCTGCAGGTGGCGAGTGATGGCTCACTGAAGGAAGGGGCTTGAACATGCTGCCATTCTGGATCGCCCTGCAGTTTCTAAGCAGCCTGCCGATTCGCCTGCCCGGCATGCCGCAACCGCAGGAGCTGGGGCGCTCGTTGCTGTTTTACCCCGTGGTGGGCTTGCTGTTTGGCCTGCTCCTGTGGGGCCTGAACAGTTTGCTAACCGGCACCCCACTGTTGCTGCACGCCGCGCTGCTATTGACCGCCTGGGTGCTGCTCAGCGGTGGCCTGCACCTGGACGGTCTAGCGGACAGCGCCGACGCCTGGCTGGGTGGCTTTGGCGACCGCGAACGCACCCTCACCATCATGAAGGACCCCCGCAGCGGGCCCATCGCCGTGGTCACCCTGGGCCTGGTGTTGTTGCTCAAGTTCACCGCGCTGGTGGCCCTGATCGAGCAGCACAATGGCGCTGCGCTGATTCTTGCGCCGTTGATCGGCCGCGCTTCGATGCTGGCGCTGTTTCTTACCACGCGCTATGTGCGTGCAGGTGGGTTGGGTCAGGCGCTGTCGGATCATTTACCCAGGATCGTCGGTCAGCAGGTGCTGATTCTCAGTGGATTGGCCTGCATCTTCATCGCAGGCTTCAGCGGTGGCCTAGCGGTACTGTTGGCTGGCATGTGTTTTATCGGATTACGCCAGTTGATGGTCAACCGCCTCGGTGGCACCACCGGCGATACCGCCGGCGCCCTGCTGGAGCTGCTTGAAGCGGCTGTATTGATTGGGCTGGCGCTGTAACACTTTCTTGCATTTCCTTAACTCCGGGTATATACACGCTCCATGCTTGCCTCCCAATGTTTATGCATCAACCTGCGACGTGCCGCCCGTGGCGTCAGCAGGCATTACGACGGCGCCCTCGACGGCTTCGGGATCAACGTTGCGCAGTATTCTCTGCTGTGCAACTTGCAGCGTCTGGATCAGCCGAGCATCTCCAGTCTGGCGGACGCCATGGGCCTGGACCGTAGCACCTTGGGGCGTAACCTGCGCGTACTCGAAGGTGAGGGCCTGGTGCAGTTGGTCGAAGGCGATGATCTGCGCAACCGCCTGGTGGTCTTGACCCGCGTAGGTGAACAGCGCTTGGCGGCCGCGTTGCCGGCATGGGAAGCGGCGCAACAGAAACTGATTGATAAGCTGGGCGCCGAAAAGCGCGAAACCTTGTTGGCCTTGCTGGATGAACTCGCCTGAACGGCAGTTTGTTCGACTATAAGCGGGTACATACCCGCGACCGGAGAATAAGAAATGACCTCGTTGTGGCGCACCAGTGGCTGGGTTCTGTTGGGGAGTGCGCTGATCCTGGCGTTGTCTCTGGGCGTGCGGCACGGCTTTGGCCTGTTCCTGGCGCCGATGAGCAGCGAATTTGGCTGGGGGCGTGAGACGTTCGCCTTCGCCATTGCCTTGCAGAACCTGATCTGGGGCCTGGCGCAGCCGTTCACCGGGGCCTTGGCCGACCGTTTCGGCGCGACCAAGGCGGTGTTCGTCGGCGGCGTGCTGTACGCCGTGGGTCTGGTGTTGATGGGTATGTCGGACTCGGCGTGGTCCTTGTCGTTGAGCGCCGGATTACTGATTGGTATCGGCCTGTCCGGTACCTCGTTTTCGGTGATTCTGGGCGTGGTCGGCCGCGCCGTACCCCCGGAAAAACGCAGCATGGCCATGGGCATCGCCAGTGCCGCCGGCTCCTTTGGCCAGTTCGCCATGGTCCCCGGCACCCTCGGTTTGATCGGTTGGCTGGGCTGGTCCGCAGCACTGCTGGCGTTGGGCCTGATGGTAGCGTTGATCTTGCCGCTGGTGGCCATGCTCAAGGATCGGCCACTGCCGGTGACGCTCGGCCAGCAAACCCTGGGCGAAGCGTTGAAGGAGGCATGTTCGCACTCCGGGTTCTGGCTGCTGGCCTTCGGCTTTTTTGTCTGCGGTTTTCAGGTGGTGTTTATCGGCGTGCATCTGCCGGCCTACCTGGTGGACCAGCATTTGCCGGCCACGGTAGGCACCACCGTGCTGGCCTTGATCGGTCTGTTCAACGTGTTCGGAACTTACACCGCGGGCTGGCTGGGTGGGCGCATGTCCAAGCCGCGCTTGCTCACCGGCTTGTACCTGTTGCGTGCGGTGGTGATCGTGTTGTTCCTGTGGGCGCCGGTAACGGAAGTCACGGCCTACCTGTTTGGCATGGCGATGGGTTTTTTGTGGTTGTCCACCGTACCGCTGACCAACGGCACCGTTGCGACCTTGTTCGGCGTACGCAACCTCTCGATGCTGGGTGGGATCGTGTTCCTGTTCCATCAACTCGGCTCGTTCCTGGGGGGCTGGCTGGGCGGGGTGGTCTATGATCGAACCGGTAACTACGACTTGATCTGGCACGTGGCGATTCTGCTCAGCCTGCTCGCGGCGGCCCTGAACTGGCCGGTGCGTGAACGGCCGGTGGCGCGGGTGCAGGCGCAAATGGAGGCGGCATGAGTGCAGCACTGCGGTGCATGGCCCTGGCGGCAGGGCTGATACTGTTGCTGCTGGCCTGGTGGGGCTGGCAGCAAGGGGGCCTGGCGTTGATGCAGTTGGGTATGTCGATCTGTTAAGTTGTTGGCCTGAACCGACTCAAGGACTTTCGATATGCGCAAGCGCTGGCTCGCTTTACCCGTCCTGATGGCTTTTGGCAGCGTGGCCCTGGCGGCCAGTTGTCCGCCGTTGCTGGAGGGCCAATTGCCCAAGTTGCGGGCCAAGGAATCCATTGACCTGTGCCAGCGTTTCGCAGGCAAACCGCTGGTCATCGTCAACACCGCAAGCTTCTGTGGCTTCGCTCCGCAATTCAAAGGGCTTGAGGCGTTGTATCAGCGCTACAAGGGCGACGGTCTGGAGGTGATCGGCGTGCCTTCCGATGACTTCAAGCAGGAAGCCAAGACCGGCGAAGAAACCGCCAAGGTCTGCTACGTGAACTACGGCGTGACCTTCACCATGACCGAGCCGCAGAAGGTCAAGGGGCCGGATGCGGTCAATTTGTTCAAGGTTCTGGCGCAGCAGACCGACGCGCCGCCCAAGTGGAACTTCTACAAGTACGTGGTGGATCGCCAGGGCAAGGTCATCGCCAATTTTTCCAGCCTGACCAAGCCTGACAGTCCGGAGTTGATCGAGGCGGTGGAAAAGGCGCTGGCGTCCAAACCCTGATCGCCGGCCATTGAAAAGCCCCGCCTCCTTTGCAGGAGAGCGGGGCTTTTTTATACCGCAGCGAATCAGAAGCGGTAGGTCATGCCCAGGCCGAAACCGTTGGCACTGTTTTCATACTTGGCGTTGTAGCTGGCCAGCTGGTTGGAGCGTGCCACCTTGACGTCCTCTTCCTTCAGGTAGGAATAGGCCACGTCGATGGTCATGTTCGGCATGACCTCGTAGCCCAGGCCCAGACTGAAGATGGTGCGGTCGCCGGTAGGAATGCGTGGCGAGCGATCGGTGTTGTTGGTCGGCGACTGATCGAACGTCAGGCCGGTACGCAGCACCACTTGCTTGGTCAACTGGTACGAAGTACCCACGGCGTAAGCCCAGGTGTCGTGCCAGTTCTGGTCTTCCTTGATGGTGCTTACCAGCGCAGGGGCCAGTGCGCCACCGGTTGCGCCGCTGACGCCGTCGTTGTTGACGGTGATGTCTTTGAGGCGGCTCCAGCGGGTCCAGGTGGCACCGGCATAGAGCTTCCAGGCGTCGGTCAGGTCCTGGGTCACCGACAGGTCGTAGGACTCAGGCGTATCGATCTTCAGCGAAGCGTCGTAGCGGTTGCTGCGCAGGAACGGCGAGGTCGCGGTGGGCGCGGTCACTTCGGTGTGGCCGTCCAGCTTGTAGCTGACCTTGGAGTGATAGGTCAGGCCGACGCGGGTGGTATCGGTGGCTTGTACCAGCACGCCGATGTTGAAGCCCAGCGCGGTGTCATCACCCTTGATCTTGATATTGGTATCTGGCGCGGCAGGGTTGAGCGTGATGTCCGATTCCAGCGTACCGGAAATTCGGTTGATGGTCGGACCGAAACCGACGGAAACGCGATCGTTGAACGCGTAGCTGACCGTCGGCTGGAAGGTCATGACTTTTACTTCGCTCTTGCTGCCAAAGCCACGGCCCTGGAAGCCGCTTTCGTAGTCAGTGATCAGGCCAAACGGTGCATAGACGCCGAAACCGACTGCCCACTGGTCGTTGAGTTTGTTGGTGTAGAAACCGAACGGTACGGCAGTGAAAGGCACCATATCGCCTTTGTTGCTGCCGCGGGAGCGGCCGCTGACGTCGCTGATATCGGTGGAAGCATCAATGGCTGCGACACCACCGGTGATCTGCTGGCCATTCAGGCGAGCCATACCGGCAGGGTTGCCATAGACAGTGCTTGCATCATCGGCAGAAGAAGAACGACCTGCGAAACCGGTACCCATTCCGCTGACGCTCTGTTCGTTCAGAGCGAAGCCGCTGGCGAACAGTTGGGAGGAGGCCATGGCAACGGCGAGGCTAAGTGTGGTCTTGAGCATTACTTTTTTCATTATTAGAACTCCGTGTGATCACCGCTGCGGAAAGTATCAATAAATTTGTCATCGCGCTATAGGCTGTAACGCAGGAGATAGAGCGGTTTTGTAGGACAATCCGACCAAATTCACCGGGTTTTGGCGAATCTTGCAATTTGCCCGGTCAGCAGGTCGCCTGTTTCATTGGGGAGACGCAGGTTTGCCAGGCCTGAGAGAAATCCCGCAGCCGGCCTTGAGGGTGAAATATTTCTTTCCAGATACGTGCCATCGCCAGTACATCGCCGGGGGCGGGCAGGGCGGGACGGTGCTGTTCCACCAGCAACCAGGCAATCGCTGTGGCGTAACGCAGGTTCACCGTCAGCTCCAACTGGGGCGCACTGAGGAACGCATGTTGGCTGGCCAGTCCACGCACCAGGCTCGCCCGTTCGGGGTCGAGCGCCAGGTAGGTGTCCCAAAGGGCGCGGTGGCGCGGTTCGGTGATGCTGTAGAGGCCGTGGCCGCGCCGGTCATGCAAGGCTGAGCCAAGCTCCGACTGGCTGGCGGCAATGCCCAGCAACAGGGTTTCGGCAGTCGGGTTATGACAGCCGAGGTACATCAAGGTCGGCCTGATTACATAACGACACAATTCGCTGGCGGCAATACCCATACAAGCCTCAGTCCGTCGGAATGATTGACGGGCCTGAGAAGGGGGCTTGGCAGCGGTGGATCGGATCTCAGGCCCGTCGCAAGCGGATCATGCCGCTTGAGTTGAAGTGTAGTGTCATATTCGTCTTGTAAAGGACTGTTTTTAAAACATCTTCTTTATCCGGTTATAACGTTTATATCTATTCGTGCTTAGTAAAAAGTACCTGGGTCAAATTCCAGGCAATAAAAAACCCTGCTTTTCAGGCAGGGTTTTTGTGTTTCAGCGACTCGGGTCGATCAGGCAGTCAGTGCCTGACGGGTACGCTCGATCACGGCCTGCAGCGGTTCTGCGCTGGAGTATTGATCGGGGTACAGGCGTTCGCTGTGACGTGCGATGCCGTGTTCGTTGACCAGGGTGAAGCTGAAGCAGCCTTTGCGAGCGGCCATGATCAGGCAGTTCATTGGGGCAAAAGCGTTGGTGAGGGTGCGGATGGCATCCTGAGTGTGGATTTGAGCGTTCATATTATTGGTGTTCCTACAAATGACACGGATAAGAACCGTGCAACGTTAAAACGTTCCAGAAACGCTGATCACCATTGATCAAGCGAAAGAACCTAGTCTGGAACAAAGCAGCCAGTTTGAAGCGCTATTCAATTAGGCGCGCTTGGGCTGGCAGGTAGGTACTTAGGAGGGCAGGCAACACAACAAGGGCAAAGGTTCTGGGCCCGGGGTGAAGATCCTGATCAATTTGCAGGTTGGTTCGGTCAGAGTATGCAGACTTCGCGGCACCCTTTGCTTATTCAAAGGCAGTGTCGTCGCAAGTGATACCTGGAAACCATCGAGGTGGTCGATCCCATGTTGTTCAGGGGACGTGTTCGACCAGAATTGACTTTCAGCTTGGTACTAACGCCGCGGATAGTAACGGATCGAAACTAGGAAGGGAAGCCGCCAGGCAAAAAAACATTCAGCCACCCAGCAGGCCACGATAAACCAACACGGTTATGGCCGCCGCCAGCGTGGAGCCAAGCCCGTACGCGGCGAGGGTCAGTCGCAGGGACTGGCCGGTCTCGATGACCCGCATCACATCACGCATGTCATTGATCCCGCCTTCACCCAGTTCGATGCACAGGCACACAGCGGTCAAGGCGGCTGACAGCAGGATCGCGATGGCGAACAGTGCGCCGTCCGGGGACGGTAACAGCGCATTGATGCCCAGAGACGTCGCGCAGACCGCCAGCAGCAATGCGGCGAATAACAGAATTCCTTTCATCGGCCCTGCACGGTTGGGTTGTTGGTGGGGGAGTGTGGCGAGCCGCGACCGGTTTGAAAAGGCCCCTGGTTGGCTGGCAGTAACATTTTGCGAGCGTGTCGGACCAAAAAAAGCCGTGGATATAACCATTGGCTGTGTACTTGTGCACATTAGTCGCAGCCCACCTAACTTCGCTGGTGACAGTGCTGGAGCCTGCCCATTTGCCTGCAATCAAAATTTAAGTCAATGAAAAATCTCGCTTTTTTTTATTGGTGAAAAAATCGTCAGTTTGACTGCGGCCCCCGTTCCATGGGCCTTTGCGCGAGTTAAAGCCGGGTTGTCCACTGAGTTATCCACAGCTTCTGTGGATTGTCCCAAGCGCTTGCTCTAGAACGGGCGTGCAGCGTTTTTTCGACTTTACCTGTACGAAAAAAAGAGTAGAGTGGCGCGCCTTCCGTTCTGTCCCACAGTGCTTTATGAAGTTTCGCTCAGTATCACCTTCTGTTACCGACACGCCCCAATCTGTTACCGCGCCCAAGCGTTTCTCTTTGAAAGTCGCCTTGTGGCTCCTCGACAGCCCGCGCCTGGGGCAGAGTACCAACATCAAGCACTTGGCTGGCCGTCTGCTCAAGCAGCCTGCCCGCGAGGGTGTGGTGGCCGCGCAGAGCCGCCTGGGCCAGTTGATGTGCCGTGAATGCGGAAGTGCCCGCGACCGGCGTATCGGCCACGACCTGCTGCGTTCAGCGGCCCGCGCCGGCGACCGTCTCGCCCAGCGTGAACTGGGCCAGGTCGAAGACTGAGCTGTCCTCCCGTGCCTTGCTTGGTTAACCTTGCTGTTTTTTGGTGATGGCAGAAATGGCTATGGTTTTCGACTGGACCAGTGTCGCCTTGGGGTTTGCTGGGGCAGCGCTGCCGTTATTGGCGTTGTGCTGGCAGATTCAACGGCGGCTGACCGCGCGCACCACCGGCTGGGAGTTGCTGGAAGAGCGCCTGGCGATCGCGCAACTGGCCCAGGAAGGGCTTGGCGCCCAACTGGACGCCAGCCGCGACGAGATCAGCGATCTGAGCCAGGCCAATGCCGCCAAGCAGGCCGACCTGGCCGCCGTGCGCCGTGAAGTCGAGCTGTTGCAGATCGACCGCGACAACGCCCGCGACGCCGCCCACGCCTGGAACCTGGATCGCAGCGCCAAGGAAACCGAGCTGCGCCGGCTTGACGCCCTGGCCGCGGCCTTGCGCGCCGAGCTGCGCGAACAGCAGGACAGCCATCAGCAGCGCCTCGCCGACCTGCAAGGTTCCCGCGATGAACTGCGCGCCCAGTTTGCCGAACTGGCCGGGAAGATCTTCGATGAGCGCGAGCAACGCTTTGCCGAAACCAGCCAGGAGCGCCTGGGCCAGCTTCTGGACCCACTCAAGGAACGCATCCAGTCCTTCGAAAAACGCGTTGAAGAGAGTTACCAGAACGAAGCCCGCGAACGCTTCTCCCTGGCCAAGGAGCTTGAGCGCCTGCAGCAACTGAACCTGCGCCTGTCGGACGAAGCCACCAACCTGACCCGTGCCCTCAAAGGCCAGAAAACCCAGGGCAACTGGGGCGAGCTGATCCTCGAGCGGGTACTGGAACATGCGGGCCTTGAGAAGGGGCGCGAGTACCAGACCCAGGTCAGCCTCAAAGGCCCGGACGGCGAACGCTTCCAGCCGGACGTGCTGATCATGTTGCCGGGCGACAAGCAGGTGGTGGTGGACTCCAAGGTCAGCCTGACTGCTTATCAGCAGTACGTCGCGGCGGATGACGAGGTGATTGGCCAGGCGGCGTTGAAGCAGCATGTACTGTCCCTGCGCAATCACGTCAAAGGCTTGGCCGGCAAGGATTACAAGCGCCTGGAAGGTTTGCACAGCCTGGATTTCGTGCTGCTGTTCGTGCCGATTGAAGCGGCGTTTTCCGCAGCGCTGCAAGCCGAGCCAAACCTGTTTCAGGAAGCTTTCGACCGGCATATCGTGATCGTCAGCCCCACCACCTTGCTGGCTACCCTGCGGGTGATCGACAGCCTGTGGAAGCAGGAGCGCCAGAGCCAGAACGCCCGGGAGATCGCCGAGCGCGCCGGCTGGCTGTACGACAAGTTCGTGCTGTTTATCCAGGATCTCGATGAAGTGGGCAATCGCCTGCAACAGTTGGATAAGGCCTACAGCGCAGCGCGCAACAAGCTTACGGATGGACGCGGCAATCTGGTCAGTCGCACCGAGCAGCTACGCCTGCTTGGCGCCCGTGCGAGCAAAAGCCTGCCGGCGGATTTGCTGGAGCGCGCGATGACAGATTCGGATGGCGTGGCGCATTCTCCTGAGTAATGTACAGTCCGAAATGTGGGAGGGGGCTTGCCCCCGATAGCGGTGTAACAGTCAGCGATTTTTTAACTGACAGACCGCCATCGGGGGCAAGCCCCCTCCCACATTTTTACCGAGTACATTCTCTCTACAGAGGCAGATGTCTGCTCAACAGCGCCCGCAATGCTGCAGGCTTCACGGGCTTGGCCAGGTAATCCAGCCCTGCTGCATGTACCTCCGCGACTCTTTCCGGGCGCCCATCGGCGCTGATCACCACGCCGGGAATCGGCTCGGCCAGTTGCGCCCGCAGCCAGCCCATCAACTCAGTGCCGGTCTCGCCGTTGTCCAGGTGATAATCCACCAGCGCTACGTGCGGGCGCATGCCTTCAGCGAGCAGGGCCGCGCACTGGGCCTGGCCGGTAGCGGTCCACACTTGGCAACCCCAGCGCGTGAGCAGGCTGCGCATGCCGATGAGGATACTTTCTTCGTTATCCACGCATAACACCTGCGCGCCGCTCAGCGGCAAGCCGTTTTCCTGGGGCGCCGGGTGCTGCGGGCTTGCCTGATTGCGCGCCAGCGGCACACGCACGCTGAACACGCTGCCCTTGCCCGGCCATGAGCGCACGCTCAGGCGATGGCCGAGTACGCGACACAGGCCGTCGGCAATCGCCAGGCCCAGGCCCAGGCCCTTTTCGGCGCGGGTCTGGTGGCTGTCCAGGCGCTTGAACTCTTCGAAAATCACTTTCTGTTTATCCAGCGGGATGCCGGGGCCTCGGTCCCACACTTCCAGGCACAGTTCGCCCTTGCGACGACGTACGCCCAGCAGCACCGGACCGTCGGCATAGCGGAAGGCATTGGTGAGGAAATTCTGCAGGATGCGCCGTAACAACTTGATGTCGCTGTCCACCCGCAGGCGACTGCCGCGCAAGCGGAAACGCAAGCCTTGCTCATGGGCCAGGGCCTTGAATTCGGCGCCCAGGGTGTCGAAGAGCTCGTTGAGTGCGAAAGGCTGGCGTTGTGGGTTGATCTTGCCGTTTTCCAGGCGCGAGATGTCCAGCAAGTCGCTGATCAAATCCTCGGCAGAGCGCAGCGAACTGTCCAGATGCTGCACCAGTTGCCGAGCCTCGGCAGAGAGGCCTTCCTGCTGGTGGGAAAGGGCGGCGGAGAACAGGCGTGCGGCGTTCAGCGGTTGCATCAGGTCATGGCTGACGGCTGCCAGAAAGCGGGTCTTCGACTGGCTGGCAGTTTCGGCCACGCCCTTGGCCTCGGTCAGCGCGACGTTGAGCTGCGACAGTTCATGGGTGCGCTCGGTCACTCGCTGTTCCAGGCCTTCGTTGGCCTCGGTCAGCGCTTGTTCGGCTTCGCGATACGCGGTGATGTCGGTGAAGCTCATGACAAAACCGCCGCCGGGCATCGGGTTGCCAATCAATTCGATCACGCGTCCATTGGGGAACAAGCGCTCGGAGGTATGTGCACGGCCCTGGCGCATCCAGTGCAGGCGTCGCGCCACATGCACTTGCGCCTCGCCTGGGCCACACAGGCCGCGCTCGGCGTTGTAACGGATGATGTCGGCAATCGGCCGGCCAACGCTGATCAGGCCGTCGGGGTAGTTGAACAGCTCCAGATAGCGCCGGTTCCACGCCACCAGCTTGAGCGACTGATCCACCACACTGATGCCCTGGGTGATGTTCTCGATCGCCCCTTGCAGCAGGGCGCGGTTGAACTGCAGCACCTCGGATGCCTCGTCGGCGATCCGTACGACATCCTCCAGCTGCATGTCGCGCCCTTCAATCGCCGCTTTCACCACGGCCCGCGTCGAGGACGCGCCGAGCACGCCGGCCAGCAAGCGCTCGGTGTGGGCGATCCAGTCGTTGTCGGCATTCTGGTTGGGGTTGAAGCCCTTGCCTTGGCGATAAGCGAAGCGGATGAAGCTCTGCTGGGCGCGTTCTTCGCCCACAAAGCGTGCAGACAGGCTGAGCAGATCACTGATCTGTACCGACAACATGGAACGGGCGCTGGCGCGCTGGCTGATCTCCTGGCCGATAAAGCGGCCGGCCTGCCAATGTTCGGACACCCGTGTACGCGACAGCATCGACACCCACACGAACAAAGTGAAATTCCCGGCCAGCGACACCACGGTGCCCAAGGTCAACGAGGTTACAGAAAGTCCGAACGGGTGGGAGTGCATCCAGGTCAGGCCGGGGAAAAGGCTCAGCGACCAACCCAGGCTTTTCGCGGTAACCGGTAGGACCAGGGTGTAGAACCACAGGAATGTACCGGCCGCCAGCCCCGCAAATACGCCACGTCGGTTGGCCTGTTTCCAATAGAGCGCGCCGAGCATTGCCGGTGCGAGCTGGGTCACGGCGGCAAAGGCGATCTGGCCGATGGTTGCCAGGCTCGCGGTGGAGCCCAGCAGTCGGTAGCTCACATAGGCCAGCAGCAGGATGATCACGATGCTCACCCGGCGCACCGACAGCATCCAGTGGCGGAACACTTCAAAGGGCCGCTCGGCGCTGGAGCGGCGCAGCAGCCATGGCAGCAGCATGTCGTTGGAGACCATGGTCGACAAGGCAATGCTGGCCACGATCACCATGCCGGTGGCCGCCGAGGCACCGCCAATGAAGGCCAGTACGGCGAGGGCCGGATGGGCTTCGGCCATCGGCAGGCTGATCACGTAGGAGTCCGGCAGCACCGAAGCGGGCAATAGCATCTTGCCGCCCAGGGCGATGGGGATCACGAACAGTGCGGCCAGGATCAGATAAGCCGGGAATACCCACTTGGCCAGGCGCAAGTCCTGTGGGTCGATATTCTCCACCACCGTCACATGAAATTGCCGGGGCAGGCAGATGATCGCCATCATCGCAACACCGGTCTGCACCACCATCGACGGCCAGTTGACGGTTTCTGTCCAGTATTCCTCCAGGCGCGGCGCGAGCATCGCCTGGCTGAGCAGGTCGCCGAAACCGTCGTACAGCCCGTAGGTCACAAACGCCCCGACCGCCAGAAATGCGAACAGCTTGACCAGGGATTCGAAGGCAATCGCCAGCACCATGCCGCGGTGGTGTTCGGTGGCGTCGAGGTTGCGGGTACCGAACACAATGGTGAACAGCGCCAGCACCAGCGACACGATCAGCGCGGTGTCCTGGGCCCGGGTGCCCGTGGTGTCGGGGCCGGAGCCGATCAGCAGGTTCACGCCCAGCACGATGCCTTTGAGCTGCAAGGCGATATAAGGCAATACGCCAACCAGGCAGATCAACGCGACCACCACGGCCAGGGTCTGGGATTTGCCGTAGCGGGCGGCGATGAAGTCGGCGATGGAGGTGATGTTTTCCTGCTTGCTGATCAGAATCATCTTCTGCAGCACCCAGGGCGCCAGCACCAGCAACAGCACCGGGCCCAGGTAGATCGGTAAAAATGCCCACAGCTGTTCGGCCGCCTGGCCTACCGCGCCGAAGAAAGTCCAACTGGTGCAATACACGGCCAGCGACAAGCTATACACCCACGCACGCATCCGTGGCGGCAGCGGCGCATGGCGACGGTCACCGTAAAAGGCGATGGCAAACATAATGGCCATATAGGCCAGGGCAACGGCGGCGATCAGCCCGCTGGACAGCGTCATGGTAACTCCGAGCATAAGAACACCGGGCATTCCGGGCCCGGTTGGACAGTCTCGCATGATGCTTGGGGTTAGTCAGTGTCGACCAAGGTCGCGTGAGGGCGAATGTCGCAGGCGTGCTCAGCGAGGCGGAAGGGTTTTCTGGCGCAGGATGTAGATGGTTACCAGTATGGCGCTGGTCAGCATGAAGCCTCGTGCCCAGGGCAGCGGCACCAGGTAGCAGGAGAGTGCGATGCTCAGCCACATCAAGCCGATGGCGTAGACCTTGCCTTTGAGCGGGATGCCATTACCGTCCAGGTAGTCGCGGATCCAGGGGCCCAGGCGCGGATGTTCCACCAGCCAGTGGTAGAAGCGCGGGGAGCTTCGCGCGAAGCAGGCAGCCGCCAGCAGGAGAAAGGGTGTAGTCGGCAATACCGGCAGGAAAATGCCGATAACCCCCAGCGCTACGCTCAGCCAGCCGACGGCCAGCAGCGCGTAACGCAGGAGTGGCGAGCGGGTGCCCATGGGGTCCACGGGCAAGCGACTCAGTGGTGGCGTGGCTTGAGGATCGCCGGTTTCTCGTCAGGCGCGTTGCACAGCAGGTACAGCGCGGTGAGGGCTTCGGGGATCTGCACGATCATATCGTCCATCAGGTTGGCGTCGGCGGCGATATCGGAAAACTCCGGCTGGTCGTCGAACAGGCCTGAACCGACCATGATCGGCAGCAGCATTTCGCTGACTTCTTCTTCGGCGGTTTCGAACCAGGCGGCTTCGCGCAGGAACACGCCTTCCATGAAGCCGATGCACCAGCCGCGCAGGTCGGAATCGTCCGGATCTTCGCCCAGGTCCAGCTCGCAAGGCAGCTCGAATTCCTCGTCGGAGGCCAGTTGGCGACCGATGTGGGCCTTGAGGGCCAGCAGGGTGGCTTCGATTTCTTCGCGCTGAGCGGCGTCGGCGTAGTGAGGCTCTTCAGCGAACAGCGCATCGATCCATTCACGCTCGGGCACCTCTTCGGAGCAGATCGACAGCGCGGTCAGGTAGCCGTGGGCGGCCACGTAGTCCAGCGCCTCGTCATGCAGCTCATCGGCGTCGAGGAAGGCTTGCAGGCGGGTTAGTTGCTCAGCGAAGGACATTGAAGGACTACCTTGGGAATAAACGATGCTGAATTCTAGGCTTTCTTGAGCGCCCAGGCCAGCCGCAGTGCATTTTTGCAAGGTTTTAGACGGCGGCGGTCTATTCGTCAGTCGCGCCCTTTGCCGGTGAACGCTCGGGTATACTGCCGCGTTTTGTGATGCCCCTGCAGGCCATGCAGCAATCCGGGAAAACTTCGCTTACGGATTATTTTCCATGAAAGCGGTTTTTTTCGGCCAGCCTGTACAGAGGGATTTCAGCACCATTTTGGAGTTTTACATGCTCGAGCAGGCTCAACGCGTCCTCAAGGACATCTTCGGCTACGACAGTTTTCGTGGCCGCCAGGGTGCGATCATTGAGCGCGTGGCCAGTGGCGGCGATGCCCTGGTCCTGATGCCTACCGGTGGCGGCAAGTCGTTGTGCTTCCAGGTGCCGGCGCTGTTGCGCAATGGCCTGGCCGTGGTGGTGTCGCCGCTGATCGCATTGATGGACGATCAGGTCGCCACCCTGGAAGAGCTCGGCGTCGCTGCCGCTTCCCTGAATTCCACCCTCAGCGCCGAGCAGCAGCGCGACCTGGCGGCGCGGATCAAGCGCGGCGAAGTGAAGATGCTCTACCTGGCGCCGGAAAGGCTGGTGCAGCCACGTATGCTGGCGTTCCTGCAGAGCCTGGAAATTGCCCTCTTCGCCATCGACGAAGCTCACTGTGTGTCTCAGTGGGGCCACGATTTCCGCCGCGAATACCTGCAACTCGGTCAACTGGCGGAGCTGTTTCCCGACGTGCCGCGTATTGCCCTGACCGCCACCGCCGACAAGCGGACCCGCGAGGAAATCGTCGAGCGTCTGCACTTGCAGAATGCCGAGCGTTTCCTGTCGAGCTTTGACCGACCGAATATCTTCTACCGCATCGTGCCCAAGGAACAGCCGCGCAAGCAGTTGCTGGCGTTCCTGTCCGAGCGCCGCAGCGATGCGGGTATCGTCTATTGCCTGTCACGCAAGAAGGTCGATGAAGTTGCCGCGTTCCTCTGTGAGCAGGGTTACCCGGCGCTGCCTTATCACGCCGGTTTGCCCAACGAAACACGCTCGGCCCATCAGAAGCGCTTCCTCAACGAGGAAGGCCTGATCATGGTGGCGACCATCGCCTTCGGCATGGGCATCGACAAATCCAACGTGCGCTTCGTGGCGCACATGGACCTGCCCAAGTCCCTCGAGGCCTATTACCAGGAAACCGGCCGCGCCGGTCGTGACGGCCTGCCGGCGGATGCGTGGATGGTCTACGGCCTGCAAGACGTGGTGATGCTCAAGCAGATGCTGCAGAACTCCGAAGGCGACGAGCGCCACAAGCGTCTGGAGCAGCACAAACTCGACGCCATGCTCTCGCTGTGTGAAGAGACCCGCTGCCGTCGCCAGACGCTGCTGGCGTATTTCGATGAAGACATGCCGCAACCGTGCGGTCATTGCGATAACTGCACCGACGGCGTGCAGACCTGGGACGCTACCGAGCCGGCGCGTCAGGCGTTGTCGACGATCTACCGCACCGGTCAGCGCTATGGCGTGGGCCATCTGGTGGATGTGCTGCTGGGCAAGGACAACGAAAAAGTCCGCAGCTTCGGCCACGAAAAACTCTCCGTCTACGGCGTCGGCAAGGCCCGCGCCGAGGGCGAATGGCGTTCACTGTTCCGCCAGATGGTCGCGCGCGGGCTGGTGGACATCGATATCGAAGGCTTCGGCGGCCTGCGTCTGAACGACAGCTGCCGGCCCTTGCTCAAGGGCGAAGTCAGCCTGGAGCTGCGCCGCGACCTCAAACCGCAGACCACCGCCAAGAGCAGCACCAGCCAGGCCAGCCAGCTGGTGCGTGGCGAGGAGCGCGAACAGTGGGAAGCCTTGCGTACCCTGCGCCGCAACCTGGCGCAGGAACACAGTGTGCCGCCCTACGTCATCTTTCCCGACTCGACCTTGCTGGAGATGCTTCGCGAGCAACCCACCACCATGGCCGAGATGGCCAGGGTCAGCGGCGTGGGGGCGCGCAAGCTGGAGCGTTATGGCCAGGCCTTCCTCGAAGTGCTCGGTGGCCAGGCCGAAGCGCCCAGGGAAGTCGCCGATATTCGCCACGAACTGATCAGCCTGGCCCGTGCCGGCATGACCCCGCTGCAGATCGCCGGCCAGCTGCAGTGCTCGGAAAAGAACGTCTACACGTTGCTCGCCGAAGCCATCGGCAAGCAGCAGTTGTCGTTGGAGCAGGCCCTTGATTTGCCTGAGGATCTGCTCGGCGAGATCCAGGACGCTTTTCTCGACGGGGAAGGCGAATTGCCACCTGTCGCGGAGATCGCGCCACTGTTTACCGGGCGTGTTCCCGAGGGCGTCTTGTACTGCGTTCGTGCCGCTTTGCAGTCTGAATTCGAGATTTAGTGTGCCAATTACGACAATGTAACGAATCAGTCCATGCCGGGCCTTGCCTACGGGCAGGGCTCATGCTTAGCTGACTAATAATTAGCCACACTTTATTTTCAGTCTAAAACATGAGTTTTTTATGCCGTTAACCGATCAACACCGCTTTGGCATGCAGTTGGCGCAGATGTCCCGTGGTTGGCGCGCCGAGCTGGACCGCCGTTTGGCGGGGCTGGGGTTGTCCCAGGCGCGGTGGCTGGTGCTGTTGCACCTGGCCCGTTTTACCGAAGCACCTACGCAACGTGAACTGGCACAGAGTGTCGGGGTAGAAGGGCCGACCCTGGCGCGTCTGCTCGACAGCCTGGAAGGCCAGGGCCTGGTGCAACGCCAGGCGGTAGTGGAAGACCGCCGTGCCAAACGTATCCTGCTGTGTGACAGCGCCAGGCCTCTTATTGACCAGATCGAGACCATCGCCACGGCGTTGCGTCACGAACTGTTCGTGGGCGTGGACGAAGAGGATCTGCGGGTGTGCATGCGCGTGCACGGGCATATTTTGGCGAATCTGGAAAAGTCCTGATTCCAGGTCCATTGAAGATCAAAAGGTGGGAGGGGGCTTGCCCCCGATAGCGGTGTATCAGTCAAAAATGCTCCAACTGAACCACCGCCATCGGGGGCAAGCCCCCTCCCACATTTGTTTTGTGTTGTGTCAGAAGGTCTGGCCCAGGTTCAGGTACACCGCCTTCTGGTTGTCATCATTGAATCCATAGCTGAAATTCAGCGGGCCCAGTGGCGTATCAAAGCCGAGGAAAATACTCGCCGCGTTGATATACCCGCTGTCGAACTGATTGTCGTTGTTCCATGCCCGGCCGCGCTCCACCGAGGCGCCCAGGTATAAGGGGAAATCCAGCGGCAGGTAGGAGCGTGGTGTGAGGCGGCGGTAGTACACGGCGCGCATCAGGCTGACGTTCTGGCCCGAGATCGCATCTTCGCGAAAGCCCGACAATTGTCGCGCGCCACCCAGCAGGAAGCTGGAGATCACCACATCGGATTTATCCAGGGTGCGGCCGTAGCGTCCGCCCAGGATCAGGGTGTCGGGGCCGCGGCTCATGGCTTTGTCCAGCTTGAATTCCCATTGGCGGTAGCGCTGGTCAGAACCCAGCCCCGGTTCGAACTCACGGAAGGCCAGGGCGATGTCTTCGCCGGTGTGCGGGAAATACACGTTGTCGAAAGAATCGAACGAGTATTTCAGCTCATAGAAGCCCTCGCTGAAGCTCACGCTCGGCAGGTCGCGATCGCCAATGCGCACGTCCGCCTTGCCCCAGGCTTCACCCACGCCGAAGCGGATTTCGCCGCTGTTGCCGATTTGCCGTCCGACGTTCAAGCCGAAACCGTAGCGCTCCAGCCGATATTCCGAGATGGGGTCGTTGTCCAGGATGAGCTCGACGTTCTGCGCCTGAGCGCTGATATAGGGCGCGACAAAGTAGCGCGAGCCCGTATCCATGGGTTGGTAGAACTCGCTGTACAGCTCCTGGCGATCGCCGATCTGTACCCGCGTCAGCCATTCGGCGCCGAGGCGGTTGATACCGTTCACCCGATAGCTGGCGCCCAGGTTGAAGGCGCTGTCGCCGCGCATGTCATCCGACAGGTTCAAGCCCAGGCGCAGGTAGTCGGTGCCGCTGCGTTTGCCTCGCGCACTGATGACCAGAGTGTTGTTCTTGGCCTTTTTCACCACGCGGTATTGCACCTGCTCGAAATAGTCGAGGCCGTACAGCGTGCCCATGTCCGATTGCAGGCGGCCGAGGTTGAGCGGTTCGCCCAACTCCTGGCGGATGTAGTAGCGGATCACGTCGTCGCTGACTTTGGAGTCGTTTTCCACCTCGATGGCGGTAATGACCGGGGTGCGCTCGCCTGGCGTGCGGGCGGCGGTCAGTTGCGGGTCTACCGGTTCGGCGGGGCGCAAGTGCGCCAGGCGCAGGTCGAGGGCACGCGTGGCGCGGTAGCCGGCATCGATCATGTCCTTGGCGCGTCCGAAATCCGTCACGCCGTAGGCCGCCAGGGGCGGTTGGATCAACACGTCCTTGGGGTGCAAGGCCTTGAGTTGCTCCTCGGAGTTACGCCGCGTCATCAAGGTGATGGACTGGTTAAGCACATCAACCACCGTCGCCAATTGCTTGCGTGAGCGTAGCGGCGTGCCGATGTCCACCACGATGGCGATGTCCACGCCCATTTCTCGTGCCAGGTCCAGCGGGATGTTGTCGGTCATGCCGCCGTCCACCAGCAGGCGCCCGTCCAGCTCCACCGGAGCGAATACCGCCGGGATCGACATGCTGGCGCGTATCACCTGGGGCAGGTGGCCCTTGCTGAACACGACTTTTTCGCCGGTGGTGATGTCGGTGGCCACGGCCCGGAATGGAATCGGCAGCTTGTCGAAATTACGCGTATTGCTGCTGTGGGCGAACATGCTTTCCAGCAGCAACGCCAGGTTCTGGCCCTGGATCACGCCCAGCGGCAGGCCGAGGCTGCCGTCGTCGCGAAAGCTCAGTTTCTGTTTGACCAGGAAGTCGCGGTCATCCTGCTTGCGCCTGAACGGCACGTCTTCCCGAGGCGGGGCGTCGGACAAGGCCTGTTGCCAGTCGATATTGAGCGCGAGTTTTTCCAGCTCATCGATCTTGTAGCCCGAGGCGTACAACCCGCCGATCACCGCGCCCATGCTGGTGCCCGCAATCGCGTCGACCTGGATGCCTTGTTCTTCCAGCGCCTTGAGCACACCAATATGCGCCAGGCCACGTGCGGCGCCCCCAGACAACACCAGGCCAATTTTAGGCCGCGGGCTTTCGGCGGCATCGGCGAGCAGGGGCAGCAGGCAGAGGAACAGGCAGGACAGCAGGCGGCGCATCATGAGTTTCTCGAGGCTGGTCGATAAAGGCCGGTATTATAGCCACTCGATCCAACGAAGCCGTCACGCAGGAGCCTTTCACCTTATGTCCGCACATAAACCCGAGATCGTGATCACCTATTGCACCCAGTGTCAGTGGCTGTTGCGTGCTGCGTGGCTGGCACAGGAGCTGTTGAGTACGTTTGCCGACGATCTGGGGAAAGTGTCCCTGGCACCATCAACCGGCGGCGCGTTTCGCATCACCTGCGACGATGTGCAGATCTGGGAGCGCAAGGCCGATGGTGGCTTCCCGGAGGCCAAGGTGCTCAAGCAGCGCGTGCGTGATCAGATCGATCCGCAGCGCGACCTGGGGCACAACGACCGCGCCCAGTGAAGTCAGGCCGCCGCCGGCTGCTTGGCCTGGCTGGCGCCGCCCATCAGACCGGACAGCACGATGGCGACGATGATCAGCGCGCCGCCCAGCAGCATGCGCAAGGTCGGGGTTTCGGCAAACAGCAGCCAGGCCACCGTGATGCCATAGACCGGTTCCATGGCGAACACCACTGACGCGGTGCGCGCCTTGATCACTGCGAGGCTGGCGACAAACAGGCTATGGGCCAGGCCGGTACAGAACACCCCGAGCAGGCCGATCCACAGCCAGTCCAGCGCGCGCACATCGGCCAGGCCCGGCGCGGCCACGGGCAACAGGCAGGCCGCAACCACCAGGTTCTGGCACAGCGCGGCCTGTACGGCGGGAATTCGCCCGGAGCTGGCGCGGTTATTCAGCGACAACAGGGAGAACAGCAGCCCGGACGCAATCCCCCATAACAGGCCACCGGTGGCTTCGCTGGCCAGGTTGAAGTCCGGGGTGACCAGCACCAGCCCTACGGTGACCAACGCCACCAGTAGCACTTCATTGGCGCGAATGCGCTCGCGGAAAATCAGCCCTTCGAGGATCACCGTAAACGCTGGAAAGGCGGTAAACCCCAAGGTCGCGACCGCCACGCCGGCCACTTTTACCGCAATAAAGAAAGTCACCCAATGCGCCGCCAGCAGCACACCGCTGACGAGCAAGCGGCGCCAGTCACGCCACTCGAGCCGCTTCCATGGCGCATGGCTGGCAAAGCGGGCAAACGCCGCCAGGGCAATCACCGCAAACGCAGCGCGCCCAAAGACGATGATGGCGGGGGAGGCGGCCGCCAGCTTGCCGAATACGCCAGTGAGACCAAACATCAATGCGCCGATATGCAGGGCGCCGAGGGCTGAGCGGGGAGTCATGGCGATCCTTGAGCCTGGGGGTAACGGATCGCAGTCTACAACGCATGGCGACGCGTGCGCTGTCATCAGACTGACGCGCGGCTGTCACCGACTATTAATCGCCAGGGCGCAAGCTCGCGAAAACAGCGTCGAGGGACACCCATGACCCGTGCCGAATTCGCCAAGCCCAGCCGCAAGCAACGGGTGCGTACCCTGTGGATTTCCGACGTGCACCTGGGCACCCGGGACTGTCAGGCCGAGCACTTGTCGCACTTTCTCAAGGGCTACCATGCCGACAAGGTGTATCTGGTCGGCGACATTATCGATGGCTGGAAAATGCGCGGCGGCATGTATTGGCCGCAAGCCCACACCAACGTGATCCGTCGCCTGCTGACCATGGCCAAGCGCGGCACGGAGGTGATTTATGTCACCGGTAACCATGACGAGTTTCTGAGGCGCTATTCCAAGCTGATCCTGGGCAATATCCAGCTGGTGGACGAGGCCGTGCATGTCACCGCCGACGGGCGCCATTTGCTGGTGATTCATGGCGACCAGTTTGACGTAATCACCCGCTATCACCGCTGGCTCGCCTTCCTGGGCGACTCGGCCTACGAATTCACCCTCACCTTGAACCGCTGGCTCAATCACTGGCGAGCGCGCTATGGCTACGGTTATTGGTCGCTGTCGGCGTACTTGAAACACAAGGTGAAAACCGCCGTGAGTTTTATCAGCGATTTCGAAGAAGCCATCGCCCATGAGGTAACCAAGCGTGAGTTGCACGGGGTGGTGTGCGGGCATATCCACCATGCCGAGATCCGCAAGGTGGGTGAGGTGGATTACCTCAACTGCGGCGATTGGGTGGAGTCGTGCACGGCCTTGATCGAGCACTGGGATGGGCATATCGAGTTGTATCGGTTGGCGGATGCGCAGGCTAGGCAAGCGCAGCTGCAGGCCGAGGGGGTCCCCGTCTAGAGATCAGCTCAATCCAAATGTGGGAGGGGGCTTGCCCCCGATGGCGGTGTATCAGCTGGAAATAGGCTGGCTGACACACCGCTATCGGGGGCAAGCCCCCTCCCACATTGAGTACCGGTTTAGTTGCAGACGTCGGCGATGGCCTCGGCAAGCAGCGTCAAGCGTGTGGCATCGACCCCCGCCACGTTGGCCCGTCCCGAACTGACCATGTACACACTGTGTTTCTCACGCAGTTGCTTGACCTGCTCGGCACTCAAGCCGGTATAGGAAAACATCCCACGCTGCGTCCCGATGTGCGCAAACCGCTCAGCCAGGCCGTGGGGCGTCAGTGCTTCCACCAGCCCGGCACGCAACTGGGCGATGCGCGAACGCATGGCTTCGACTTCGTCGCTCCACTGCTTTTTCAGCTCGGCATCGCCCAGGATGGTCGCGACCACGGCAGCGCCATGGTCCGGCGGCGTCGACCACAAATTGCGTGCGATATTGGCCAGTTGGCTGCGCACATCCACAAGCTTTTGCGCATCCGCCGCGCACACGATCAAGGCGCCAACGCGGTCGCGGTACAAACCGAAGTTTTTCGAGCATGAACTGGTGATCAACACTTCCGGCAGTTCGGCGGCGAACAGGCGTACCGCCCAGGCATCCTGCTCCAGGCCGTCGCCAAAGCCCTGATAGGCAAAGTCGATCAGCGGCAGCAATTGGCGCTCGCGCACGATCTGCAGCACCTGGCGCCAGTCATCCTGCGACAGGTCGAACCCGGTGGGGTTGTGGCAGCAAGCGTGAAGCAGGACCACGTCGCCCTTGGGCACGCTGGACAGTGTGGCCAGCATCGCCGCCACATCCAGGCGGTTGTCGCTGCCCACGTAAGGGTAGTGACTGACCTTGAGCCCGGCTTTGGCGAAAATGGTTTCGTGGATCGGCCAGGTCGGGTCGCTCAGCCACACGCCACGGCCGGGCAGGCTGTGGGCGATGAAGTCGGCTGTCAGGCGCAGTGCACCGGTGCCGCCCGGCGTCTGGGTGGCACCGGCGCGGTGCTCGCCGAGCAAGGCCGAATCGGCGCCGAGCACCAGTTGGCTGATCAGTGCGCCGAACGCTGCGTCACCGTGACCGCCGATGTAGGTCTTGGTGGTCTGGCTGTCGACCAGACGCTGCTCGGCTAGCTTGACCGAGTGCGGAATCGGCGTCAGGCCCTGGTCGTCCTTGTAGGCGCCCACACCCAGGTCGAACTTGTTCGGGTTGGCATCCTGGGCGTACAGGTCCATCAACCCGAGGATCGGATCGCCGGGCACGCGGCCAATCGCATCGAAGTGCATTACTTGCGACCCTCGGCGCTCTTGGCCACTTCATCGGTGCGTGCGGCCATGATGAAGTCGTTGCGGTGCAGGCCCTTGATGGAGTGGCTCCACCAGGTCACGGTGACTTTGCCCCATTCGGTGAGCAGGCCAGGGTGATGGCCTTCGGCTTCGGAGATTTCACCCACGGCGTTGGTGAAGGCCAGGGCGAACTTGAAATTCTTGAACAGGAAAACCTTTTCCAACTGCATCACGCCGTCGCGGACTTCGATGTTCCAGTCCGGGATCTGTTTAATCAGCACCGGCAGTTCTTCATCGCTGACTTGCGGGGCGTCGGCGCGGCAGGCTTCGCAATGGGCTTGGTTCAAGGTGGTCATGAAGGTGTCCTGAATTCGAATGATTGAAGGTCAGTGGCGTCACCCTAAAGCAACGCGCGGCCAGGGAACAGACTCACCTGGCGTTAAAATGCAAGGTTCACGCGCTTTGGGTTTTGGAGGCTGCTTTTGGGGTAAAGAGCGGCGCATGCAGGCCCAGCTGCATGCCGCGCTCGACCATGCCCATGATGTCTTCCTGTGCCACATCGAACAGGCGCTTGAGCTCGGGCAGCACGAAGTACAACGGCTGCAGGATGTCGATGCGATAGGGGGTGCGCATCGCTTCCAGCGGGTCGAAGGCCTGGTGTTCGGGCTCGTCCGACAGGCAATACACGCTTTCCTTGGGCGACGACAGAATACCGCCACCGTAGATGCGTCGACCTTCGGGCGTGTCCACCAGGCCAAATTCGATGGTCATCCAGTACAGGCGCGCCAGGTACACCCGTTGCTCCTTGGTGGCCGCCAGGCCGAGCTTGCCGTAGGTGTGGGTGAATTCGGCGAACCAGGGGTTGGTCAACAGTGGGCAGTGACCGAAGATTTCGTGAAAGATATCCGGCTCTTGCAGGTAGTCCAGTTCTTCACGGGTACGAATAAAGGTCGCCACCGGAAACTGCTTGCTGGCGAGCAATTCGAAGAAGGTCTGGAAGGGAATCAGTGCCGGCACGCGGGCAACTTGCCAGCCAGTGGTCTCGGCCAAGACTTTGTTGATCTCGCCCAGCTGTGGGATGCGATCCAGCGGCAGGCCAAGCTTGTCGATGCCGTCCAGGTATTCCTGGCAGGCACGGCCCTCGATCACTTTCAACTGGCGCGTGATCAGGGTGTTCCACACCGCGTGTTCTTCCGGTGGGTAGTGAATAAAACCTTGCGCATCGGGCTCGCGGGCCACGTAGTGCGTCTGCTTCATACGGCTCTCCTGCTAGGCATTCGTTCTTGTTATGTCCTGCGATGTCTCTATTGATAACCCGTGCAGGGCAGGTTTCCACCGGCCTCGAAGACCTTTAGGTAGGAAAAATTACCGGATTTCGTAAACTATTCGTTACGGATGGGGCGCGCTGCGTTGCATTGGGCTGGGAAAAGCTCACGGGCTGTCACATAATCTTGACGAATATCTACGCCCAGCGGCAAAAAGACGCGGCGCCTATCCACTTTTCGAGCCTTTTCATGCGTATCAAAGTGCATTGCCAGAACCGCATCGGCATCCTGCGGGACATCCTCAACCTGCTGGTGGAGTACGGCGTGAACGTCGCCAAGGGCGAGGTCGGCGGTGAGCATGGCAATGCCATCTACCTGTTCTGCCCGAACCTGGTGAACATGCAGTTCCAGGCGTTGCGCCCGCAGTTCGAGGCGATCGCCGGGGTATTTGGCGTGAAAAGGGTAGGGCTGATGCCCAGCGAGCGTCGACATATGGAACTCAATGCGCTGCTCGGTGCCCTGGAGTTTCCCGTGCTGTCCATCGACATGGGCGGCTCCATCGTTGCGGCCAACCGTGCGGCGGCGCAGCTGCTCGGCGTGCGGGTGGACGAAGTGCCGGGAATTCCGTTGTCGCGCTACGCCGAAGACTTCGACTTGCCGGAACTGGTGCGCGCCAGCAAGTCGCGGATCAATGGCCTGCGGGTCAAGGTCAAGGGCGACGTGTTCCTGGCGGACATCGCGCCACTGCAATCTTCCGAGCACGACGACAGCGAAGCCATGGCCGGCGCGGTGCTGACCCTGCACCGCGCCGACCGGGTGGGCGAGCGCATCTACAACGTGCGCAAGCAGGAACTGCGCGGCTTCGACAGCATTTTCCAGAGTTCCAGGGTGATGGCCGCCGTGGTGCGCGAGGCCCGGCGCATGGCGCCGTTGGATGCGCCGCTATTAATAGAAGGCGAAACCGGTACCGGCAAAGAACTGCTGGCCCGTGCCTGCCACCTTGCCAGCCCGCGTGGTCAGTCGCCTTTGATGGCGCTCAACTGCGCGGGCTTGCCTGAGTCAATGGCCGAGACCGAACTGTTTGGCTACGGCCCCGGCGCGTTCGAAGGCGCGCGGGCCGAAGGCAAGCTCGGGCTGCTGGAACTGACCGCCGGCGGTACGTTGTTTCTCGATGGCGTTGGGGAAATGAGTGCGCGCCTGCAGGTAAAACTGCTGCGCTTTTTGCAGGACGGCTGCTTTCGTCGTGTGGGCAGCGATGAGGAGGTGTACCTCGACGTGCGGGTGATCTGTGCGACCCAGGTGGATTTGTCCGAGCTCTGCGCCCGCGGCGAATTTCGCCAGGACCTGTATCACCGCTTGAACGTGCTGTCGCTGCACATCCCGCCGCTGCGCGAATGCCTTGACGGCCTGGCGCCCCTGGTCGAGCACTTCCTCGACCAGGCCAGCCGGCAGATCGGTTGCCCCCTGCCCAAGTTGGCGCCGGCCGCGATGGACAAGCTCAGCCATTATCACTGGCCGGGTAATGTGCGGCAGTTGGAGAATGTGCTGTTCCAGGCGGTTTCGCTGTGCGAAGGCGGGACGGTCAAGCTTGAGCATATTCGCTTGCCGGATTACGGCGTGCGCCAGCCCCTTGGCGATTTCTCGTTGGAGGGCGGCCTGGAGGAAATTGTCGGGCGGTTCGAGAAGGCTGTTCTGGAAGCGTTGTATGCCGAGCACCCCAGCAGTCGGCAATTGGGCAAGCGCCTGGAGGTATCCCACACCACCATTGCCAACAAACTGCGCGACTACGAAATCCTCAAGACCGCCAAATAACAACCGGCGCAACTTGGTCAAAACTGTGGGAGGGGGCTTTCCCCAATGCCAGTCAGTTAAGAAGCAGCAGAAGCGAGAAGCATCTGTGGCGAGGGAGCTTGCTCCCGCCGGGCCGCGAAGCGGCCCCAAACAATGGGCCTGCTGCGCAGTCCAGCGGGAGCAAGCTCCCTCGCCACAGGTTTGGTGTTCGCGTTAACTGACTGGCATTAGGGCTTGCCCCCCGATAGCGGTGTATCAGCCACACACTTATGGACTGACCCACCGCCATCGGGGGCAAGCCCCCTCCCACATTTGATTTGCGTCACTTCTATGGCTGATCGTTCCCACGCTCCCGCGTGGGAATGCAGCCCATGACGCTCTGCGTCGCCAGTGCGCAGCGGTTGGCCGGACGCGGAGCGTCCCAGGAGGCATTCCCACGCGGAGCGTAGGAACGATCAATCAAGCTTGCCCCCTTTCCACATTTGATTTGCGTCGCCTACAAGACCGAGGCTTGCCGTTAGCGGCAGTAGTCCGCCGTTTTTTCGACTCTCATCCACGCTCGCAATCTGGGGTCGCCCCCGCAAACCCCCGTCCCGCCTGGACTTCGTCCGCTTTTGAAAAGTTGGTTCGCAAATTGCTTAAGCCTCCTCAGTACAGCGGTGGGCGGCAAGCGTCCGTCAGAAAGAGGATAGAGCGTGGACAAGTACCTTTATGTGGCAATGACCGGCGCCAGCCAGAATGCTCTGGCGCAGAAGGCCCATGCCAACAATCTGGCGAACATTTCCACCAACGGTTTCCAGCGCGACCTGGAGCAGGCGCGGTCGATGCCGGTGTTCGGTGACAGCTTTCCGGCGCGGGCCTTTGCCCTGACCGAACGGCCGGCCACCGACTTCACGCCGGGCGCGATGATCGAAACCGGTCGTGACCTGGACGTGGCCGTCAGCGGCGACGGCTGGATGGCGGTGCAAACCCCGGACGGCAGCGAAGCCTACGTGCGCAGCGCCAGCATGAACGTGGATGCGCTGGGCGTGCTGCGGGCCGGCAACGGTATGCCGATCATGGGCAACGGCGGTCCGATTGCCGTGCCGCCCCAGCAGAAGATCGAAGTGGGCGCCGACGGCACCATCAGCATCCGTGCCATGGGCGAAGGCCCGCGGGTGATGGCGGAAGTGGACCGCATCAAGATGGTCCAGCCCGACCTCAAGAACATGACCAAAGGCTTGGACGGCACCATCCACACCAAGGATGGCCAGCCGGCCCAGGCCGACGCGAACGTCAAGCTGACCTCGGGCTTCCTGCAGGCGAGCAACGTCAACGCCGTGGAGGAAATGACCGCGGTACTGGCGCTTTCCAAGCAGTTCGAGCTGCACGTCAAGATGATGAACAGCGCTAAAGAAGACGATCAGGCCATGACTCGCGTCATGCAGATGAGCTAATTGCCTTAGTTGGCTTTTACATAAACAGCGCAGCACGGTGCCGACAAACAGGCACACGAAGGAGAACAGCATGCTTCCGGCTCTATGGGTTGCCAAGACAGGCCTGTCCGCCCAGGACACCAACCTGACGACCATTTCCAACAACCTGGCGAACGTGTCGACCACGGGTTTCAAACGTGATCGCGCCGAGTTCCAGGACTTGCTCTATCAGATCAAGCGTCAGCCAGGCGCCCAGTCGACCCAGGACAGCGAACTGCCGTCGGGCCTGCAACTGGGTACCGGTGTGCAGATCGTCGGCACCCAGAAAAACTTCAGCGCCGGTAACCTGCAGCAGACCGGTCAGCCGCTGGACATGGCGATCAACGGCCGTGGCTTCTTCCAGATCCTGCAACCGGATGGGACCACCTCCTACACCCGTGACGGTACCTTCCACTTGGATTCCAACGGCCAGATCGTGACCGCCAACGGTTTCGCCCTGGAGCCGGCTGTCGTGGTTCCGGCAGACGCCAAGACCTTCACCGTCGGCAACGACGGCACCGTGTCGATCACCGTGGCCGGCAACCCCGCGTCGCAAGTGATCGGCAACCTGCAAACCGCCGACTTCATCAACCCGGCCGGCCTGCAGGCCATGGGCAACAACCTGTTCCTGGAAACCGCCTCCAGTGGCGCGCCGCAAATCGGCACCCCTGGCCTGAACGGTTTCGGCACCACGCTGCAAAGCACCCTGGAAACGTCCAACGTCAGCACGGTCGAGGAGATGGTCAACATGATCACCACTCAACGCGCCTACGAGATGAACTCCAAGGTGATCTCCACCGCCGACCAGATGCTTTCGTTCGTAACGCAGAATCTGTAATCAGTCTATGGGGCGCCCTTGAAAGCGCCTGCAACACCGTGAGGTAAGGGTCATGAATCGCTTTGTTTCTGTTTTGGCACTGGGTGGGATCGCCGTACTTGCGGGCTGCGTCGCCCCGACGCCGAAGCCCAATGACCCGTACTACGCGCCGGTGTTGCCACGCACGCCGTTGCCGGCGGCGGCCAACAATGGCTCGATCTACCAGGCCGGTTTCGAGCAGAACCTGTACAGCGACCGCAAGGCGTTCCGGGTCGGTGACATCATCACCATCACCCTGAACGAGAAGACCCAGGCCAGCAAGAACGCCAACTCGCAGATCGGCAAGACCAGCAAGACCGGTATCGGCCTGACGTCGCTGTTCGGCGGCGGCGTGAACACCAATAACCCGTTTGGCGATGGTGACCTGAGCCTCAATGCCGGCTACAGCGGCGACCGCGCCACCAACGGCAAGAGTGCGGCAGGGCAGGGCAACAGCCTGACCGGCTCGATCACCGTGACCGTGGCCGACGTGCTGCCCAACGGCATCATCGCCGTGCGCGGGGAAAAGTGGATGACCCTCAACACCGGCGACGAGCTGGTGCGCATTGCCGGCATGGTGCGTGCCGATGACATTTCCACCGATAACACCGTGCCGTCGACGCGGATTGCCGATGCGCGGATTACCTACTCGGGTACGGGTTCGTTTGCTGATGCAAGCCAGCCGGGCTGGTTTGACCGTTTCTTCCTTAGCCCGCTGTTCCCTTTCTAGGTGGCCACTTTGAACTTCAAGCAGCTGATGGCGGCGGCATTGTTGCTGTGCCTGAGCGCCGTCGCCCAGGCCGAGCGCCTGAAAGACATCGCCAGCATTTCCGGCGTGCGCACCAACCAGTTGATCGGCTATGGCCTGGTGGTGGGGCTCAATGGCACGGGTGACCAGACCACCCAGACCCCGTTCACCCTGCAAACCTTCAATAACATGCTGTCCCAGTTCGGCATCAAGGTACCGCCAGGGTCGGGCAACGTGCAGTTGAAGAACGTCGCGGCGGTGTCGATCAGCGCCGATTTGCCGGCGTTCGCCAAGCCGGGGCAGGTGGTGGACATCACCGTGTCGTCCATGGGTAACTCCAAGAGCCTGCGTGGCGGTACGTTGCTGATGACGCCGCTCAAAGGTATCGACGGCAACGTCTACGCCATCGCCCAGGGCAACCTGGTGGTGGGCGGGTTCGACGCCGAGGGCCGTGACGGTTCGAAGATCACCGTCAACGTGCCGTCGGCCGGCCGCATTCCCGGTGGCGCCACGGTTGAACGCACCGTGCCGAGCGGTTTCAACCAGGGCAACAGCCTGACCCTGAACCTTAACCGCTCCGACTTCACCACCGCCAAGCGCGTGGTCGACAAAATCAACGACATGCTCGGCCCAGGCGTGGCCCAGGCCATCGATGGCGGTTCGGTGCGGGTGACCGCGCCGTTGGACCCGGGCCAGCGCGTCGACTACCTGTCGATCCTGGAAAACCTGGAAGTGGACCCCGGCCAGGCAGTGGCCAAAGTCATCATCAATTCGCGCACCGGCACCATCGTGATCGGCCAGAACGTCAAGGTTTCGCCGGCGGCGGTGACCCACGGCAGCCTGACGGTGACCATCACCGAAGACCCGATTGTCAGCCAGCCTGGGCCACTGTCAAACGGCCAGACGGCGGTCGTGCCGCGCTCGCGGGTCAATGCCCAGCAAGAAGCCAAGCCAATGTTCAAGTTCGGCCCCGGTACCACCCTGGACGAGATTGTCCGCGCGGTGAACCAGGTGGGTGCGGCCCCCGGCGACTTGATGGCGATCCTCGAAGCCCTGAAACAGGCCGGCGCCTTGCAAGCCGACCTGATTGTGATCTGAGGCCATGGTCATGGACATGCGCAAGAGCGGGATCAGCAGCACGGCGGATTCGGGGTCCTACTCGGACCTGAATCGGCTTAATCAGCTCAAGGTCGGCGCCGACAAGAACAGCGACGGCAACATGCGCAAAGTGGCGCAGGAGTTCGAGTCGTTGTTCCTCAGCGAGATGCTCAAGTCCATGCGTTCGGCCACCGAAGCGCTGGGCAAGGACAACCCGATGAACACCCCGGCGGCCAAGCAGTATCAGGAAATGTACGATCAGCAACTGGCGGTGTCGATGTCCCGCGAGGGCGGTGGCATCGGCCTGGCCGACGTACTGATGCGCCAGATGCAGAAGAACAAACCGGTGGACGCCCAGGCGGCCACCTTGCAGGGGCCGGCAGCCGAGGCGCCGGCGAAGAAAGCCGACGTGCCGACGGAAATTGCCGCCGGCACCCAGGCGCAAGGTCCGCTGGGTCGCACCAATGGCCAGCGCCCGTTGTGGGCTTACCGCGTGGCGGTGCCCGAAGGCGCCAGTGCGCATGCCAACGATATGGAGCTGATGAACCAGCGCCGTATCGCCTTGCCAAGCAAACTGACCGACCGCCTGCTGGCCGGCATTGTGCCAAGCACGCCGGTCGCCGCCCAAACCCAAAGCGCGCCGCTGCGCAACAGTGCCGCCGACGACAATGTGGTCAATAGCACCGCGCGCAGCGTTGCGGTGCCGAGCGGGCGCATGCAGGTCTACGGCCGTGCCATCGCCCAGCCACCGCTGGCCCCGGCGAAAAAGGCGTTCAGCTCGCAGGATGAATTTGTCGCCACCATGCTGCCGATGGCCAAGGCTGCGGCCGAGCGTATTGGTATCGATCCGAAGTACCTGGTGGCCCAGGCCGCCCTGGAAACCGGGTGGGGTAAATCGGTAATGCGCGCCGAAGACGGCAGCAGCAGCCACAACCTGTTCGGCATCAAGGCCGGCCAGAGCTGGCAGGGCGGCCAGGCGCGTGCGATCACCAGCGAGTTTCGCGACGGCGCGATGGTCAAGGAGACGGCGCAGTTCCGCTCCTACAGCTCCTATCAAGACAGCTTCCATGACCTCGTGACCCTGCTGCAAAGCAATGATCGCTATAAAGAAGTTGTGAAATCAGCCGACAACCCGGAACGCTTTGTGCGCGAGTTGCAAAAAGCCGGTTACGCCACCGACCCGGATTACGCCAGCAAGATTTCGCAGATCGCAAAAAACATGAACAGTTACCAGAACTACGCTGCCGCTGGCGCAACCACACATTTATAAGGTCTGAACCATGAGTTTGCTCAGTATCGGGATGTCAGGGCTCAATGCCGCTCAAGGATCGTTGTCGGTCTTGAGTAATAACATCGCCAACGCCAACACCTCGGGTTATTCGCGTCAGCAGACCACGCAGAATGCCAACGCCAACAACCCGTACGGCGGTGTGTACATCGGCAGCGGCACGACCCTGGCGGACGTGCGCCGGGTGTATAACGAGTTCCTTGATGCCGCTTACCAGAACAGCACGGCGCTGAGTAACGATGCCAAGGCTTATGCCAGCCAGGCCAGCGCCATCGACAAGACCCTGTCGGACAAGACCACGGGCATGTCGTCGGTACTCAGTGCGTTCTTCTCCGCTGTGCAGACTGCGGCGGCCAACCCCAGTGACGTGTCGGCCCGGCAAGTGCTGCTGACAGGTGCCCAGACCCTGAGCAACCGTTTCAACTCGATTTCCAGCCAGTTGAACGAACAAAAACAGTCGATCAACGGCCAGTTGGGCACCATGAGCGATCAGGTCAACCAGTTGACCTCCTCGATTGCCTCGCTCAACAAGCAGATCACCCTGGCTCAAGGCTCCAGCAGCAGCGCCCCGGCCAACCTGCTGGACGCACGTAACGAAGCGGTGCGTTCGCTCAATGAGCTGGTCGGCGTGACCACCAGCGAAAAAAACGGCGTGTTCAGCGTCAGCACCGGCACCGGTCAATCCCTGGTGTTGGGGGATCAGTCAAACACCATTTCGGCGGTACCGAGCAACAGCGACCCCAGCCAGTACACCATTCAGCTCAATGCCGGCGGCGGTACCGCGATCGACCTGGGCAATGTGCTCAGTGGCGGCAGCATCGGCGGCCTGTTGCGTTATCGCAGCGATGCGCTGATGCCGGCCATCAATGATTTGGGGCGAATCGCCCTGGCGACCGCCGACACCGTCAACAGCCAACTGGGCCAGGGCCTGGACCTGAACGGTGACTTCGGTTCGTCGCTGTTCAAGGACATCAACAGTGCCGCCGCCATTGCCCAGCGCAGTCAGGGCGCGATGGGCAACAGCACCGGCTCCGGCAACCTGAACGTAAGCATCAGCGACACCAGCAAGTTGTCGACCTACGACTACAAAGTGACCTTCAGCAGCGCCAATAACTACACGGTCGTGCGTTCCGATGGCAAGGCCATGGGCGCATTCGACACCAACACCGCGCCGCCACCGGTGATCGACGGCTTCACGCTGGCCCTGGATGGCAAGGGCCCGATCGCCGCAGGCGACAGTTTCAAAGTCAGCCCAACCGCCACTGGCGCGGCCAACATCGGCACGGCGCTGACCGACGCCAATAAAATCGCGTTCGCCGGGCCATTGCTGGGCGAGGGCAGCAAGACCAACCAGGGCACCGGTACCTTTACTCCGCCGACCCTGACGGTGCCGATCGATATCCATGGCGGCGCCAATACCGCGCAACTGCGTACCGGGATTGAACACTCGATGCCGGTCAAGATGGTGTTCGGCAAGCCCGCGGCTGACGGCACCCAGGGCTACACGCTCAACGATGCCCAGGGCAACCCGATCGGCACCGGCACCATCGTTCCGGGCCAGGGCAACAAGATCACCGTCGATGTGCCGATGCGTGACGCCAACGGCGCAGTGCTGGTTCCGGCCAAGAGCTTCAAGTTCGATACCACAGTCGGCGGTTCGCCAGCTGACGGTGACAGCACCACGTTTTCCTTCAATGCCTCGGGCAAATCGGATAACCGTAATGCCCTGGCCCTGCTCGACCTGCAGACCAAGGCCACGGTCGGCCTGTCCGACGGCAGTGGTGGCGGGGTGAGCCTGGTGACTGCCAACAGCCGCCTGGTCTCGACCGTGGGCGCCAAGGCCGCTTCGGCCAATACCGACACCACGGCCACCGGTGCCTTGCTCAAGGCCAACCAGGATGCGCGCAACTCGGTGTCCCAGGTCAATCTGGATGAAGAGGCGGGCAACATGATCAAGTTCCAGCAGTACTACACCGCGTCGTCGCAGATCATCAAGGCTGCGCAAGAAACCTTCAGCACGCTGATCAATAGTCTTTAAGGGAGCCTGGGACGATGCGTATTTCTACCGCTCAATATTTCGAAACCAGTTCCGTCAAGTATTCGGATAACTACTCCAGCGTGGTCAAGGCGCAGGATCAGGCCAGTTCCGGTGTGCGGGTACAGACCGCGGCGGATGATCCGGTGGCGGCGGCGCGGTTGTTGTTGCTGCAGCAGCAGAAAGACATGCTAGGGCAGTTCAACGGCAATATAACCAGTTTGAAGAACTCGCTCACCAATGAGGAAAGCGTGCTGAGCGCGATCAGCGACGCCATGCAGCGCGCCACTCAATTGGCCCTGCGTGCGGGTGGCTCGATAAGTGACGCGGACCGTCGGTCGATTGCCAGCGAAGTCGGTGCCATTGAAGATCAGGTGCTGGGCCTGCTTAACAGCAAGGACTCCTCCGGCAATTACCTGTTTTCCGGCTCCAAGACCCAGACGCCGCCGTATGCGCGCAACAATGACGGCACCTACAGCTATCAGGGCGACGAAACTCCGCTGAGCCTGCAGGTTTCCAACACGCTGACGGTCAGTGCCGGTGATACTGGTAAAACCATCCTGGAAGGCGCAGCCAATTCCAGCCGTACACAGGCCGTATGGCAAGCGCCAGTGCCGCAGACGGTGCCGCCAACGGTCAACGACAACAAAGTTGCCTTGTCGGCCGGGCTGGTGACGTCGAGCTCCGATTATTCGAACAAGTTTGCTGATGGCCAGCCGTACAAGCTGACGTTTACCAGCAGCACCCAATACAAAGTGGCCGATAAGAACGGCAATGACGTGACCTCGGAGATACCGGGCAGCGGCACCTTCGACTCCACCAAGGAAGGCAGTTCCAGCGTGGCATTGCGCGGGGTGAAGTTTGACATCACCCTCAATCTGGGGGATGTCTCCCCGGGCGCCAACTCCGACGTGCTGGTCAAGGATCGGTCCTTCAACCTTGAAGCCAAGCCGGATACTTTCAGCGTCTCGCGTACGCCGAGCAATACGTCCACTGCGCAGTTGACTGGCGCTCGCGTATCCAGCCAGGCGGACTACGCCAGCACGTTTCCCACCAATAGTGGGGCGCTGATCAAGTTCAGCAGTGCGACCGCCTATGAGGTATACGCCCAGCCGTATACGAACGATAGCAAGGCTATTGCCACTGGTGATACTGGCGGCGGTACCACGGTAACGGCTGCTGGCGTGACCTTTGATGTCAGCGCCGGGCCACCGCAGCCGGGTGATCAGTTTTCCGTAGGGGCCAACACCCAGAAAACCCAGAACGCACTGGACACCCTCGGCCAATTGCGCAAGGCCCTGGAACTGCCGGCGGACGGTAATCCCGCCGCGACGATCAAGCTCAAGGACGTGCTGGATGCGTCTATCAGCAATCTCGCCAATTCGAGTACCCAGATCAACAATGTGCGCGGTTCCATCGGCGCACGGGAAAACGCGCTGGATATTCAATCCAGCGAAAACACCAGTGTAGGTATCGCCAACACCAGCACCATGAGCGACCTGGCCAATATCGACATGGGCGAGGCGGCGATCAACCTGACGCTGCAGCAGACCATGTTGCAGGCCTCACAACTGGCCTTTGTGAAAATCTCCCAGTTGAGCCTGTTCAATAAAATGTAAATTCTGGCGGTAGACCAGCGGCTCATCCCGGAAACGGGGTGGGCCGTTGTCGTTTTTGCGGCTGATTTGTTTGCAGATTTTGCGCGGATCCATTGAAAATTGAGTGACCTGTGAGTCATAAAGCGCATCTTCACTGTATCGTGTGAAAAGGATAAGTCGCGTTGCCGTTGTTATTGCGCGGCTTTCAGCGAAATCTTTATGGGGTTATCCCCTTTATTGTCAGCACTTCGGGCGCAGGCCCTGGGGTGTTCTCCAGCTATTTAGTATTGGGAAGCCACAATGATTGGCATAAAAAGCATCGCCAGTTACGTGCCGGCGGACGGTATCGATAACTACGCCCAGGGTGCCAAATTCGCCAAGGATGAAGAATTCATCATCGGCAAGATCGGTTCGGCGTTCCTGCCGCGCAAGGAAGCCGCGCAGGAAACCTCCGACCTGTGTGTCGAGGCGGTCAACGCGTTGTTTGCCAACAACCCGGACTTGAAGCGCGAGTCCATCGACGCCGTGATCGTGGTCACCCAGAACGGCGATGAAGAAGGGCTGCCCCACACCGCAGCCATCGTCCAAGACAAACTGGGCCTGCCCACCCACGTGGCCGCGTTCGATATTTCCCTGGGCTGTTCCGGTTACGTGTATGGCATCTACGCCATGAAGGGCTTCATGGAAGCCACCGGCCTGAAAAACGGCCTGCTGATCACCGCCGACCCGTACTCCAAGATCGTCGACCCGGAAGATCGCAACACCACCATGCTGTTTGGCGACGCCGCCACGGCCACCTGGATGGGCGAAGACGCGCCGTGGTTGCTGGGCAAATCCAAGTTCGGCACCGACGGTTCCGGCGCACCGCACCTGAAGGTCAGTGATGGCGTGTTCTTCATGAACGGTCGTCAGGTGTTCAACTTCGCCTTGCTCAAGGTGCCGGCGCATTTGCACGAGCTGCTCGATGAGTCGGACCTTAAGGCCGATGACATCGACGCGTTCTGCATTCACCAGGGCAGTGCGGCGATTGTCGACGCTGTGGCGCGACGTTTTGAAGAGGCGCCGGTGGACAAATTCATCAAGGACATGGTCGAGACCGGCAACACCGTGTCATCGAGCATTCCGTTGCTGCTGGAAAAGCATGTGATGGACGCCACCTGGAAGCGCGTGGCGATCAGTGGCTTCGGTGTGGGCCTGTCCTGGGGCTCGGCGATTCTCTATCGCCCGTGATGCTTTAGTGGCCGCATAAAAAACGCCGATGATCGAAAGATCACCGGCGTTTTTCATTTGTGGCGAGGGAGCTTGCTCCCGCTGGGCTGCGCAGCAGCCCCTCAAGCGGTGGCTCCCCCCCGTAAAACGGCGGGGTTGCACCAGCGCAACCCGTTGAAATGCAAGGGCTGGCACAGGGCTAGTAAAAAAAATCAAAAAAACCCTCAAGCAACCGGCTACCACGACGATAACTATTACGTAGGTTCTCAGGCCACACCCGGCGGTTGCCAGGGCCGGAAGCCGCAGTATCCATCCAACGAGGATTTCGTCATGGCTTTAACAGTAAACACCAACATTGCTTCGATCACTACCCAGAACGGCCTTGGCAAAGCGGCTAACTCGCTGCAAACCTCCATGCAGCGCCTGTCCACTGGCCTGAGCATCAACAGTGCTAAAGACAACGCTTCGGGCCTGCAGATCTCCAACCGTCTGACCAGCCAAATCAACGGCCTGGGCCAAGCTGTAAAGAACGCCAACGATGGTATCTCCATCGCGCAAACCGCTGAAGGCGCAATGCAGGCTTCGACCGACATTCTGCAAAAGATGCGTACCCTGGCTCTGTCCTCGGCTACCGGCTCCCTGAGCGACGCTGACCGTACTTCGAACAACGAAGAATACCAGGCACTGACGTCGGAACTGACCCGTATCTCGCAGACCACTACTTTCGGTGGCCAGAAGTTGCTTGACGGTTCGTACGGTACCAAAGCCATTCAGGTTGGCGCCAACGCTAACGAAACCATCAACTTGAGCCTGGACAACGTTGCCGCCAATAACATCGGTTCGCAACAGATCAAAAGCGTTGGTATTGCACCGAGCGCTTCTGGTGTCGCAGGCGGCGTAGTTGGCATCACCGGTAACGGCCAGACCGCCAGCGTAACCGTAGCTGCAGGTTCTTCGGCCAAAACCATCGCCAGCCAACTGAACGGCGCTGTAGGCGGCCTGTCGGCTACCGCCAGCACCGAAGCTCAGTTCGTAGTCGGCGCTGCTGCCAAGACCACTCCTGCCTCGTTCAGCATGACCGTCGGCGGCCAAACCACAACCTTCACCGGCGTAACAGATACTGCAAGCCTGGCTGACCAGTTGAAATCCAACTCAGCCAAGCTCGGCATCAGTGTCAACTACGACGAATCCAAGGGCACCCTGTCGGTTAAATCCGACTCCGGTGAAAACCTGGCTTTCAGTGCAACGACTGCAGCCGGTGCTATCACTGTCGCAACCAAAGATGGTTCCGGCGCATACGGCACTGCCGTTGCCCTGGCTAACGGCTTGACCGCGACTGGTTCCGTCAACCTGGACTCGTCCAAAGGCTATGCATTGAATGGTGCCGGTGTGACCGGTCTGTTCGCCGCTACCGGCACTGCCGCAGCGTCGACCAAAACTACCATCGCGCAAACCGACGTGACCAGTGCCTTCAATGCACAGGCAGCTGTAGCGGTCATCGACAAGGCTATCGGTGGTATCGACAGCGTACGTTCGGGTCTGGGTGCTGTTCAGAACCGTCTGACCACTACTGTAGACAACTTGACCAACATTCAGAAGAACTCCACTGCAGCACGTTCGACTGTACAAGATACCGACTTCGCTGCTGAAACAGCCGAGTTGACCAAACAGCAAACCCTGCAATCGGCAGCCACCGCGATTCTGTCGCAGGCTAACCAACTGCCATCTGCTGTACTGAAGCTGCTTCAGTAATAACCGCGATTGGTAACTGACGGAAGGGTGCGTTTACGTGCCCTTTCGTCGTTTAGGTTTTAGAGGAGATTGGACATGGACATGAATGTAAAGCTGGCCTCGTCTTATCCACCGGTCGCACCTCAAGGCGTGCCCGCTGCTACCTTTGCGAACAAGGATAAAACCAGCGTCGAGGCTGTTGCACCAGTCGCTGGTGCGCCTGAACGGGCTGATCTTGAAAAAGCGGTTACTGATATTCGAGAATTCGTACAATCGGCCCAGCGTAAACTGGACTTTTCGATTGATGATTCGACTCACCGTGTTGTGGTCAAGGTCATTGCCACCGACACGGGTGAGGTAATTCGCCAGATTCCGTCGGAGACAGCGTTAAAGTTGGCGCAAAACCTGGCGAATGCCAGCCATGTGCTCTTTGACGAAAAGGTCTGACCTGGCATGAAACTTGTTGCTGCGGTTCGTGATAGTTGTTTGTCAAGAAAGCGGTAACTCCCGAATTAGGAGCAAGATGATGGCGAGTACAACGGTTAGTGGTGTTGGTTCTGGTATCGATACCAGCGGGATCATTACGTCGCTGGTAAATGCTGAAAAAGCACCGAAACAGCTTCAGATCAACACTCAATCGCAGAAAGCGACCACTCAACTGTCGTCCATCGGAAAGATTCAAGCGGCGTTGGATGCGTTTCGTGGTGCACTCAAGACCATGGGGACCGATAACAGCTTCAGTGGCTTGGTCGGTACTTCTTCGGATGAAAAAGTTGCCACCATGACTGCAGGGGCGGGTGCTTCAAACGGCTCGTTCTCGCTGGTGGTATCGCAGCTGGCCCAACCTTCGAAACTGACCACCGCCAATTTTGCGGGTGGCGCATCTACCGTGGTCAACAAGACTGACACCGCCACTACGCTGACTATTTCGCAGTCAGGCAAGAACTTTGATGTGAGCGTAGCGCCCGGTGCAACCCTGCAGCAGGTGCGAGAGTCTATCAACTCGCAGTTTGGAACCGCCGGCATCAGTGCCAATATTCTGACGGATTCTAACGGTTCGCGGTTGATACTGACCTCCACCAATAGCGGTGTGGGTACGGACTTGACCCTGTCCGGCAACTCGGGCGTTGACACGGGTTACAGCGTGGTCAACCCGCCTCAAAATGCCAAGTACACCATTGACGGGATTGCCGCTGAGTCGAAGACCAACAACATCACCGATGCGGTGAGCGGTGTCAGCATCAAGTTGCTGACGGTGTCTCCCTTGGTCGACAAGTCGGATCCAAATGTCCGTAGCGCCCTGACCATCTCCGTCAGCACCAGTACCAGCGCACTCAAATCCGGCGTTAAGGGTTTTGTCGATACCTACAACGCTTTGCTCAAGGCGATGACCGCTGAAACAGCGGTAACCAAGAACGCGGCGGGCGACCCGGTGGCGGCGACCCTGACCGGCGACTCGACCATGCGCACGCTGCAATCGGCGATCCGTAACGAGTTCAACACAATGTCCGGCAGCGGTACCTTGAAATCCCTGGCCCAATTCGGTGTTGAAACCGACCAGACCACGGGGATGCTGTCGATCGACGACAAGCAATGGGACAATGCCATGAAAACCAACGCTGCAGATATAAGCAGCATTTTCAATGGCAAGAACGGCCTGCTGGCGCGTTTGACCTCGGCGACGGAAGCCTATGCCAAGCCGACCACTGGCCTGCTAGCGACTCGCTCTACCTCGCTGTCTGACAGCCTCAAAGACTTGGCCAAGCAACAATCCGCACTCGACCAACGTATCGACGCCTACCAGACCACGCTGACCAATAAGTACGCAGCGATGGATACGCTTGTTGCACAATTGCGGCAGCAGAGTAATAACATATTGGGTACGCTCAACGCTCTGAACAATCAGAAAAGTACTTGATTGAGCCTCCATGCAAAAAGCCCGGGTACTACACCCGGGCTTTTTTTTGAGCATTGAAAACGGGCCGGTCAAGGCAGCCAGGCGTCTCGCCAGGCCGACAGGTTTTCTTCCCTTAGTAGCCACTTGTCCAGTATCACGTTGCGTAAGGCATTTCCGGACTGGGCGCTGGCATCCGGTTCAGCGAGATGTTCGCGAATGGCGGCGATCCAGTCTCCGGACCGGTTCTTGACCCGGGTCACCGGAAAGTTACCGCGATAACAGAGTACGTCCGAGCAGATGACCGGAAACGCGCAAGCGCCATATTCCAGTAGACGCAGATTACTTTTGCAGGCGTTGAAAAAATTGTCTTCCACCGGTGCCAATGCCAAGTCCAGATTCAAGCCTGCCAGCCGTGCAGGGTATGTTTCGATACTTACCCCGCTGTGAAACTCCTGCACATAGGGGCGCAGGGCCGTCGGACACATTCCCATGAACACCCATTCCACCTCCCCGGCCAGTTCGCGAACCACGTCGGCAATCACTCGCAAGTCGGCGCCGTGGCTCAATCCACCGGCCCAGCCCACCCGAGGTTTTCGCCCTTGTTTGCGGTGGCTGACCAGCCCAGCCCACCACTGGCCTGGCAGGCGGTTTTCCATCACACGAATGTCGGTGTTGTAGCCTTTCAGGGCATCGGCCAGCGGTTGAGTCGAAACCACCAGTCGATCGCATAGGCTCACAGCTTTCCTCAAGCGCTTTGCCGTGTCTTTGGGGAACAGCGCGCGGGTCAGATTGCCAGCGGGAATATCGAGAATGTAATCGTCCAGTTCGTACACCTTAAATGCCTTGGACAGTGATCGGGCATTCTGGATGACTTCCAGTTGGGGTTTGCTGAACTGACGTTGGAAGATGATTGTGTCCGGGGCCAGCCTCTCCAGTTCCACTGGTTGCAGAAGCGAGTCACTCACTTCACCGTCGACCAGCTTGGCGGCCTGAAGTGCAGCAAAAGGCTGGCGTACCCGATAATGACCGCTGCCGAATGAGTCACCTGGGTAGCATAATACGTAGGGTAGCGCACGAGTGGCGAACGGTCGCCAGCCGACGTCGCTACGACATTCGTAGGCAAAACCACTGCCTTCTAGGGTCAGGTTGCGATTGTAGGCAGGGTCGTTCGCCAGTTGCGGCAGCCAGCGTTGGTACATCACCGCCTGTTCGCGTTTGAACCGCTCGCGCTTGGCTTCCTGTGTGGTCTTGTCTACTTTGTTCTGGCTTACGTTGGCCTCATGCATCAGCACCGCGTAAGGGGTCCAGACGACCAATTGACCGGCCTGTCCTACTTTCAGGCACAGGTCTACATCGTTATAGGAAACACCCAGGCCGGCCTCATCCATCCCGCCCACCTGCCGGTATAACGCGGTACGGATCATCATGCAGGCGGCGGTGACAGCGCTGTAGTTCTGATCGATTTGCAGACGGTGAAGGTAGCCGTTGGACAGCATCGGGCTGTCGATGAACGGGTGATCTGCAACGCCGCGCAATCCAAGCACCACGCCAGCGTGTTGGATATTCCCATTGGGGAACAGCAATTTTGCACCGACAATCCCCACTTCCGGTCGCTGAGCATGATGGAGCATTGCACCCAGCCAGTCGCCATCGATGACCGCAGTGTCGTTATTGAGCAGCACCAGATACTCGCCGCGCGCATGGCTCACTGCAAAGTTGTTGATGGCAGAATAATTGAACGGGTGCGGGTAGCGCAGGATGCGCACTTTGGCATCGTTCAGGCGCTCCATGCCTTTGAACCATTCCCGGGCCTCGGGGGTTTGGCTGTTGTTGTCGATGATGATTAGTTCGTAATGGGTGTAGCGAGTGTTACCCATCAGGCTTTCTATGCAGCGCATCAGCATAGGCAGTTGATCTTTGGTAGGAATCACGATTGATACCAACGGCTTTCCCGTGTGTTGGTAGATCACACGGTTGACCATCGGAAGAGGGCCCGTGCTCAACTTGTGAGCCACGCCTAGCCGCTGGAGGTGTGCCTGTATGACAGCGGCGGAATGGACGATGACTTGGTTTTCGCCAAGCCATTGGCCGAAGTTGATTTCCTGGTGAACCAGCACTTCAGCGATGTGGCCGACGGTACCCAGCCCATGACTCTCCACGAGCCGCAAGAGCAGGTCGTGGGGTGCCAGCTCAGCAAAAGTGGGATTGAATCCATCAGCCTTCAGTGCTGCTTCGCGGCTAAAGGCCAGGGCGCGACCCACATATGGATAACTGCGTAGAAGATCCAGGTTCATGTCAGGTTTGAATACCGGGTCCTGGCAACCTGATACGGTTATCGAGTCTTCATCGCTGTAACAGACGCTGATGCCTGGATTGAGTGCGATTCCCTCGGCAAGCAGCAGCAATGCATGCGGATCGAGTTGGTCGCCGCCGCGCAACAGATAGCACCAGTCCACCTGGATGCCTTGAAGTAGCTCATTGAGTTGGCTTGGCCAGGAATCCGCCAGCGGTAGCCAGACAAGATTGTCGGCCGGTTTCACCCCCAAGGGTTGGGCATTGGAAAGCACTGCGATGGCAGCTGCCTGGTACAGCTGACGGTCAATGCTGTCGAGGCTTGCGCGTAACGCCGCAATGTCACCTGTGGTATCGGTCAGGACCAGCAAGACTGTTGATTGATGTGACCAGCTCGCCAGTCGTGCCGGCAACCCTTCGAACTCGGTGGTGGACAGTTGTCGGGTTTCCAGCCAGCGCTTATAAAGGTGGTTGTTGCGCTGCTGTTTGCCGAGATTTCCCAGTACGCCGAAAAAACGTTCGAAAGCGTGGGCGAGTGTGCCATCGAGTTGGCCGCATTCAGTTTCGAAATCGGCTGCCGTCAGACGCATGCGCTCCAGCGGGGCCAATGCATCCAGACGTATGAAAAACATGGTTCCGGCAAAAAAATCCGACACATCGATTTGTTGTGGATCAATGCCGGCGCGTGCGGCAAGGGCGAGCAAATGTATACGGTTGTTTTCAGCAAGGCGGGTGGTCACCTCCTGGCGGTATTTTTCTGTGCCAAGCAGGGGGTGGTGCGTGGGGTTGGCAAGATACTCTATCGATTGACGGAATCGCACCGGGCCGAGCAGGTCATCGAAAAGATCGTTCGCCCACGAGTTGGCCGAGCCCAGGTGCTGCGAGCGCTTGGTGTGCAGCTTGACTAGCGTATGGATGTTATCAGCGCGTAGAAACGGCAGTACCTGCAGGAAGGGAAAAACGTCGCGACCATGGTTCGTTACTCTAAAAAGTGAATAACCTAGTCCCGTAGCCTTTAACTGGGCGCGTATGTCATTTTCCGCTCCCGCTATGCAGGTAACATATAAATGCAGACGTTCATGCAATTGAATCAGGCGCTGCAATATATTTTGTAGCAAGTCGGGGTGGTAGGCGTGGATGACCACACCGACCGGGGGGGCGCCGTCCTCAAGAGAGGGCCGCTCCACTTCCAGCAATTCACATGTTTGAGTGTACCCATCGGCGCTGCTTGGTGAAGCGGCGGGTACGGTATCGGATGCAACATAAGCCCCCCTTAACTGAAACAGTGTGAAAACGGGGGGGGCTGATAGTGGTGTGCGGCGTACCTGTAATAGAAATTGCGGTCGGTATAGCTTCAGTGCCCGGATCTGCTGGGTGAAATGTGTGCTGCCCTGCATGAACAGCTCCTTCATGTCGGGCTGGTTCTGGCGCTGGTCGGCATGCCGACGAAACAGCGACAGAGGCTCATGTAGAAACGCCAAGTGGCCGTGCTGCAGCAGGTTTACGAACAACGCCAAGTCGTTGATCGCCCGGATAACTACCCCTCCAAGGGCACAGATGTGCGGTACCTTGTCGATTATTTGAGTTCGACGAAACATCACGGTGCTGGGTTCGCCGATGAAGTTCACAGGCCAGTCGCAAAGCAGCGAAATAACGTCCTCGCCATGCAGGCAGGTGTCTTCTTTAAATACGTCGGTGGTCTCCAGGATGTCCGGTAGCGTCTCGCCCTGGGCATCTATTAGCTGGCGCCGTGAGGTGACCAGCGCGATATCACTGCGAGATTGCAGTACTGCCGCCATACGTGGCACACAATCGGGCAGCAGGACGTCATCGTCGTTGAGAAACTTGATGTATTCGCCTCGGGATTCCTCCAGGCAACGGTTAAGATTCAGCATCCCGCCCAACTGCTGTTCATTGTGAAGATAGCGGACCGGCACAACCGACTGCTCAGCAAGACGCTCAGTAATTAGACGAATGCCGTCGCCGCGACAATCATCGGTGATGACCACTTCGATATTGGAGTATTGCTGACTCAGCGCACTGCTCAGTGCCGCCTCAAAAAATCGAGGGCTGTAGGCGGGTATTGCTATGCTGATCAGCGGTAAGCGTTCGGCCGAGAGAATCGTTGTCATGTTCATACCAGTTTGAACAAAGGGCGAAGATAGAACTCGCTTAGGTTGCCTTCACGGCCCAGGCGGTCGCAAACATCAGCCTTATCGAGGGCGCCAGCCCAATCAAATAGCTCTATTTGCCGGGTCTGCGGATCCAGCACCAACCCAACATGCTCAACCTGCCATCCGGTATCGACCAGCGCCGCTTCTACGTAGGCAAGCTTCTCACCCAATGCGTTGCGCCCTGCTACGGGTTGCGCGGTATCGCCGCCCCAATTGAATCCCATCTGGAAGAGGAGGCAATCCGATGCCGGGCGCAACGCTTTCAAGAAACCCTGGATGTAACTGTTCAGTGCTTGTTTGTCGGGCACCAGCGCGGCATCAAAGTCGACCCCGGCGTGGTGCAGCACGTTGAACAGCAATAATGTGTCAAAGTGTTCCGGTATGGTCTGGGCGACCTGATAATCGAGCGCCTGCTGAACCACTTCGACATTGGTCAGGTTGAATTCAGCGGCGAGGGCGCGGATAAAATCCGCGCTGCTCTGATCCAGCTCCCAGGCAACGCAATGGCTGTCAGGGTATGTATGCGCCAGTGTCGTGGTGAACAGGCCTGTATTGGCGCCGACGTCCAGTAAGCGCTGACCACTGAAGTCGAAATGCGCGTTGAGGTAGTCCAGGCGACCATGGTCTGCGCGCCAGCGGGGGTTTACGGGCACGTCGACTCCCAGCTGCTTGACCACAAAAGCAGGCAGCGGCTGATAGCTGGCATGTTTACCCGAGTGTACATAGAGCGCCAGTAATTGTTCTTTGGTCATTGGCGTTTGCCTGAGCGAAGGAATTCGAAAAAAAACAGCCTCAGGCTGTCGGTGGCGAACCAGATGTCATAGCGCGGTAACCAACAGCAGGCCTGTAACAGCCAGAGCCGAGCTCCAGAAAAAAAGCGCATTTGGGTGCGTGTCTGGCCGGCGAATCCGCCGAGCCAAAGATATTTTTCACGGCGCCAAAAGCGGAGAAAACGCCGAGTCTCGGCCATCTGTGGCGAGTCATGCTGGGCTTGCACCAGCCAACTCGCGCGGAAGCCATTCTCCAGCGCCAACTGCATCGGCCCCCACATGCGCGGGTTAGCCTCTATCAGGAAATGCTGCCCAGCGCTTTCCATTACTTCGAACATGATGAATCCGCGATATTCATACTGTTCAAGTAATGCTCGCAGACGCTGATCTGTAGCGCTGTTTGGGCAGCTCACCAGTTCGGCGGCAACTATTGACTTGCCAGCCGCCTGCTGGGCGATGTTGCGCTGATACAGCGCAAGAACGCCTACATCGTTGCGGAAATAAAGATAGTAAAAGCTCTGTCCGTCTATATAGCGTTGAATCAAATAGCGTGTAGCGTCGTAGCTAGCAACGTGTTCGACATATTCGGCAGCATTGCGCACCAGCAGCGGGTAAATACGCTGACCCTTGGCAATGCTCTCGACTTTAGGCTTAAGCACGAACGGTAATTGACTTTCAGATAGGTGCTCTATCAGTGGCGGTATTTCAAGACCGGCTGTCACCGCCGCGGCAAGGAGCTTTTCCTTGTCTGAAAATAGCTCGTAGATCTGCGAGCTGACGTTGATCCCTTGTATGCCTTCGTGATGCATCCACTCCTGCATGCCAAGTAACAGACGATTTATTGACTCGGCACTGGGAGCTACGGTTAACGCGCGTTCGGGGTAATGTGTCTTGACGTCGAGCAACAAGCGCTTGAATTCGTTTTCGTCCAGGCTGTCGAGCGTGCGCTGGGCAAATAAATGACGACGTAGACGAGTGTGGTACAACAAATCTTTTGCGTTACGCGTAATCAATACGAAGTCGATATGCTCCCGCCGCAAAGATCGGCAGAAAGCGCCGATCGCGCGTTCGTTGGCCCCAGTGAATATGACTACCAAAGGCTTTTTCTCAAGCATTGGAGTCATATTGCTACCGATGGGTCAGCGAGCAATTCCGCGAGACAATCAATGATTGTTTCAACGTTTGCTTTGGTTAATGAAAGATGGAATGGCAGCCCAATTAAACGCTCTGTCAACATTTCAACTACAGGCAGCGGGCCGACCGTGAAAGCCTGAAAGGCAGGGTGGCCATGCAAGGGAGGGCAATACCAGCGACGGGTTTCGATGTCTTTGCCCAAAAGGCGTAACTGAATATCCACACCACGGAAGCCTGGAGGTAGCAATACGAGCATAAGGCTGTAGACGCCAGTCATCGGTTTGACTTGAAGTTTCAGCGCAGGAATTTTTTCCAATATCCTCGTAGCGTAGTGTTGATGCAGGGTTCGACGCGCTTCGGCCACGACTGGCCAGTTGTCCAGCGCGGCCAACGCGACGGCTGCGTGGTATTCGCTCATTTTGCCGTTCTCACCTGCATCAAACACGAGCCCGCCACTATGGGCATCGATACCAAAGTTGCTGAGTGTCCGCATGCTCTGACCATATGCGTGATGTCGCGACGCGACGAAACCGCCTTCGCCTCCGCCGAGAGCTTTTGTGGCGTGTAGGCTGAAAGCGGCTTTCGTTGTCAGACCTATTTGCTGGTTACCCCAGGCGCCTGCGGCATCCACTACCACCGGAATGCCGGTTTCGGCAGTAAACACGTCCCAGTCCGCGACATCTTGAGGACAGCCATAAGTGGCGACAGGCATTACCGCTTCAAATGACGTTTCAGCCAGCAGCGCCCGTGCTATGGCCGGTGTAAGCAGCCAGTTTTCGGGGTTTACATCGCTTATCAGTGGATTGAGTCCGGCACGGATGATTGCGGTTGCAGTCGCAACAAACGTCAACCCAGGTACGAGTACCCGGCTCCCCTTACGTAGTTTCAATGCTTCCAAGGCTATTTGTAGCGCGCACGTGCCGTTGGCCATGGACACCACGTGAACTTGCGCAGGTTCCCGGCTAAATGAACGCGACAGCCTCCTTTCAAGCTCACTGACCAGCGGGCCGAAGTTCGTGTACCAGCGGTTCTCATCGATTTGTCGCCAGTAAGGAAGAATCTGCTCGATCTTCGGCATTTCCGGTACTAACAGCTTGATGATATTTTTCATGGTGCCCACGGCTGTCAATAAAGTATCGTTTTTGCTATTGCAGCAGGGCATAGCAGGAACTGTACCAATCGAAGTGAGGCCGGCCCGCTGCAGAGGGTACGGATGAGCTTCCGCACAGAACTTGATAGAGCTTGCCGACAGCCAACATCCTGATCGCGGGCTTTTTTAACAACCGGCGCACTAAAGTAATTGGCAATCCAGTCGACATTAAGGCTACTGAAATCCTTTCCGCTTTCGCCTGTCACGAGGTAGAACCATGAACCCCATCAGAGCCCTTCGCCAGTACCAGAAGGTCAATTCTCACGCTCAGATATCCGAAGCCAGTCCGCATCGCTTGGTGCAACTGTTGATGGAAGGCGGGTTGGACCGTATGGCGCAGGCCAAGGGTGCGCTGGCTCGTGGTGATATCTCGCAGAAGGGGCTGATGTTGGGCAAGGCGGTGGATATCATCATCGGCCTGCGGGACGGTCTGGATGCGGAGAAAAGCGAAAACCCGGCTTACGTCCAGCAGTTGGAAAGTCTGTACGCATACATGACCAATCGCCTGATGGAGGCCAACCTGCATAATGACGCCGATATGATCGACGAAGTAGCGCGTTTGATGATCACTGTTAAAGAAGGCTGGGATGCTATTGGCGTGCCACAAGGCGCGGCAGAATAAGGCCAATGGCCTTGAGGAATACGTCATGAATCAAGCACTGCAACGCATCGATGAAACCCGTGAAGCCCTGGTCGACGCACTGGCTGCGCGCAACTGGGACGCCATTGGCGAGCTGGACCTGGGGTGCCGCAACGTGATCGATAACGTGCTCAGCGAAGCGCCGGTGGACGAGGATGCGTTGCGCGAAAAGCTCGAGGCTCTGTTGGCGGTGTATCAGCAGTTGCTTGAGGTGACGACCGGCGAGCGCCAGGCGATTTTCGAAGAGATGGCGCAGATCAACCAAGCGAAAAATGCGTCAAAGGTTTACCATCTTTTCGGCTGATAAGGGCTCGGTTAGTCCGAACGGTGCGTCATATATTTGACTGTGCCAGCATTTTTGACTTAACTAGTGCTGTTTTCAGATTTCAGACGTCTAGTAGAGGATAAGTCTTACTGACGTCTTGATTGCCTTCATTCCGGGGCAGGAAGTTTTACTAGGGAAGTTGCTATTGCATGTGGCGTGAAACCAAAATTCTGCTGATCGATGACGATAGCGTCCGCCGCCGCGATTTAGCGGTGATTTTAAATTTTCTCGGTGAAGAAAATTTGCCCTGCGGTAGCCATGATTGGCAGCAGGTGGTCAGCTCGTTGGCGTCGAGCCGTGAAGTCATTTGTGTGCTGATCGGGACGGTAAACGCTCCAGGCGCTGTTTTGGGCTTGTTAAAGACACTGTCAACCTGGGATGAGTTCCTTCCGGTGTTGCTGATGGGCGATATTTCTTCTGTCGACCTGCCTGAAGACCAGCGCCGCCGCGTGCTTTCCACCCTGGAAATGCCGCCCAGCTATAGCAAATTGCTTGATTCCCTGCACCGCGCCCAGGTCTATCGCGAGATGTACGACCAGGCCCGCGAGCGCGGCCGTCACCGCGAACCCAACCTGTTCCGCAGCCTCGTCGGCACCAGCCGGGCGATCCAGCACGTACGCCAGATGATGCAGCAGGTGGCCGACACTGACGCCAGCGTGCTGATCCTCGGCGAGTCGGGCACCGGCAAGGAAGTGGTCGCGCGCAACCTGCACTATCACTCCAAGCGCCGCGACGGACCATTCGTGCCGGTCAACTGCGGGGCGATCCCGGCAGAGCTGCTGGAAAGCGAATTGTTCGGCCACGAGAAGGGCGCCTTTACCGGGGCGATCACCAGCCGTGCCGGGCGCTTCGAGCTGGCCAATGGCGGCACGCTGTTTCTCGACGAAATCGGCGATATGCCGCTGCCGATGCAGGTCAAGTTGCTGCGCGTGTTGCAGGAGCGCACCTTCGAACGCGTGGGCAGCAACAAGACCCAGAGCGTGGACGTGCGCATCATTGCCGCCACCCACAAGAACCTCGAAAGCATGATCGAGGTCGGCAGCTTCCGCGAAGACCTGTACTACCGCCTCAACGTATTCCCGATCGAGATGGCCCCGCTGCGTGAGCGCGTGGAAGACATCCCGTTGCTGATGAACGAACTGATCTCGCGCATGGAGCACGAAAAACGCGGCTCCATCCGTTTCAACTCCGCCGCGATCATGTCGCTGTGCCGCCACGGCTGGCCGGGCAACGTGCGCGAGCTCGCCAACCTGGTGGAGCGCATGGCGATCATGCACCCCTATGGGGTGATCGGCGTGGTCGAGTTGCCGAAGAAATTCCGTTACGTCGATGACGAAGACGAGCAGATGGTCGACAGCCTGCGCAGCGACATGGAAGAGCGCGTGGCGATCAACGGCCATACGCCGGACTTCGGTGCATCGGCCATGCTGCCGCCCGAGGGCCTGGACCTCAAGGACTACCTCGGCAACCTGGAGCAAGGCCTGATCCAGCAGGCCCTGGACGACGCCAATGGCATCGTCGCCCGCGCTGCCGAGCGCCTGCGCATTCGTCGCACCACCCTGGTGGAGAAGATGCGCAAGTACGGTATGAGCCGCAAAGAAGGTGACGAACAGGCGGATGATTGACGCCTGTTTTTCAACCGTTTGATTTATAAGTAGGTTTTTTTCGGCACGGGTATTGCTATATCCCTCGCAACGTTCCGTTTAACTGACGGTCAGCCAAGCGAGAGAGCACGATGCCCCACGCCGCCCAACTATCTACCGCCCCTGTGATCCAGGGGCTGGTTCCGCCTGTAGAGCCGCCGACCCGCCAGGGTCTTGAGCAGGCGTTCTCGCACTTCAACCAGATGTCGAGCCAGCTGACCGATTCCTACAGTCTGCTTGAAGCCCGGGTGTCCGAGCTTAAAGGCGAACTTGCGGTGGTCAGTGCTCAGCGCATGCAGGAGCTGGCCGAAAAAGAACGCTTGGCCAACCGCCTGCAGAATCTGCTCTCACTGTTGCCCGGTGGCGTGATCGTCATCGATGACCAGGGCCGTGTGCGCGAAGCCAACCCGGCCGCCTGCGACCTGCTTGGCCTGCCGCTGGAAGGCGAGCTGTGGCGCCACGTCATCACCCGCTGCTTCGCGCCGCGTGAGGATGACGGCCACGAAGTGTCCCTTAAGGATGGGCGCCGCCTGTCCATCGCCACCCGGTCCCTGGACGCTGAGCCAGGCCAGTTGGTGCTGCTCAACGACCTGACGGAAACCCGTCACCTGCAAGATCAACTGGCCCGCCACGAGCGTTTGTCGTCGTTGGGGCGCATGGTCGCTTCCCTGGCGCATCAGATTCGCACGCCGCTGTCGGCAGCGTTGATCTACGCCAGTCATTTGACTGATGAGCAATTGCCCACGGCCACCCACCAGCGTTTTGCCGGGCGTCTCAAGGAGCGCCTGCATGAGTTGGAACACCAGGTGCGCGACATGCTGGTGTTTGCCCGCGGCGAATTGCCCTTGACCGACCGCATCACCCCGGCCGGTTTGATGCAGGCCCTGCAAGCGGCGGCGGCCACGCATATCCAGGGCGCGAGTCTGCGCTGGCAATGCGACAGCCACCACGGCGAGTTGCTGTGCAACCGCGACACGCTGGTGGGCGCGCTGCTCAATCTGATCGAAAACGCCACCCAGGCCAGCGGCCCCGGTGCGCGGCTCAAGGTGCATCTGTATCGCCGCGAGCAAACCCTGCGCCTGTGCATCAGCGACAGCGGCAGCGGTATAGCTCCGGCCGTGCTGGAGCGCCTGGGAGAACCTTTTTTCACCACCAAGACCAACGGCACCGGCCTGGGCCTGACCGTGGTCAAGGCCGTGGCGCGTGCGCATCAGGGACAATTGCAGTTGCGCTCCCGGTTGGGGCGCGGCACCTGTGCATTGATGACCTTGCCGCTGTTTTCCAGCGCGGCAAGCGCGGAGTAGAAGGATCATGACTATCAAGGTTTTATTGGTGGAAGACGATCGCGCCCTGCGTGAGGCATTGGCTGACACGCTGCTGTTGGCGGGCCATGACTACCGTGCGGTCGGCTCTGCCGAGGAGGCCTTGGAGGCGGTTGAGCAAGAAGCCTTCAACCTGGTGGTCAGCGATGTAAACATGCCGGGCATGGACGGCCACCAGTTGCTCGGCCTGCTGCGCGCGCGCCAGCCGCAATTGCCGGTGCTGCTGATGACCGCCCATGGCGCCGTGGAGCGGGCCGTGGACGCCATGCGCCAGGGGGCGGCGGATTACCTGGTCAAGCCGTTCGAGCCCAAGGCGCTGATCGAATTGGTGGCCCGGCATGCCCTGGGGGTGATTTCGGCGGGCGAGGGTGACGGTCCGATTGCCTTCGAACCGGCCAGCGCGCAATTGCTGGAACTGGCGGCCCGCGTGGCGCGCAGTGACTCCACCGTATTGATCTCCGGCGAGTCCGGCACCGGCAAGGAAGTGTTGGCGCGCTATATCCACCAGCAATCGAGTCGGGCCCGGCAACCGTTCATCGCGATCAATTGCGCGGCGATCCCGGACAACATGCTCGAAGCCACGCTGTTCGGCCATGAGAAAGGTTCGTTCACCGGCGCCATCGCAGCCCAGGCCGGCAAATTCGAGCAGGCCGACGGCGGCACCATTCTGCTCGACGAAATCTCGGAAATGCCCCTGGGCCTGCAAGCCAAGCTGCTGCGCGTGTTGCAGGAGCGCGAAGTGGAGCGGGTGGGCGCACGCAAGCCGATCCAGCTGGACATTCGCGTGGTCGCCACCACCAACCGCGATCTGGCGGGCGAAGTGGCGGCGGGGCGGTTTCGCGAAGACTTGTTCTACCGCCTGTCGGTATTCCCGCTGGCCTGGCGCCCGTTGCGCGAGCGTCCGGCCGATATCATTCCGCTGGCCGAGCGCCTGCTGAACAACCACGTCAAAAAAATGAAGCACGCCCAGGCACGGCTGTCGGCCGAGGCCCAGGCCTGCCTGGTCGGTTATCCATGGCCGGGTAACGTGCGCGAGCTGGACAACGCCATTCAGCGCGCGCTGATCCTGCAGCAGGGCGGCCTGATCCAGCCGCAGGATTTCTGCCTGGCCATGGGCAATGGCGTGGCGCCGTTGCCGAGCCTGGCGCCGGCACCGGTGCTGGCCGAAGCCGAATCGGCTGGCGGCCTGGGCGATGACCTGCGCCGCCGCGAATTCCAGATGATCATCGACACCCTGCGCGCCGAGCGCGGCCGCCGCAAAGAAGCGGCCGAACGCCTTGGCATCAGCCCGCGCACCCTGCGCTACAAGCTGGCGCAGATGCGCGACGCCGGGATGGACGTTGAAGCGTATCTTTTCGCCACCTGAGCAAAACCTGGGCTGACAAGGTTTGTCGCCTTTTCTTACGAATCGCCACGGAGCTGGCACCCTTGTTGCTACCACCCCTAGTAACCGCTGCGTAGTGTCAAAAAATTGCGGGTCGTCGGAGAGAGGAAGTTCATGAGCCAGGGTATTGAGTTCAATCGGTTGATGTTGGATATGCGCTCCATGCAAATGGATGCCATGGCTCAGCCGAAATCCGTCGCGCCAGCGCCGGAATTGGGCCAAAGCAATTTTGCCGACATGCTCGGTCAGGCAATCAATAAAGTCAGTGATACCCAGCAGGCTTCCAGCCAGTTGGCGACCGCGTTCGAGATCGGTAAAAGCGGCGTGGACCTCACCGATGTGATGGTCGCCTCGCAAAAGGCCAGTGTTTCCTTCCAGGCCTTGACCCAAGTGCGTAACAAGCTGGTTCAGGCTTATCAAGACATCATGCAGATGCCGGTTTAAGGGCGAGATTTAACTCATGGCAGAAGCAGTCGTGGACAACGTACCCGCCAAGACAGAAGGCAAGTCGCCTCTGTTTGGCCTGTCGTTCCTGGAAAACCTCTCGGAAATGACCATGCTGCGTCAGGTAGGCCTGATGGTCGGCCTGGCGGCCAGCGTGGCGATTGGTTTTGCCGTGGTGCTGTGGTCGCAGCAGCCTGATTACCGGCCGCTGTACGGCAGCCTGGCGGGCATGGATTCCAAGCAGATCATGGAAACCCTCGCCGCCGCCGACATCGCCTACACGGTCGAGCCCAACTCGGGTGCCTTGCTGGTCAAGGCCGATGATGTGGCGCGTGCGCGGATGAAACTGGCCGCCGCCGGCGTGACGCCGTCCGACAGCAACATCGGCTTTGAAATCCTCGACAAGGATCAGGGCCTGGGCACCAGCCAGTTCATGGAAGCCACCCGCTACCGTCGCGGCCTGGAAGGCGAACTGGCGCGCACCATTTCCAGCCTGAACAACGTCAAGGGTGCCCGCGTGCACCTGGCCATTCCGAAAAGCTCGGTGTTCGTGCGTGACGAACGCAAGCCAAGCGCCTCGGTGTTGGTCGAGCTGTTTTCCGGCCGCTCCCTGGAGCCTGGCCAGGTACTGGCGATCGTCAACCTGGTGGCCACCAGCGTGCCGGAGTTGAGCAAGTCGCAAATCACCGTGGTCGACCAGAAGGGCAACCTGCTGTCGGACATGGCCGAAAATTCCGCGCTGACCCAGGCCGGCAAGCAGTTCGACTACAGCCGTCGCATGGAAAGCATGCTCACCCAGCGCGTGCACAACATTCTGCAGCCGGTGCTGGGCAATGACCGCTACAAGGCTGAAGTGTCTGCCGACGTGGACTTCAGCGCCGTCGAATCGACGTCCGAGCAATTTAACCCGGACCAGCCCGCCCTGCGCAGCGAGCAGTCCACCAGCGAACAACGCACTGCCAGCAACGGCCCGCAGGGTGTACCGGGAGCCTTGAGCAACCAGCCACCTGCACCGGCTTCGGCCCCGCAAACCACCGGTGGCGCTGCGGCGACCGCGGGTGCGATCCAGCCTGGGCAGCCGTTGCTGGATGCCAACGGCCAGCAGATCATGGACCCGGCCACCGGCCAGCCAATGCTCGCGCCGTACCCGGCGGACAAGCGTAACCAGTCCACCAAGAACTTCGAACTCGACCGTTCCATCAGCCACACCAAGCAGCAGCAGGGCAAGATCAATCGCCTGTCGGTGTCGGTGGTGGTCGATGATCAGGTCAAGGTCAACGCCGCTGACGGCGCCGTCACCCGCGCGCCATGGACCGCCGATGAATTGGCGCGCTTCACCCGCCTGGTGCAGGACGCCGTCGGCTTCGACGCCAGCCGTGGCGACAGCGTCAGCGTAATCAACATGCCGTTCTCCGCCGAGCGCGGCGAAGTGATCGCAGACCCTGCGTTCTACACCCAGCCGTGGTTCTGGGACATCGTCAAGCAAGTGCTGGGGGTGATGTTCATTCTGGTGCTGGTGTTCGGCGTGCTGCGTCCGGTGCTCAACAACATCACCGGTAACGGCAAGAAACAACTGGCCCTGGCCGGTGGCGACGTGGAACTGGGCGGCATGGGTGGTCTGGACGGCGAGCTGGCCAACGACCGCGTCAGCCTGGGCGGTCCGCAAAGCATCCTGTTGCCGAGCCCGAGCGAAGGCTATGACGCTCAGTTGAACGCAATCAAGAGTCTGGTGGCAGAAGACCCGGGCCGTGTGGCCCAGGTCGTGAAAGAGTGGATTAACGCTGATGAATGATCGAGCCGCTGTTGCCAAGCTCTCCCGGGTCGACAAAGCCGCCGTGCTGCTGCTGTCGTTGGGCGAAACCGACGCTGCCCAAGTGCTGCGCCACATGGGGCCCAAAGAGGTCCAGCGCGTAGGCGTGGCCATGGCGCAGATGCGCAATGTGCACCGCGAGCAAGTCGAGCAGGTGATGAGCGAGTTCGTCGAGATCGTCGGCGACCAGACCAGCCTGGGCGTCGGCTCCGACAGCTATATCCGCAAGATGCTGACCTCGGCCCTGGGCGAAGACAAGGCCAACGGCCTGATCGACCGCATCCTGCTGGGCGGCAACACCAGTGGCCTGGACAGCCTCAAATGGATGGAACCGCGCGCGGTCGCCGATGTGATCCGCTACGAACACCCGCAGATCCAGGCCATCGTCGTGGCCTACCTGGACCCGGACCAGGCCGGTGAAGTGCTCGGCCACTTCGACCATAAAGTGCGCCTGGACATCATCCTGCGCGTCTCGTCGCTGAACACCGTGCAGCCGGCCGCCCTGAAAGAACTCAACACGATTCTCGAGAAACAGTTCTCGGGCAACTCGAATGCCTCGCGCACCACCCTGGGCGGGATCAAGCGTGCCGCCGACATCATGAACTTCCTCGACAGCTCGGTCGAAGGCCAGTTGATGGACTCGATCCGCGAGATCGACGACACCCTGTCCGGCCAGATCGAAGACCTGATGTTCGTGTTCAACAACCTCGCCGATGTCGACGACCGTGGCATCCAGGCGTTGCTGCGCGAAGTGTCGTCCGACGTGCTGGTGCTGGCCCTCAAGGGCTCGGACGAAGGCGTCAAGGAAAAGATCTTCAAGAACATGTCCAAGCGCGCCTCCGAACTGTTGCGCGACGACCTGGAAGCCAAGGGCCCGGTGCGCGTCAGCGACGTGGAAACCGCGCAGAAAGAAATCCTCACCATTGCCCGCCGTATGGCCGAAGCCGGAGAAATCGTTCTCGGCGGGAAGGGCGGCGAAGAAATGATCTAAGGCGCCCTGCATGTCGAACAAAGATGAGACGCCCAGCGATCTGATTCGCGCGCGGGATGTCGGCGGGTTCGATATCTGGTCGTTGCCCAGCTTCGACCCCCACGTGCCGGAACCTGAGCCTGAGCCGGTGGAAGAGCTTCCGGTGCAGATGGAAGAAGTGCCGCTGGAAGAAGTCCAGCCACTGACCCTTGAAGAGTTGGAAGCGATCCGCCAGGAGGCTTACAACGAAGGCTTTGCGGCCGGTGAAAAAGACGGCTTTCGCAGCACCACTCTCAAGGTCCGCCAGGAAGCCGAAGAAGCCCTCAGCGGCAAGCTGGCCAGCCTCGAGCGCTTGATGGGCAGCCTGTTCGACCCGATTGCCGGGCAGGACTCGCAGTTGGAAAAGTCCATGATCGGCCTGGTGCAGCACATCGCGCGCCAGGTGATCCAGCGCGAACTGGTGCTTGACTCGAGCCAGATCGAAAGCGTGATGCGCGAAGCCCTCAAGCTGCTGCCCCTGGGTGTCGGCAATGTGCGGCTGTACGTCAACCCGCAGGATTTCGAGCAGGTCAAAGCCTTGCGCGAGCGCCATGAAGAAACCTGGCGCATCGTCGAGGACGCCTCGCTGCAGCCGGGTGGTTGCCGCGTCGAGACCGAGCACAGCCGCATCGATGCCACGGTGGAAACCCGCATCAGCCAGATCATGGCCAAATTGCTGGACCAGCAGCATGAGCAGGCATTGAACCCCACCCAAGCCGATATCAGTGTTGACCTGGACGCCAGCGATGCGCCTTGAACGCACCAGCTTTGCCAAGCGCCTGGACAGCTACGCCGAGGCCACTGAGCTGCCCGGCCAACCGATCCTGGAAGGGCGCCTGTTGCGCATGGTCGGCCTGACCCTCGAAGCCGAGGGCTTGCGTGCCGCCATGGGCAGCCGCTGCATGGTGATCAACGACGACAGCTATCACCCGGTGCAGGTCGAAGCCGAAGTGATGGGCTTTTCCGGCAGCAAGATATTCCTGATGCCGGTGGGCAGCCTCGCCGGTATCGCCCCCGGCGCCCGCGTGGTGCCATTGGCCGATACCGGGCGCTTGCCGATGGGCATGAGCATGCTCGGCCGCGTGCTCGACGGTGCCGGTCGCGCGCTGGACGGCAAGGGCGGCATGAAGGCCGAGGACTGGGTGCCCATGGACGGACCCACCATCAACCCGCTCAACCGTAACCCCATCAGCGTGCCGCTGGACGTGGGCATTCGCAGCATCAACGGTTTATTGACGGTCGGTCGCGGCCAGCGCCTGGGCCTGTTCGCCGGTACAGGTGTGGGTAAATCGGTGTTGCTGGGCATGATGACGCGCTTTACCGAGGCCGACATCATTGTGGTGGGGCTGATCGGCGAACGGGGCCGTGAGGTCAAGGAATTCATCGAGCACAGCCTCGGTGAGGAAGGGCTCAAGCGCTCGGTGGTCGTCGCCTCCCCAGCGGATGACGCCCCGCTGATGCGCTTGCGTGCCGCCATGTACTGCACGCGCATCGCCGAATATTTTCGCGACAAGGGCAAGAATGTCCTGTTGCTGATGGACTCGCTCACCCGTTTCGCCCAGGCCCAGCGCGAGATCGCCCTGGCCATCGGCGAGCCGCCGGCGACCAAGGGTTACCCGCCGTCGGTGTTCGCCAAGCTGCCCAAGCTGGTGGAGCGGGCCGGTAATGCCGAGGCCGGCGGCGGCTCGATCACTGCGTTCTACACGGTGCTGTCCGAAGGCGACGACCAGCAGGACCCGATTGCCGACTCGGCGCGGGGCGTGCTCGATGGGCACATCGTGCTGTCGCGGCGCCTGGCCGAAGAGGGGCACTACCCGGCCATCGACATCGAGGCGTCCATCAGCCGGGTGATGCCGGCGGTGGTCACGCCGGAGCACATGGCCCGCGCGCAATACTTCAAGCAGCTGTGGTCACGTTACCAGCAGAGCCGCGACCTGATCAGCGTCGGCGCCTACGTGGCCGGTGGCGATCGCGAGACCGACCTGGCGATTGCCCTGCAACCGCAATTGGTGACCTACCTGCGTCAGGGGCTCAACGACAAGATCAGCATGGGTGAGAGCGAAGCGCACCTGCAATCGATCTTCGCCCCGGCGCCAGGCGGCTAAGCCATGGCCAACAGCCGTGCCGCGCGCCTGGCCCCGGTGGTGGACATGGCCGAAAAGGCCGAAAAAGCCGCCGTTCAGCGCCTGGGGTATTTCCAGGGCCAGGTGCGTCTGGCGGAAAGCAAGCTGGGCGACCTCGAACGCTTTCGCAGCGAATACCAGCAGCAGTGGATCGAGCGCGGCAGCAAGGGCGTGTCGGGGCAGTGGCTGATGGGGTACCAGGGCTTTCTCAATCAACTGGAAACCGCCGTCGGCCAACAGCGCCAGAGCCTGGCCTGGCACCAGAACAACCTCGATAAGGCCCGCGAAAGCTGGCAAGCGGCGTTCGCCCGCGTCGAAGGGTTGCGCAAGCTGGTGCAGCGCTACATCGACGAAGCACGGGCCATCGAAGACAAGCGTGAGCAGAAACTGCTCGATGAGCTGTCCCAGCGTCTTCCCCGTCAGGAACAGTTCTAACCAACGACGCAGGGCAAATGTGGGAGGGGGCTTGCCCCCGATAGCAGAGTGTCAGCCAGCAAATCCTTTTCTGACACACCGCCATCGGGGGCAAGCCCCCTCCCACATTTGATTCCTGTGTTGCTCACATCCGGTTCAGCTGCTACACCTTGTGACTAGTGCCAACGACAAGGAAGCAGTCACATGTCAGTCGAGTCAGAAGTATCCCTGGACGGGAAGAAGTTGACCATTGCGGTCAAGGGCCGTTTCGATTTTGGCAGTCACCAGCCGTTTCGTGATGCCTACGAGCGCTTCTACAAGGTGCCTGAGACGTATGTCGTTGATTTGAAGGAAACCACCTACATGGACAGTTCGGCCCTGGGCATGCTCCTGCTGCTGCGGGACCACGCCGGTGGTGACGATTCCGAAGTCCAGGTGATCAACAGCAATTCGGATGTACGCAAGATCCTCGGTATCTCCAACTTCGACAAACTGTTCGACATCAGTTGAGTACCATGGCCGCCGTTATTGAACCGCTGACGATCCTGATCGCCGAAGACAGCGCCGCCGATCTGCTGTTGCTGACGACCATCGTACGGCGCCAGGGGCACCACGTGCTCACCGCGACCAATGGCGAGCAAGCGGTGGAGGTGTTTGCCCGCGAGCGCCCGCAACTGGTGCTGATGGACGCGCTGATGCCAGTGATGGACGGTTTTTTCGCCGCGCGTTGGATCAAGCAACTGGCCGGGGAAGAACTGGTCCCGGTTATCTTTCTGACTTCCTTGAGCGAAAGCGCCGACCTGGCCGAATGCCTGGATGCCGGTGGCGATGACTTCCTGCCCAAACCCTACAACCCGTTGATCCTGGCCGCCAAGATCAACGCCATGGACCGTCTGCGCCGGCTGCAGGCCACGGTGCTGCAACAGCGCGACCAGATCGCCCGGCATCACGACTACCTGTTGCATGAGCAGCGCGCGGCCAAGGCGGTGTTCGACAAAGTCGCGCATTCGGGCTGCATCAATGCGGCGCCGAATATCCGCTACCTGCAATCGCCCTATGCGCTGTTCAACGGCGACCTGCTGCTGGCCGCCTACACGCCGTCCGGCGACATGCACGTGCTGCTCGGCGATTTCACCGGCCACGGTTTGCCGGCCGCGATCGGTGCGATGCCCCTGGCGGAGGTGTTCTACGGCATGACCGCCAAGGGCTACGGCTTGACCCAGATCCTCAGGGAAATGAACGCCAAGCTCAAGCGCATCCTGCCGGTGGACATGTTCTGCTGCGCGACGCTGTTGTGCCTGAGCCCCCAGCGGCGGGTGGTGGAAGTGTGGAACGGCGGCATGCCCGAGGGGTATGTGCATGCCATTGCGACGGGCAAACGCAGCGCGCTGGTGTCGCGACACTTGCCGCTGGGCGTGCTGTCGGCGCAGGCGTTCGATGACCGTACCGAGGTCTGGCCGATGGCCTTGGGCGACCGGGTGTTTCTGCTGTCCGATGGGGTGCTGGAAACGGCTGACGCCAACGACCAGCTGTTCGGCGCCGAGCGCTTGCGGCAGGTTTTTGCCGCCAACCGTGAGCCCGACCGGCTGTTTGAAGAGATCGAGCAGGCACTGGCGTCCTTCCGTGGGCAGGCCAGGGATGACGTCAGCCTGGTGGAGATTACCTTGCAGGCCGGCCAGCCATTGCCTGCGGCCGAGCCCCTGTATACCGACAGCGGCCAGTCGTGCCCGCTGGACTGGTCGGTGAGTTTCGAATTTCGCGCGCAGACGCTCAAGCGCTACAACCCGTTGCCCTACCTGCTGCAACTGCTGCTGGAAGTCCATGGCCTGCGGGAGCAGAGCGGGGCGCTGTACGGCGTCATGGCGGAGTTGTATTCCAATGCGCTGGAGCATGGCGTGCTGGGCCTGGACTCCCGGATCAAGCGCGATGCCGAAGGCTTTGCGCAGTATTATCAACAGCGCAACGAACGGCTGGCGCAGCTGGATCACGGGTACATCCGCGTGCAGGTACAGGTGGTGCCGACCGAAACGGGCGGCACGATGACATTGCGCATTGACGACAGCGGGCCTGGCTTCGACGTTGAGCACGTGCTTGCGCAGCCGCTGGACATCGACCGTCTGTCCGGTCGCGGCTTGAGCCTGGTGCGTCAACTGAGCAGCGATGTACGCTGGTCCGACGGCGGGCGCAGTGTCTGCGTGGAGTTTTGCTGGAAGGCTCTGGCATAATCCGCCGATTCTTGATCAAGGAGCGAGCAAGTGGCTGAGATTCATCTGGACCCCAATGTGTTGTCGGGCCTGCAAGAGGTGATGGAGGCCGAGTACCCGCGGCTGCTGGAGACTTTCCTGCATGATTGCGAAGAACGCGTCACCGCGCTGCGCAAGGCACGCGATGATGCCAAGGCGCTGGGGCGCATCGCGCATAGCTTCAAGGGCAGCAGTGGCAACCTTGGGGCGGTTCGGTTGGCGCAGTTGTGTGAGCGGCTGGAAGCGGAGTCGGTAGGGGCGCAGGCAGGCCTCGGTGCCCTGGTCGATCAGATTGATCACGAGTTTGCGCTGGTTCGGCCGTTGTATGAGTCCGAGCGTGAGCGCTTCAGTCTCTGAGTCCCGCTGAAGCGTAATGTACCAGCGCTGGCCAACTTGGCCCGACTCTTGCTCTGCCTCTGCATACTGCATCCCCGATCCCCCATGCAGTGGAGACCTTTATCTATGCCAGTCGCCCCCAATTCGCTCCTTCAGGCTGCCCCCGCGGCCAAGCCTCAAGCGCCTGCCGCCACCCCTGCGGTAGCGGCTGCGGACCCACGGGACAAGGGCCCTGGCTTCGCTCAAGTGTTTGCCAACCAAGGCGCCAAGCCGGCGTCGAAAACCAGCGACACCCCCGGCAAGTCGACGCCGACAGCGGGCGACGATAAAGCTGCCGCCAGCACGCCAGCGGTTGCCGATAGCGGCAATCCCTTGCCTGCCACGCCGGCCAAGGCCGATGAAGCGGCCGACGACGCGCCCGCCGACCCGTCCGTGGCGCAACAGCCGCCGGTAGATGCGCCGGTCGACCCCGCGTTGATCGCTGCGGTCACGCCCGCTGCCGTACCGGTAGAAACCCCAGCGCCCGCGGTGGTGGTGGCGGATGACAAGCCTGCGCCGGTCGTCGCCGCCCCCGTCGCAGTGATCGATGAGGCCAAGCAGCCGGCCTTCGACCCTGAAGCCGATCCCCTGGATGCGATGCCCGCCGTGCGTTTGGCGATGGAGCAGGGCGGTCACGTGTCTGCCAGCAGCCAGGCGCCACAGAAAGCCGCGCCAACCACCCCGCAGGATCAGCCGACCGCCGCGCAGAACTTCGCGACGGGCCTGGCTACCCTGGTCGATCAGCAAGCCACCAAGGACAGCACTGACCAGGGCGGCGACAAAGCCTTCGGCGCGCTGATCGATGACGGCCTCAAGGATTTGAAAGACGCCAGCAGCGACACCCGCGTGGATGACTTCGCCAACCGCCTGGCCGCGCTGACTCAGGCCGCCACGCCGAAAACCGCCAACGCCTTGCCGCCGGTGATCAATGCGCCGCTGGCCATGCACCAGAGCGGCTGGACCGAAGAAGTGGTCAACCGCGTCATGTACCTCTCCAGCACCAACCTCAAGTCAGCCGAAATTCAGTTGCAGCCGGCGGAGCTGGGGCGCCTGGACATCAAGGTCAACATGACGCCCGATCAGCAGGCCCAGGTGAATTTCATGAGCGGGCATGCGGTGGTGCGTGAAGCGCTGGAAAGCCAGTCCGGCCGCTTGCGCGAGATGTTCGCTCAGCAGGGCATGGGCCAGGTGGACGTGAATGTGTCCGACCAGTCTCGGGGGCAGGAGCAGCAACAGCAGCAGAACCAGGCGCGGGCCGTGAGTGGCAGCGGCGGTAGGGGCAACGGTGGCGACGTCGCCGACCCTGTCGACGTGGCGGCCGCCGTCGCGCCGGTGGTGAGCAGTGTGATCGGCTCCAGCGCCGTCGACTACTACGCCTGACCCAGCCGATCAGCGATCTGAAATGTGGGAGGGGGCTTGCCCCCGATAGCAGTGTGTCAGTCAACAAATCCTTTGCTGATACACCGCCATCGGGGGCAAGCCCCCTCCCACATTTGATTAATGTTGCCCTGATGCCAGACAACTCTGGCATAACACTTGCTCTTGCCTTTGCGTAGATCTATGAATCCCAGAATAGTGACGGATTATTGGCATGGCGAAGAGCGACGACGCAGCAACTCCCCCCGCAGGCAAAGGCAAGCTCAAGCTGATCCTGCTGATTGTGCTGGGCCTGCTCCTGGCCATTGGCGCCTCGGTAGGCGGCACCTGGTACATCATGCACAGCAGTGCCAGCAAGCCGGCCCCCGCCGCCGAGACCGCCACTAACGTCAAGCAACCGGCAATCTTCGAGCCGATGCTTCCGGCGTTTGTCGCCAACTACAACCAGAACGGTCGCCAACGCTACTTGCAGGTGAGCATCACCTTGCTGGCGCGCAACCAGGCGGACCTGGACGCGCTCAAGGTGCACATGCCGGTAATCCGCAACAACCTGGTCATGCTGTTCTCCGGGCAGAGCTTCGACAGCCTGGCCACGCCCGTGGGCCAGGAAATGCTGCGCCAGAAGGTCACTGCCAGCGTGCAGGAAGTGGCCCAGAAAGAGCTCGGCAAAGTCGTGGTCGAGCAGGCGCTCTTCACTAACTTCGTATTGCAGTAGGACCACGACATGGCCGTGCAAGACCTGCTGTCCCAGGATGAAATCGACGCGCTGTTGCATGGCGTCGACGATGGTCTGGTACAGACCGAAATGGCTGCCGAACCCGGCAGCGTCAAAAGTTACGACCTGACCAGCCAGGATCGCATCGTCCGTGGACGCATGCCGACCCTGGAAATGATCAACGAGCGTTTCGCCCGCTACACCCGCATCAGCATGTTCAACATGCTGCGCCGTTCGGCGGACGTGGCGGTGGGCGGCGTACAAGTGATGAAGTTCGGTGAATACGTGCACTCGCTGTACGTACCCACCAGCCTCAACCTGGTCAAGATCAAGCCGTTGCGCGGCACCGCGCTGTTCATCCTCGACGCCAAGCTGGTGTTCAAACTGGTGGACAACTTCTTCGGCGGCGACGGTCGTCACGCCAAGATCGAAGGCCGTGAATTCACGCCCACCGAACTGCGTGTGGTGCGCATGGTGCTGGAGCAGGCCTTCATCGATTTGAAGGAAGCCTGGCAGGCGATCATGGAAGTCAACTTCGAGTACATCAACTCGGAAGTGAACCCGGCCATGGCCAACATCGTCGGGCCGAGCGAAGCCATTGTGGTGTCGACCTTCCACATCGAACTCGATGGCGGCGGCGGCGACCTGCACGTGACCATGCCGTACTCGATGATCGAGCCGGTGCGCGAGATGCTCGACGCGGGCTTCCAGTCCGACCTCGACGACCAGGACGAACGCTGGGTCAAGGCCCTGCGCGAAGACCTGCTGGACGTCGACGTGCCCCTGAGCGCCACCGTGGCCCGTCGCCAGTTGCGCCTGCGCGACATCCTGCACATGCAGCCGGGGGACGTGATCCCCGTCGAGTTGCCGGAAGAACTGATCATGCGCGCCAACGGTGTGCCGTCGTTCAAGGTCAAGCTCGGTTCCCACAAGGGCAACCTGGCGCTGCAAGTGGTTGAGCCGATCAACCGACGCTGACCCAACCCCGTGATGCATCCCCTATTTCTGATTGTTTGCTGCGCCGAGGACATGTAATGGCTACCGAACACGAAAACACATCCGCCGAAGACCAGGCCCTGGCTGACGAGTGGGCTGCGGCCCTGGAAGAAACCGGCGATGTCGGCCAGGACGACATCGACGCGCTGCTGGCCGCCGACGCCGCCTCTGCGCCGGCCGGCAAGCGCCTGCCGATGGAAGAATTCGGCAGCATGCCGAAAAACAACGACCCGGTGACCCTCGACGGCCCCAACCTGGATGTGATTCTGGACATTCCGGTGTCGATTTCCATGGAAGTGGGCAGCACCGAAATCAACATCCGCAACCTGCTGCAGCTCAACCAGGGTTCGGTGATCGAGCTTGACCGCCTGGCCGGCGAGCCGCTGGATGTGCTGGTCAACGGCACGCTGATCGCCCATGGCGAGGTGGTGGTGGTCAACGAGAAGTTCGGCATTCGCCTGACGGACGTGATCAGCCCGAGCGAACGCATCAAGAAGTTGCGCTGAAATGAAGTATTCAATGGCGGGACTGTTACTGGCGCTGCCATTGAGCGCGCTGGCGGCTGAACCGGTCGCGCAAGCGGCTGCGACTGCCACACCTGCGGTCGGCAGCGTCGGCGGGCAATTGACGCAGCTGATGCTCGGCCTGTTGCTGGTGGTCGGGTTGATTTTCGTGCTGGCCTGGCTGATGCGCCGCGTGCAGCGTATTGGCCCGGGCAACGCCCAGGTCATCGAACTGATCGGCTCGCGCGCCCTGGGCCCGCGTGATCGCCTGGTGCTGGTGCAGGTGGGTGAGGAGCAGATTCTGCTCGGCATCACACCTGGGCGCATCACCCCGTTGCACGTACTCAAGACACCGGTGGACGCGGCCAAGACCGAGGCCGCCACGCCAGAATTCGCTCAGCGCCTGATGGAGTTGCTGGGCAAGGATCAGAAGGATAAGAAGTAATGCGCGTGTTCCTGACGCTCATGCTGTTGCTGGCCGCGCCGATGGCGCTGGGCGCCGACCCGTTGTCGATCCCGGCGATCACCCTGGGCACCAACGCGGCGGGGGCGCAGGAGTATTCGGTCAGCCTGCAGATCCTGTTGATCATGACTGCGCTGAGTTTCATCCCGGCGTTCGTCATGCTGATGACCAGCTTTACGCGGATCATCATTGTGTTCTCGATCCTGCGTCAGGCCCTGGGCCTGCAACAGACGCCCTCGAACCAGATCCTTACCGGGATGGCGTTGTTCCTGACGCTGTTCATCATGGCGCCAGTGTTCGACAAGGTGAACCAGCAAGCTCTGCAACCTTATCTTGCCGAAAAAATGACCGCCCAGGACGCGATCGACAAGGCCCAGGGCCCGATCAAGGATTTCATGCTGTCGCAGACCCGCTCCAGCGACCTTGAACTGTTCATGCGCCTGTCCAAGCGCACCGACATCGCCACGCCCGACCAGGCACCGTTGACCATCCTGGTCCCGGCGTTCGTCACCTCGGAATTGAAGACCGCGTTCCAGATCGGCTTCATGATTTTCATCCCGTTCCTGATCATCGACCTGGTGGTGGCGAGCGTGTTGATGGCGATGGGCATGATGATGCTGTCGCCGCTGATCATCTCGTTGCCGTTCAAGATCATGCTGTTTGTGCTGGTGGACGGCTGGGCGCTGATTATCGGCACCCTGGCCGGCAGTTTCGGAGGGGTATAGCGCCATGACCCCAGAAGTTGCCGTCGACCTGTTCCGTGAAGCGCTGTGGCTGACCACCGTGATGGTCGCCGTGCTGGTGGTGCCGAGCCTGCTGGTCGGCCTGCTGGTGGCGATGTTCCAGGCGGCCACCCAGATCAACGAACAGACCCTGAGCTTCCTGCCGCGTCTGCTGGTGATGCTGGTCACGTTGATCGTCGCCGGCCCGTGGCTGGTGCAAACCTTCATGGAATACATCCTGCAGTTGTACGGCAGTATTCCGCAGTTGATCGGCTGAACCGATGCAATCCTTGCTGGCCTTGACCGACACCCAGATCAGTACCTGGGTGGCCTCGTTCATCCTGCCGCTGTTTCGCGTCACGGCGATGTTGATGGCCATGCCGGTGTTCGGTACCACCCTGGTACCGCGGCGTGTGCGGCTGTATTTCGCGGTGGCGATCACCGTGGTCATCGTGCCGGGGCTGCCGCCGATGCCTGCGGTCAACGCGCTTGACCTCAGTGCGCTGATGCTGATCGCCGAACAGGTGCTGATCGGCGCGATGCTGGGCTTTTCCCTGAGCCTGTTCTTCCAGGCGTTTGTGGTCGCCGGGCAAATCATCTCGGTGCAGATGGGCATGGGCTTTGCGTCCATGGTCGACCCCACCAACGGGGTGTCGGCGGCGGTGATCGGGCAATTCCTGACCATGCTGGTGACCCTGCTGTTCCTGGCCATGAACGGCCATCTGGTGGCGTTCGAGGTGCTGACCGAAAGCTTCACCACCTTGCCAGTGGGCTCGGGGCTGGTGGTCAACCATTTCTGGGAAGTGGTGGGGCGCCTCGGTTGGGTGCTCGGCGCTTCGCTGTTGCTGGTGTTGCCGGCGATCACCGCACTGCTGGTGGTCAACATCGCGTTTGGCGTGATGACCCGCGCGGCGCCGCAACTGAACATCTTCTCGATTGGTTTCCCGTTGACCCTGGTGTTGGGCATGGGGATTTTCTGGATCGGCCTGGCTGACATTCTCAATCAGTATCAACCGCTGGCGACCGACGCCTTGCAGTTCTTACGTGACCTGGCACGGGCGCGCTGAGCCATGGCCGAGAGCGAGAGCGGTCAGGACAAAACAGAAGACCCCACGGAGAAACGTAAAAAAGACTCCAGGGAAAAGGGCGAGATCGCACGCTCCAAAGAGCTCAATACCGTTGCGACCATGATGGCGGGTGCCGGCGCGCTGCTGATTTACGGCGGTGGCCTGGCGCTGGACTTGCTGGAACTGATGAAGCACAACTTCAGTTTGCCCCGCGAGGTGCTGCTCAACCCCGATTCCATGGGGCAATACCTGCTGCACTCGGGCAAGATCGCCATCCTGGCGGTGCAGCCGATTCTGATCACGTTACTGCTGGCCGCGCTGATCGGCCCGGTCGCCCTCGGCGGCTGGCTGTTCGCCGCCGGCAGCATGGCGCCCAAGTTCAGCCGCATGAACCCGGGGGCCGGACTCAAACGCATGTTTTCCACCAAGGCCCTGGTGGAGCTGCTCAAGGCCTTGGCCAAGTTCATCCTGATTCTGGTCGTAGCGTTGACGGTGTTGTCGTCCGACATCGACGATTTGCTGCGCATCGCCCACGAACCGCTGGAGTCGGCGATCATTCACAGCCTGCAGGTGGTGGGCTGGAGCGCGCTGTGGATGTCCGCCGGGCTGATCATCATTGCGGCGGTGGATGCGCCGATCCAGTTGTGGGAAAGCCACAAGAAACTGCTGATGACCAAGCAGGAAGTGCGCGACGAACACAAGGATCAGGAAGGGCGCCCGGAGGTCAAGCAGCGCATCCGTCAACTGCAGCGCGAAATGTCCCAGCGCAAGATGATGGCCTCGGTGCCCGACGCCGATGTGATCATCACCAACCCGACCCACTACGCCGTCGCCCTCAAGTACGACCCGGAGAAGGGCGGCGCGCCGATGCTGCTGGCCAAGGGCAGCGACTTTACCGCGCTGAAAATTCGCGAAATCGCCGTGGCCAACGACATTCTGCTGCTGGAATCGCCGGCGCTGGCACGGTCGATCTTCTATTCCACCGACCTTGACCAGGAAATCCCGGCCGGGCTGTACCTGGCCGTGGCGCAGGTGTTGGCCTACGTCTACCAGATCCGCCAGTACCGAGCGGGCAAGGGCAAGCGGCCGGATCCGCTCAAGGACCTGCCCATTCCGCCGGACCTGCGTCGCGACACTTGAAATGTGCGCTGACCTGTCAACTTTGACAGTAGCCAATATGCCGCCTTCACTGTCTGATAGAGCGATGAGGCGCGCAGCCATGCGCAGCTCGGGAGGCGGTGATGGACAGGGGCACGGTCAAGTGGTGCGATGCGGTCAAGGGCATTGGTTTCAGGGCTCTGGATCGCGACGGCAACCGCGTTTCCATTCAATCGGCAAGCACTGAATGCTGTGACGCCCCAGCACCGCAACCACTGCCCAAACCGCCCAAACCCCGCAAGCGAAAGCAGTCGCCGGAGGCCTGAACCGGCTACCATCAGATCGTTCCCGCGCGCCTGCGTGGGAATGCCTCCCTTGACGCTCTGCGTCAGCCTTGCTCAATCGGGACGCGGAGCGTCCCAGGCGGCATTTCCACGCAGAGCGTGGGAACGATCAGCATCGCAATCGTGCCTGCCGCTTAGCACTCCTGGCAGCGAGCGTCTACCTGTCAACTTTGACAGTAGCCAAGCGGCGCTTATCACGATTTGATTACTCTGTAGACACTGCGCGCATGTAGTAGACGAGATGCAGGGAGAGCGGTATTGAAGGTGATTACGGGGACTGTCAGCGCCTATCTCTGGACCCGGGGAGAGTGGTTGATCCAGCTGGATTACGGAGCAGAAGAGGTGTTTATCAATTGCTATGATTGGTGCTGTACTGAGCTTTGGGTGGGCAAGCGCATGAGCTTCCAATTGGTCCACAGGCCTCAGGGTGTGTATGCGTTACCGATCAAGGCGCGCAACGGTGGTGGCCGTTGAGCATTCTGATCGTTCACACGCTCCGCGTGGGAGATCACCCTACGTGCCGGAAATTTCTCCGAGAGTTCTGACTGCACGCAATCCAATGTGGGAGGGGGCTTGTTCTGGTCAAGTTTTTCCGGACACCGGTTACGGTGATCAAGCCGCCTCCTGCTCCATGGCTATTGGCGACAGGTAGTTGTTGTAGCTGTGGAGCCTGATTCGGTTGTATCGCATGAAAAAGCGGGTCATATCCTGCTTGGCTTCTTCAACTGTCGTATAGCCTTTGGTGGGCACCCACTCTGATTTGAGCGTCCCGAAGAAACGCTCTGTTGGCGCGTTGTCCCAGCACTGCCCCCTGCGGCTCATGCTTTGCGTTATTCCATGCTCCAGCAGCTCGGACTGAAAGAGCTGGCTGGTGTATTGGCAGCCTTGATCTGAATGAAACATCAAGCCTGCATGTTTGCCTCGAACCTCCACCGCCATTCTCAGCGCCCTGCTAACCAGGTTGGCGTCATTGATCAGAGAAAACGCCCAGCCAACGATTCGGCGGGCGAACAGATCAATCACCGCTGCCAAGTGATACCAGCGTTTCCCAACCATCAGGCTGGTAACGTCGCCGCACCAGACCTGATTAATTGCGGTTGGCTCGAAGTTACGCTCGAGCAGGTTCTTGGCCACAAATGCTTCGACGCCTCTAGAGCGATACTGATGGCGGCGACGCTGTTTGCTGGCCAGATTTGCCTCCGCCATGAGCTTTGCAACTAAATACCTTCCCGCCTTGATCTGTTGGGCCTTCAGGCGCTGAGAGATCATCCGTGCGCCTGCACTTTCCCGGCTTTCGACATGCAATTGCACGACTTTTGCTCTAAGCGCGTCACGCTCGGCATTCGGTGCTGAGCGACGCTTAATCCAGTCATAAAACGCGCTGCGAGAAACGCCTAGCGCACTGCAAAGCAGGCTGGTCGGATATGAACTCGACTCCCTCAGTTCCTCGATCAGGAAAAACGATCGGGATCCGACATCAAGAGAGCCGTAGCCTTTTTTAAGATTTCAGCCTCAGTCTCCAGGCGCTTGATCTTGGCTCGTAGCTGTTGAAGCTCTCGCTGTTCGTCGCTGATAGCCTTGGTACCTGCCACTGGCTGCCCTTTGTGACGTTCTTTACGAACCTGATCAACCCAGCGGCGCAGAGCCGTAGGGCCAACGTCCATCGATGCGCAGACGTCGGGAACTGAGCAGTTATCATCAAGAACCATGCTTGCAGCACGTTGCTTGAACTCGTGGGTATAGGTCTTTCGCTGTTGCATTCGGAACCTCCTGATTGGGCGAATCATATCGCCCTTAAGAGGTGTCCGGGATCATTAGGCCAGTTCAGCTTGCCCCCGATAGCGGTGTGTCAGGCCCCGAAATAGGTGGTTGATGCACCGTCATCGGGGGCAAGCCCCCTCCCACATTGGGTCCCGCATGGAGTCGTACGGGTTCCAGAGCAAAGTTGGAAGGCTTCTTGCAATACCGCCTCCAGGACGCTTCTGCGCGTCAAAACTTTGCTTCAAGGACACGAGGAATACCGGTGGTAGATCGCTCTCAAATGCTCAGCACGGCCCGTGGCACCCTGACTGACCTGTCGCGGGGCAATCTGGGTGTGCCATTGTTGTTGCTGGTGATGCTGGCAATGATGATGTTGCCAATGCCGCCGTTCCTGCTCGACGTGTTTTTCACCTTCAACATCGCGCTGTCAGTGGTGGTGCTGCTGGTGTGTGTGTACGCCCTGCGGCCGCTGGATTTCGCGGTGTTCCCCACCATTCTGCTGGTGGCGACCCTGCTGCGCCTGGCGTTGAACGTGGCGTCCACCCGCGTGGTGATGCTGCACGGCCAGGACGGCCACGCCGCCGCCGGTAAGGTGATCCAGGCCTTCGGTGAAGTGGTGATCGGCGGTAACTACGTGGTCGGTATCGTGGTGTTCGCGATCCTGATGATCATCAACTTCGTGGTGGTGACCAAGGGTGCCGGGCGTATCTCCGAGGTGAGCGCGCGCTTTACCCTGGACGCGATGCCCGGTAAGCAGATGGCCATCGACGCCGACCTCAACGCCGGCCTGATCGACCAGAACCAGGCCAAGTCGCGCCGTGCCGAAGTCGCCCAGGAAGCCGAGTTCTACGGCTCCATGGACGGTGCGAGCAAATTCGTGCGCGGTGACGCCATCGCCGGCCTGCTGATTCTGTTCATCAACCTGATCGGCGGCATGGCGGTCGGTATCTTCCAGCACGGCATGACCTTCGGCGATGCGGGCAAGGTGTACGCCTTGCTGACCATCGGTGACGGTTTAGTGGCGCAATTGCCATCACTGTTGTTATCCACAGCCGCAGCCATCATGGTGACCCGTGCGTCGGGCTCCGAAGACATGGGCAAGCAGATCAGCCGCCAAATGTTCGCGTCCCCCAAGGCATTGGCGGTGGCGGCGGGCATCATGGCGATCATGGGCATCGTGCCGGGCATGCCCCACGTCTCGTTTCTGAGCATGGCGGCCATGGCTGGCGGCGGTGCCTACCTGTTCTGGAAAAAGCAGAATGCGGTCAAGGTCCAGGCCCAGCAGGAAATTGCCCGCCAGCAGGAACTGCTGCCGTCCCCGGCCCGCGCCCAGGAAACCAAGGAGCTGGGCTGGGATGACGTGACCCCGATCGACATGATCGGCCTGGAAGTCGGCTACCGCCTGATTCCGCTGGTGGACCGCAACCAGGGCGGCCAGTTGCTCGCGCGGATCAAGGGCGTGCGCAAGAAGCTGTCCCAGGACCTGGGCTTTCTGATGCCCACCGTGCACATTCGCGACAACCTCGACCTGGCCCCCAGCGCCTACCGCCTGACCCTGATGGGGGTGATCCTGGCCGAAGCGGAGATCTACCCGGACCGCGAACTGGCGATCAACCCAGGCCAGGTGTTCGGCACGCTCAACGGCATCACCGCCAAAGATCCGGCTTTTGGCCTGGAAGCGGTGTGGATCGAAGTCAGCCAGCGCAGCCAGGCGCAGTCCCTCGGTTATACCGTGGTCGACGCCAGCACCGTGGTCGCCACCCACCTCAACCAGATTCTCTACAAGCACTCCCACGAACTGATCGGCCACGAGGAAGTCCAGCAATTGATGGGTTTGCTGGCCAAAGCCTCGCCGAAACTGGCCGAAGAACTGGTGCCGGGCGTGCTCTCGCTGTCGCAGTTGCTCAAGGTGTTGCAAGCCTTGCTCGCCGAACAGGTGCCGGTCCGGGACATTCGCAGCATTGCCGAGGCCATCGCCAACAATGCCGCCAAGAGTCAAGATACTGCCGCGCTGGTGGCCGCGGTGCGCGTCGGTTTGTCCCGTGCAATCGTGCAAAGCATTGTAGGCATTGAGTCTGAGCTGCCTGTTATCACCTTGGAGCCAAGGTTGGAACAGATATTGCTCAATAGTATTCAGAAGGCAGGACAAGGCCAGGAAGAGGGCGTTCTGCTGGAGCCAAGCATGGCTGAAAAGCTGCAGCGTTCGTTGATCGAAGCCGCGCAGCGCCAGGAAATGCAGGGCCAGCCAGTGATTCTGCTGGTGGCCGGTCCGGTCCGCGCGATGTTGTCGCGCTTTGGACGCCTGGCAGTACCGAATTTGCACGTGTTGGCTTACCAGGAAATTCCTGACAATAAGCAAGTGACTATCGTCGCGACAGTAGGGCCCAACGGCTGAGGGTAGTGGGTTATGCAAGTGAAGCGTTTTTTCGCCGCCGATATGCGTCAGGCCATGAAGTTGGTCCGCGATGAGCTGGGCGCCGATGCCGCGATTATCGGCAACCGTCGTATTGCCGGCGGTGTCGAGCTGACGGCTGCCCTGGATTACACGCCCCAGGCCCTGGCTCCGCGCGTGCCGAACATGGAGCTGGAGGACGAGCTGCGCAAGACCGCTTCGCGCATCGTCTCGGCCCAGGCCGAACTGAGCATGCGTGGCGACAGCGATGCCACCACCAACCGCCAGCTGTTCGCCGGCTTGCCCCTGACCGCCGCCGAGCCGCTGGTTGAACCTACCTTTGTCGAACCGCCACGTCCCGCCGCGCCAGCCCCGGCCGCCACGGTCGACCAGCGCGTGTTCGATTCGATGCGCTTTGAACTCAACGGCCTGCGCGAGCTGCTCGAAGTGCAGCTCGGCTCGCTGGCCTGGACGCAACTGCAAGGCAGCAAGCCGCAACAAGCCAACCTGTGGCGTCGCCTGCAGCGCATCGGCCTGTCCGGTCCGTTGTCCCGCGACCTGCTGGCGCTGACCGCCGAAGTCCAGGAGCCGCGCCAAGCCTGGCGCATGCTGCTGGCGCATTTGGCGCGGATGATCGCCACCCCGGAAATCGAACCCCTGGAAGAAGGCGGTGTGATCGCCATGGTCGGCCCCGCCGGCATGGGCAAGACCACCACCCTGGCCAAGCTGGCCGCGCGTTATGTGCTCAAGTACGGCGCGTCGAATATCGCGCTGGTGAGCATGGACAGCTACCGCATTGGCGCCCAGGAGCAACTCAAGACCCTGGGCCGCATTCTCAATGTGCCGGTGACCCACGTCGACCCGGGCCAGTCCCTGGCCAATGCCCTCGATCCGCTGCTGCGCAAGCGCGTGGTGTTGATCGATACCGCCGGCCTGCAAGCCAGCGACCCGGCCCTGCGCATGCAGCTCGAAAGCCTGGCCGGACGCGGCATCAAGTCAAAAAATTACCTGGTGCTCGCAACCACCAGCCAGAAACAGGTTCTTACCGCTGCCTATCACAGTTACAAGCGCTGTGGCCTGGCCGGTTGCATCCTGACTAAACTGGATGAAACCGCCAGCCTGGGCGAAGTGTTGAGCCTGGCAATCAGTCATGAACTGCCGGTCGCCTACCTGACCGACGGGCCGCGGATCCCGGATGATTTGCATCTGCCGCGCCGTCATCAGTTGGTCAGCCGTGCTGTCAGTGTGCAAATGCAAGACGAGCCTAGCGAGGAAGCGATGGCCGACATGTTCGCCGACCTTTACCACAACCCGGCAAAGCGGGTGGGGTGAGGCAGGATGAACACCGTGAAATGTACCTACATCGATGGCCTGCAAGCGATACACGCGGCCAACCCCTGTAGCCTGCGTCTAAGCAAGACAAGGTAAAGAAATAAAATGGGCAGCATGCATCCCGTACAGGTGATCGCGGTGACCGGCGGCAAAGGTGGCGTCGGCAAAACTAACGTGTCAGTGAATTTGTCCCTGGCCCTGGCAGAGCTTGGCCGTCGCGTCATGCTGCTGGATGCTGATCTGGGCCTGGCGAACGTGGACGTTCTGCTGGGGCTGACACCCAAACACACCCTCGCCGATGTGATCGAAGGTCGCTGTGAGCTGCGCGATGTGCTGCTCCAGGGCCCCGGTGGCATCCGCATCGTGCCGGCCGCCTCGGGCACCCAGAGCATGGTGCACCTGAGCCCGGCGCAGCATGCCGGCCTGATCCAGGCTTTCAGCGATATCGGCGACAACCTCGACGTGCTGGTGATCGACACCGCCGCCGGGATCGGCGAGTCGGTGGTCAGCTTTGTGCGCGCCGCCCAGGAAGTGCTGCTGGTGGTCTGCGACGAACCCACCTCGATCACCGACGCCTACGCCCTGATCAAACTGCTTAACCGTGACTACGGCATGAACCGCTTCCGCGTGCTGGCCAACATGGCCCAGAGCCCGCAGGAAGGCCGCAACCTGTTTGCCAAGTTGACCAAGGTCACGGATCGCTTCCTCGACGTCGCCTTACAATACGTCGGTGCGGTGCCCTACGACGAGTGTGTGCGCAAGGCCGTGCAGAAGCAGCGTGCGGTCTATGAAGCGTTCCCCCGTTCGAAGTGCGCACTGGCGTTCAAGGCCATTGCCCAGAAGGTCGATACCTGGCCGTTGCCTGCCAACCCTCGGGGGCATCTGGAGTTTTTCGTCGAGCGATTGGTACATCAGACGAGCGCAGGACCGGTGCTATGACAGCGAACGGCTACAACGCCTACAAGAAGTCCGCCCGTGACACTCAGGGCGAATTGATCGAGCGCTATGCGCCGTTGGTCAAGCGTATTGCCTATCACCTGTTGGCTCGTCTGCCCGCCAGCGTGCAGGTGGAAGACCTGATCCAGGCCGGCATGATCGGCCTGCTCGAAGTGTCGACCAAATACGATGCGAGCAAAGGCGCGAGTTTCGAGACGTATGCGGGTATTCGTATCCGTGGTGCGATGCTCGATGAGGTGCGTAAAGGGGATTGGGCGCCGCGTTCGGTACACCGCAATACGCGAATGGTCAGTGACGCAATTCGCGCAATTGAAGCAAAAACCGGTCGTGACGCTAAAGATCATGAAGTTGCGGCCGAACTCCAATTGAGTCTCGATGATTATTACGGGATTTTGAACGATACCTTGGGCAGCCGCCTGTTCAGTTTCGACGACCTGTTGCAGGACGGCGAACACGAAGGGCTGCACGAGGACGGCGCGAGCGCGCATATGGAACCGTCGCGCGATCTGGAAGATGAACGCTTCCAGGGGGCGCTGGCGGAGGCCATTGCCAATTTGCCGGAGCGCGAGCGCCTGGTGTTGGCGCTGTACTACGACGAAGAGCTGAACCTCAAGGAAATCGGTGAGGTCCTGGGGGTCAGCGAATCGCGTGTCAGCCAGTTGCATAGCCAGTGCGCGGCCCGCTTGCGGGGGCGGTTGGGAGAGTGGCGCGCGCGCTGACAGGCAGTGTGGGGACACTGCAGACGCTACCGCGGGGGTATGAGCCTTCGCGGTTTCGTTGCGTGGTGCCCTGGGCAGTCCTTTTTGTGTAACGCCTGTTGAATGAAGTGGCGCGTCCAGGTGCTGGGCGCGTTTAAGACTGCTTGGAGGTCGAATTGGACAAGAACATGAAAATCCTCATCGTTGATGACTTCTCAACGATGCGGCGGATCATAAAAAACCTGTTGCGTGACCTTGGGTTCACAAACACGGTCGAGGCGGACGATGGCATTACCGCCATTCCGATCCTCAACAGCGGCAGCATCGACTTTCTGGTAACCGACTGGAACATGCCGGGCATGACCGGTATCGACTTGCTGCGCCACGTGCGTGCCGATGAAAAACTGCGCAGCCTGCCGGTGTTGATGGTGACCGCCGAAGCCAAGCGTGAACAGATCATTGAAGCCGCCCAGGCCGGGGTCAACGGTTACGTGGTCAAGCCATTCACAGCATTGGCCTTGAAAGAGAAGATCGAAAAAATCTTCGAACGCATCCACGGCTAAAGCCATCGCGGGGGAGCTATGGAGAATAACGAAACGTCACAGGGCGATTTTGAGTCGACCCTGAAGAAACATGCTCACCAGTTGGTCGACAGCCTTGAAAAGGGCCAGTTCGGTGATGCGGTGCAGTTGATCCATGAGCTTAACCAGACCCGTGACCGCGGCCTGTACCAGGAAGTGGGCAAGCTCACGCGTGAGCTGCACAGCGCGATCGTCAATTTCCAGATTGACCCGCGCATGCCCCAGGCCGAAGAAATTTCGCAGATCACCGATGCCACCGAACGCCTGTCCTATGTGGTCAGGCTGACCGAGGCGGCGGCCAACCGCACCATGGACCTGGTGGAGAACGCCACGCCTCTGGTCAACGGCATGGCCACTGAAGCCCAGGCCCTGAGCGCTGACTGGGGCCGCTTCATGCGCCGTGAAGTGGGGGCTGAAGAGTTCCGTGAGCTGGCCCGCCGGGTTGACGGTTTTCTGTCGCGCAGCGAACAGGAAAACCGCACGGTGGCCAGCAACCTCAACGACATTCTGCTCGCCCAGGATTACCAGGACCTCACCGGTCAAGTGATCAAGCGTGTGACCCAACTGGTCACCGAAGTGGAAAGCAACCTGCTCAAACTGGTGCTCATGGCCGGCCAGGTCGACCGTTTTGCCGGCATCGAACATGACCGCGAAGCGATCCTCTCGGAAAAAGATCCACAAAAACATCTCGCCAAGGGTGAAGGTCCGCAGATTCATGCCGATAAACGTGAAGACGTCGTATCCGGTCAAGATGACGTAGACGATTTGCTGTCCAGTTTAGGCTTCTAAGGAGCACCCACATGAGCTTCGGCGCCGATGAAGAAATCCTTCAGGATTTCCTTGTAGAGGCCGGCGAAATTTTAGAGCAACTGTCCGAACAACTGGTCGAGCTGGAAAGCCGTCCGGATGATGCGAACCTGCTCAATGCAATTTTTCGCGGTTTTCACACTGTAAAAGGGGGCGCCGGCTTCCTCCAGCTCCATGAGCTGGTGGAGTGCTGCCACATCGCCGAGAACGTCTTCGACATCCTGCGCAAGGGTGAGCGTCAGGTCGACTCGGAATTGATGGACGTGATTCTCGAAGCACTCGATGCGGTCAACGGCATGTTCAGCCAGGTGCGTGAACGTGCACCGGTCACCGCCGCCACCCCGGAACTGCTGGCCGCCCTGGCGCGCCTGGCCGAACCGGCGGCCGAAGCACCGGCCGCGCAAGCCGAGCCTGAGCCTGTGGTAGAAGCCGAGCCGGACGTGACCGACAGCGAGTTCGAACAGCTGCTCGATTCGCTCAATGCGGTCAAGGCTCAAGCTGAGGCCCCGGCTCCGGCTGCAGCCGCGCCTGTTGCCGCGCCGACCAGCGAAGACATTACCGACGCGGAATTCGAATCCCTGCTCGATCAGTTGCATGGCAAGGGCCAGTTCGCGGCTGACGCCGTGGCTCCGGCCGCTGCACCGCCGGCGCCAGCCGCCAGCGCCAGCACCGATATCACCGACGACGAATTCGAGGCGCTGCTCGACCAGCTGCATGGCAAAGGCACGTTCGTCGCCGATGCCCTGCCGAACGTTGCGGCCACCGCAGCCGCTCCAGCTGCCAAGTCTGAACCGGCCGCTGACGGACTGATCTCCGACAACGAGTTCGAAGCCTTGCTGGACGAGCTGCACGGCAAAGGCAAGTTCACCGAAGTGGCCCCTGCCGCCGCCGCGGCGGTGGCTACGCCAGCACCGGTCGCCGCCAAAGCCGCGGCTCCGGCCGCCGCGCCCGCCCCGGCGCGTGCCGCCGCTGCGCCGGTTGCCGACAAGCCTGCCAGTGAAGCCGAAACCACCGTGCGCGTGGACACTGCGCGCCTGGACGACATCATGAACATGGTCGGCGAACTGGTACTGGTGCGTAACCGCCTGGTGCGCCTGGGCCTGAACAGTGGCGACGAGGCCATGCAGAAGGCCGTGTCGAACCTGGACGTGGTCACCGCGGACCTGCAGACCGCCGTGATGAAAACGCGCATGCAGCCGATCAAGAAGGTCTTCGGCCGTTTCCCGCGCCTGGTGCGCGACCTGGCGCGTCAGCTCAAGAAAGAAATCAATCTGGAACTGGTTGGCGAAGAAACCGACCTCGACAAGAACCTCGTCGAGGCCCTGGCCGACCCGCTGGTCCACTTGGTGCGCAACGCCGTCGACCATGGCGTGGAAACCCCGGAAGAACGCGAAGCCTCCGGCAAGTCACGCGGTGGCAAGGTGATCCTGGCGGCCGAGCAAGAGGGCGACCACATCCTGCTGTCGATCACCGATGACGGCAAAGGCATGGACCCGACCATCTTGCGCAATATCGCGGTCAAGCGCGGCGTGATGGACAAGGACGCCGCCGACCGTCTCACCGACACCGAGTGCTACAACCTGATCTTCGCCCCCGGCTTCTCGACCAAGACCGAGATTTCCGACGTGTCCGGCCGTGGCGTCGGCATGGACGTGGTGAAGACCAAGATCAGCCAGCTCAACGGCTCGATCAACATCTACTCCACCAAGGGCCAGGGTTCGAAGATCGTCATCAAGGTGCCGTTGACCCTGGCGATCATGCCGACCCTGATGGTGATGCTGGGCAACCAGGCCTTCGCTTTCCCGCTGGTCAACGTCAACGAGATTTTCCACCTCGACCTGTCGCGCACCAATGTGGTGGACGGCCAGGAAGTGGTGATCGTGCGCGACAAGGCCTTGCCGCTGTTCTACCTCAAGCGCTGGCTGGTGGCATCGGCCAAGCATGAAGAGCAGCGCGAAGGCCATGTGGTGATTCTGTCGGTGGGCACCCAGCGCATCGGCTTTGTGGTCGACCAACTGGTGGGCCAGGAAGAAGTGGTCATCAAGCCGCTGGGCAAAATGCTGCAGGGAACCCCGGGCATGTCGGGCGCCACCATCACCGGTGACGGCCGCATCGCGCTGATTCTTGATGTTCCGAGCATGCTCAAGCGTTACGCCGCACGGCGTATTTGATTCTGGCGGGGCAGGGCAGTAATGCCCGCCCCGTCTAACGGAGTGTTTATGGCAGTCAAGGTCCTGGTGGTGGACGATTCGGGTTTCTTCCGCCGCCGCGTCTCGGAGATTCTTTCCGCCGATCCAACGATCCAGGTAGTCGGCACGGCCACCAACGGCAAAGAGGCGATTGATCAAGCCATTGCGTTGAAGCCGGACGTGATCACCATGGACTACGAAATGCCGATGATGGATGGCATCACGGCCGTGCGTCATATCATGCAGCGCTGCCCCACACCGGTGTTGATGTTCTCCTCGCTGACTCACGAAGGCGCCCGGGTCACCCTGGACGCGCTGGACGCCGGCGCGGTGGATTTTTTGCCGAAGAATTTCGAAGACATCTCGCGCAACCCCGAGAAGGTCAAGCAGATGCTGTGCGAGAAGGTGCACAGCATTTCGCGCAGTAACCGCCGCAGCCTGTTCAGCGCACCCGCGCCGACATCCGCACCTGCACCCACGCCCGCCGCTGCGCCGACCTCGTCGTTCAGCCGTCCGGCACCCGCACCTGCGCCCGTCGCTCGGCCTGCACCGGCTGCGCCGACCCGCGCGGCTGCCCCGAGCGCCCACTCGCCCGCGCCCAAGCGCAAGGCCTACAAGCTGGTGGCAATCGGTACGTCCACCGGTGGGCCGGTGGCCTTGCAGCGTGTACTGACCCAACTGCCGGCCAACTTCCCGGCGCCGATCGTGCTGGTGCAACACATGCCCGCCGCCTTCACCAAGGCTTTCGCCGAGCGCCTGGACAAGCTGTGCCGCATCAGCGTCAAGGAAGCCGAGGACGGCGACATCCTGCGCCCTGGCCTGGCGCTGCTGGCTCCGGGTGGCAAGCAGATGATGGTGGACGGGCGTGGCGCGATCAAAATCCTGCCGGGTGACGAGCGTCTCAACTACAAGCCGTGCGTGGACATCACCTTCGGTTCGGCGGCCAAATCCTACGGCGACAAAGTTCTGGCGGTGGTGCTCACCGGCATGGGCGCCGACGGCCGTGAAGGCGCGCGCCTGCTCAAGCAGGGCGGCAGCGCCGTCTGGGCCCAGGACGAGGCCAGTTGCGTGATCTACGGCATGCCCATGGCCATCGTCAAGGCTGACCTGGCCGATGCGGTCTACAGCCTGGACGACATTGGCAAGCATCTGGTGGAGGCCTGTCTCTGATGGATGTGTTGAGCCTGATCGGCATCACCCTGGCATTTGTCGCCATCATCGGTGGCAACTACCTCGAAGGCGGCCACCTGGGCGCCCTGGCCAACGGCCCGGCGGCGCTGATCGTGATCGGTGGCACCGTGGGCGCGGCCTTGTTGCAGTCGCCGATGAGTTCGTTCAAGCGCGCCATGCAGATTCTGGTCTGGATCATTTTTCCGCCACGGGTCGACTTGCCAGGTGGCATCGACCGTGTGGTCAACTGGAGTCTGACTGCGCGCAAGGAAGGCTTGCTGGGCCTGGAAGGCGTGGCCGATGCCGAGCCCGACAGCTACGCCCGCAAGGGCTTGCAGCTGCTGGTGGACGGTGCCGAGCCGGAGGCGATTCGCAGCATCCTTGAGGTGGATTTCTACACCCAGGAAAGCCGTGATATCAACGCCGCCAAAGTGTTTGAAAGCATGGGCGGCTACGCGCCGACCATTGGCATCATCGGTGCGGTGATGGGCCTGATCCACGTGATGGGCAACCTGGCCGACCCTTCGCAACTGGGCAGCGGCATTGCCGTGGCGTTTGTCGCCACCATCTACGGTGTGGCGAGCGCCAACCTGGTGTTGCTGCCGGTGGCGAGCAAGCTCAAGTCGATTGCCATGCGCCAATCCCGTTACCGCGAAATGCTGCTCGAAGGCCTGCTGTCGATTGCCGAGGGCGAAAACCCGCGCTCCATCGAACTGAAGCTCCAGGGCTTCATGGATTGATGGGAATGGGCATGTGGCGAGCGAGCTTGCTCGCGCTGGGCTGCGAAGCAGCCCCACTCCAGGCAGCACGGTCATTCAGACAGGTCGCAGCGTCTGAGGTCAGGGCCGCTTCGCGCCCCAGCGCGAGCAAGCTCGCTCGCCACAATGAAGTGTTCGCTGTTGGTCAGAGAGGGAAGTGCCTGTGAGCCGTCGCCGTCGCGAGCCTGAAGAACACGTCAACCATGAACGCTGGCTGGTGTCCTACGCGGACTTCATCACCTTGCTGTTTGCGTTTTTCGTGGTGATGTACTCGATCTCGTCGGTCAACGAAGGCAAGTACAAGATCATTTCCCAGGCGTTGGTGGGGGTGTTCAACGATACCGAGCGCGCGCTCAAGCCGATCCCCATTGGCGAAGAGCGCCCCAAGACCGTGACCCCGGCCAAGCCGCTGGTCAACGACAGCGATGAAACCGCTGCCGGCGTCGGTGGCACCAGCGACCCGCTCAAAAGCATCGCCGACGATATCAGCGCTGCGTTTGGCGACCTGATCCGTTCCAACCAGATGACCGTGCGTGGCAATGAGTTGTGGGTGGAGATCGAGCTTAACTCCAGCCTGTTGTTCGCCAGCGCCGATGCGCTGCCCAGCGACCAGGCGTTCACCATCATCGACAAGGTGGCGGCGATTCTCAAACCGTTTGAGAACCCTGTTCATGTCGAAGGCTTTACCGACAATTTTCCGATCGCCACCGCGCAGTACCCGACCAACTGGGAACTGTCCTCGGCCCGGGCGTCAAGCATCGTGCGCATGCTCGCGATGCAGGGCGTGAACCCCCAGCGCCTGGCGTCGGTGGGCTATGGTGAGTTCCAGCCGGTGGCCAATAACGCCACGGTCGAAGGCCGTGCGCGCAACCGGCGGGTGGTGCTGGTGGTGTCGCGCAACCTGGATGTACGCCGCAGCCTGACCGGCACCGGCACGGCGAATGCAACACCGGATGCGGCGTTGAGGCGCGCTGGCACACAAACTGCACCGGCCCCTGCAAAGCCGTCGGTGCGGGCAAGCTCCGTCAATTCTCCGTCACCGGCTCAATAACCTATGCAATGTCTCGGTCGCGTTTGTGCCCACCGGGAGGAATCAACCGAATGAGAGTCTGGGCAGTAGCCAATCAAAAAGGTGGAGTCGGCAAGACCACCACGTCCATCGCTTTAGCCGGCTTGCTGGCCGAGGCGGGCAAGCGCGTGGTTGTGGTCGACCTGGATCCCCACGGCTCCATGACCAGCTATTTCGGCTACGACCCGGATGCGCTGGAACACAGTTGCTACGACCTGTTTCTGCATCAGGGCAGCGTGCCGAGCGATTTGCCTGGGCAACTGTTGCTGCCCACCAGCAATGACAGCATTTCGCTGTTGCCGTCCAGCACCGCGCTGGCCACCCTGGAGCGCCAGTCGCCGGGCCAGAGCGGCCTGGGCCTGGTGATCGCCAAGACCCTGGCGCAACTGTGGCAGGACTTCGACTACGCGATCATCGACAGCCCGCCCTTGCTGGGCGTGCTGATGGTCAACGCCTTGGCGGCCAGCCAGCAGTTGGTGATCCCGGTACAGACCGAGCACCTGGCCGTCAAAGGCCTGGAGCGCATGGTCAGCACCCTGGCGATGATCAACCGTTCGCGCAAGCAGGCGCTGCCGTTCAGCATCGTGCCGACCTTGTTCGACCGCCGTACCCAGGCGTCCCTCGGCACCTTGCGCGTACTGCGCGATGCCTACCCGGACACCATCTGGAATGGCTACATCCCGGTGGACACGCGCCTGCGTGACGCCAGCCGCGCCGGGCTCACACCGTCGCAATTCGACGGCAAGAGCCGCGGAGTGCTGGCGTATCGGGCATTGCTCAAACACCTGCTGTCCCAGCAGATCATGGCGCAGGTGGCGTGATGAACCGTCCCCTGGAATTCAAGACCCGGCCGCAACTGGCACTGGAATCCTACCTGGATGCCTTGCTGCAGGATGCGACAGCCGAAGAGTTGCCGGAACCGGTCCTGCTGCTGGAGCCTATCGTCGAGCCCGAGACCGCGCTGGATGAGTTCCAGCTGGCGGTGCTCGAAGAGCAGGCGCGCGATGCGCACATTGAGGCGGCGCCCGTTGTGGTGCCGATCACGCCTGACATCGTGGTGCCGGTGGTGGTCGAGCCGATCGTGCAAGTGCACCTGCCGCCCGGCATCACGCCGCCGCCGGTGAGCGGCGATGGTCGCCCGTCGTGGGCCGCCGAGCCGTTCGAGTGCCTGTTGTTCGACGTCGCCGGGTTGACCCTGGCGGTGCCGCTGGTATGCCTGGGTTCGATCTATTCCCTGGAAGGCCAGGAGTTGACGCCGCTGTTCGGGCAACCGGAGTGGTTCCTCGGCATCCTGCCCAGCCAGGCTGGCAACCTCAAGGTGCTGGACACTGCGCGCTGGGTGATGCCCGACCGCTACCGCGACGACTTCCGCCAGGGCCTGCAGTACGTTATTTCCGTGCAGGGCTACGAGTGGGGGCTGGCGGTGCATCAGGTCAGCCGCTCGTTGCGCCTGGACCCGAACGAAATCAAATGGCGCAGCCAGCGCGGCCAACGGCCGTGGCTGGCGGGCACCGTGATTGAACACATGTGCGCATTGCTCGACGTCGCCGAGCTGGCCGAGTTGATCGCCAGTGGCGCAGTCAAGACGATGGCGCAAAACAAACGCAGTTGATTGAACAATAAAGGTCGTGCGGTTGCGCGGCCCACTAGCACACACGCCGTCGATTAGCGGCATTTGAAGGGGTCACAAGCATGAACAAGTCAGCGTCCGCACAAGGTTTGGATGATCCGATCCTGCAATGGGTTACCTTCAAACTGGACAACGAGTCCTACGGCATCAACGTTATGCGCGTGCAGGAAGTGCTGCGCTACACCGAGATCGCCCCGGTACCGGGTGCACCGAGCTACGTGCTGGGCATCATCAACCTGCGCGGCAACGTGGTGACGGTGATCGACACCCGTCAGCGTTTTGGCCTGGCACCGACCGATGTGAACGACAACACGCGCATCGTCATCATCGAAGCCGACAAGCAAGTGGTCGGGATCATGGTCGACAGCGTGGCCGAAGTGGTCTACCTGCGTCAGTCGGAAGTGGAAACCGCGCCGAACGTGGGCAACGAAGAATCCGCCAAGTTTATCCAGGGCGTGTGCAACAAGAACAACGAGCTGTTGATTCTGGTTGAGCTGGACAAAATGATGAGCGAAGAAGAGTGGTCGGAACTGGAGAGCATCTGATTTGTTCCTTGAGGCGGCGGTGATTGTCCTGGCCTTGTTGTGGGCCGGGACTTTGGCGTTCGTGCTGCGCTATATGCGCCAGCAGCGGGAGTTGCTCCTGCAACAGGCCGAGCGCGATGCGGTGCGTGATCGGCGCCTGCTGGAGCTGGTCAAGCGGGTCGACCATTTCCAGCAAAGCGCCGTGCGCGTCGGGGATGAAGTGCATGAACTGCGCGCCATTCTTGCGCCGTTGCCGGACAAGCTGGTGCAGTTGGAACAGCGTGATCCTTCGAATCTGTCGTTCGCTCAGGCCGCGAGGCTGGTGGGCATGGGCGCGACGGTGGATGAGCTGACCCAGTCCTGCGGCTTGACCCAGGCTGAAGCGCAGTTGATGAGCAAGTTGCACAAGAGCTGATCAGTGCAGGGCGCAATGTGGGAAGGGCAGCCGGTGGCGATCCAACTGATGCTCCTCGGCCCAATGTGGGAGGGGGCTTGCTCCCGATGGCGGTGTATCAGTCAGCTTATCTATAGCTGACCCACTGCTATCGGGGGCAAGCCCCCTCCCACATTTTGATCTCCATACATCCGCCAATTTTCGTCCGTCACAGACTTTTCCTGTTGCCCGAAGGTCCACATCCTGCAAGCACCTTTGACCCAGGAGATTTTCCGATGACCAGCCCCAGAGCCCTGTTGATCCTCCACGGCAAACAAGCCCTCAACGAGGACGTGCGTGCTGCCGTGACGGCGCGGCGTGAGCAGGGGTGGGAGTTGGCGGTGCGGGTCACCTGGGAGGGCGGTGATGCCCAGCGCCTGGTCAATGAAGCCCTGGCCGACGGTTACACCCACATCATTGCCGGTGGCGGCGATGGCACCTTGCGCGATGTGGCCGAAGCCATGGCCCAGGCCAGCACCGACGCCAGCCTGGTGCTGATGCCCCTGGGCACTGCCAATGATTTTGCCAAGGCCGCCGGCGTGCCGTTGGAACCGGCCGGTGCCCTGGCGTTGCTGGATGTTGAGCCGCGAGCAATCGACCTTGGTCGGGTCGGCGGGCAGATCTTCTTGAACATGGCCACTGGCGGTTTCGGCAGCCAGGTCACCGCCAACACCTCCGAAGACTTGAAGAAAATCCTCGGCGGCGCCGCCTACCTGTTCACCGGTTTGTCGCGTTTCAGTGAGTTGAAGGCCGCCTACGGTGAACTCGAAGGCCCGGATTTCCATTGGAAAGGCGAGCTGCTCGCCTTGGGTATCGGCAACGGGCGCCAGGCCGGGGGCGGGCATGTACTGTGCCCTGGCGCGCTGGCCGATGATGGGTTGCTGGACATCAGTATCCTGCCGGCGCCCCAGGAAGTGGTCGGCACCTTGCGCGAATTGATGAGCAACGGCTGGGGCCTGGACACCATGTTCGTCCGCGCGCGCCTGCCGTGGGTGAATATCAAGGTGGCGCAAGGCTTGTACATCAACCTCGATGGCGAGCCGCTGGAAGGTGACGACCTGCATTTCGAAGCCTTGCCCAAGGCCCTGCGCGTGCACCTGCCGCTGGGTTCGCCCCTAGTCGTCCAGGCTGATGATCTGCTCGCGCACCGCGAATAGCACCAGGCCCGCCACGTCGAAAATCTGCAGGCGCTTCATGATCTGCGAGCGATGCGCTTCCACGGTCTTGATGCTCAAGCCCAGGCCGTGGGCGATTTCCCGGGTGGACTTGCCGCGCACGATCAAGCGCAGGATTTCCAGCTGGCGCGCCGTCAGGTTGTGGCTGTGGGGAACGGACGAAGCAGCACCGTGGCTGCGGATCAGCGCCTGGTTGATCACGGTATGGGCGATGGCCGGGCTCAGGTAGCGCTCGTTGTTGCGCAAGGCCCGCAGGGCGTGTTCCAGCTCGCTGGCGGTCATGTCCTTGAGCAGGTAGCCGTGGGCGCCCGACTCCAGTGCGCGCATGATCAGGTCGGGGTCGGTGTGCATCGACAGGATCAGCACTTTGCTCTTGGGGTAGGCCCCCTTCAGTTGCTGCAAGGCATCCAGGCCACCGGTGTGTTTCATCGACAGGTCCAGCAGCACGATATCCGGCTGCAGGGCGTGAAATTGCTCCAGCAGTTGCGCACCGTCGCTGGCTTCGCCGACCACGTTGTAGCCGGGAATATCCAGGATCAGCGCACGCACGCCGGCGCGAATCAGCGCGTGGTCATCCACCAGAAGTAAGTTGCAGGTCACTCGACAACCTTAGGCGCGCGGGCCCGTTCGAGGGCGCGCGGCGCCCAGGGGAAAAGCGCGTCGATCTGCGTGCCTTTGCCTGGCTGGCTGCTGACAGACAACGTGCCCCCCAGTTGATCGATGCGCTCGGCCATGCCGGCCATGCCGCGTTGGCCTTCAAGGCCTGGGTCCGGAGCAGGCGAAAAGCCCAGGCCGTCATCGCAGATCATCAGCGACAGGCCTTCGGGCAGGCGTTGCAGGCGCACCAGCAGGTTATGTGCCTGGGCGTGACGCAGCATGTTGGTGACCGCTTCCTGGGTAATCCGAAACGCCGCCACGGCCATTTCTTCGGGGATACCGGCCAGGCGCTGCTGGCATTCCAGGCTCCAGCGCACCGGGGTGTTGGCCAGGGTCTTGAGCAGGTGCGCGCGCAAGCTGGCTTCCAGGCCCAGGCTGGTCAGCTGGCGCGGGTGAAGAATGGCGGACACGTCGCGCACTTTGGCCAGGGTTTCGTTGAGGGTATTGCACAGCGCCGTGCAAGAATCCTGCAGCTCAGGCGGCAAGCGACGTTGCAGCCATTCGCTTTGCAGCTTGGCGGCGGTCAGCAGTTGGCCGATGTCATCGTGCAACTCGCGGCTGAGGCGATGGCGTTCGTTTTCCTGGACCTGCAACAGGCGGTCGGCCAATTCTTGGGGCTGCAGCTTGATGGCTTTGCGCGAACGCCATTGATGCACGCAGACCACCGCCAGCGTGGCCAGGTTGAGCAGCAGCATCAGCAGCGACCAGGGCGATGCGTGCACATAGGCCCACACACTGGCAGACAACGAACACAGGCACAGCACCAGGACGATACGGCGAGCGCTGCCGCGCGACACAGACCGTGAGAGAAGTGGTTTGAGGTTGGCGTACATAGCGGATGGAGCCACTGAGTGTTCGCTGCGGGGAGTCCGGTTGGCCGGGCTCTGTTTGGAATGCGCTGCCGAATCGTTTTTAGACATGATGAAGTTGTGTCACTTCGAGGGGGGCATAGTACCACCCCCGTTACCGCTGGTCGCCTGATTGGTTTATGGCCCATGTAATTACTCTGGGCGGGTAACCCCAGGGTTTCAAAAAGGAAAAGTTGTACCGCCAGAATGGATTTGTAACGTTATCAGCGTGCAGGTCGTTTTCGGATAGCCTGGCGATCAAATACGACAGACTCAGGACGCATGATGTAAACGCTGTTGCGGCTTATGCCCGAAGTCCTTTTGCGGGATTTGCAGGGTGACCGTCGCAATCAGTGAAGTTTGTTCACTTTCATCCAGGCCCAGTTCGCCGGTGCGTGTGTCGATCAGCTCCAATTGCCAGGCCAGCAGTGTCAGGCAGTTATGCAAGGCATCCAGCGCGTCGTCATGCAGTTGCATGGGGCTCTGGGCATTGGCGATCAAATGCTGAAGGTGCCTGGAGAATTCGCTGATCGCCTGCAGCGCCAGGCTGTCGGCCTTTTCAGCCAGTTTGGCGAGGCTGGTCTTCATGCAGTCGATGGCGTCGCTGTCGTTGCGGATCAAATGCAGATGGCTCAAGCACTCTTGCGACTTGATCAGCAGCATTTCGGCTTCCATCAGAAATTCGGGAAGTCCCGTTTGCCATTCTTTCGCGCTGTTCATCATGCAAGTCTCCACAACTTAAGCTCGGGTGATGAGATATCGCACCGGGTGAATAGCTTAAAACTAGCGCTGAAATTTAATTGAGGCTTGTAGGCTGCTTCCGATATTCCTGTAGGACGTTTATTTAAATGCCCGCGAAAGTCGCGTGTATCCCCCGTTGAGCGGGATGACACGACTTTAGTTGCCGATACGAGAATGCCTGGAAGGCCTGCGGACCAAGGGCTTGGGATGGCAAACAAAAGCCTGACTCCATTCATGCAATGAGAATGGCGTCACATTAATGGCTATTAGATATTGCGAATATCAGGTCGGGCCTGATTGCGCATAGGGGAATCCCCTACGATGGGGAACCGCGCGCTGATTTGAGTGTCGGGCGAGCCGCGACACGGGTCCATGAAGGGCTGAGTCAGTAAAGCATGATGTCAGTGTGACATCAATGCTTTTACATGGCATTTTACCGGGGTCAAGGTCTGGCGCTTGCCGCCGATAACTTGCCTATATGAACTGCACACCCTCTCAGCGCGAAACCAGCGTGCACATCAGGAGCTTTTAATGGCCGGCATTCTCGACACGGTAGATCAACGCACGCAATTGGTGGGTGAGAATCGCCTGGAGATCCTCATGTTCCGTCTGTTCGGGCGGCAACTGTTTGCGATCAACGTGTTCAAGGTGCAGGAAGTACTGCAATTGCCCAAGTTGACCCTGATGCCCCAGCGCCATCCGTTTGTCTGCGGCGTGGTCAACCTGCGCGGCCAGACCTTGCCGGTGATCGACTTGTCCCAGGCCATCGGCATGCGCCCGCTGGTGCCGGGGCCCAACAGCACGATTATCGTCACCGAGTACAACCGCTCGGTACAGGCGTTCCTGGTGGGCGGCGTCGACCGCATCGTCAACATGAACTGGGAAGCCATCCTGCCACCGCCGGCCAGCGCCGGGCGCCAGCACTACCTCACCGCCATCAGCAAGGTCGAGGACCAGTTGGTGGAAATCATCGATGTGGAAAAAGTCCTCGCTGAAATCGTGCCCTATAACGCCAAGGTCTCCCGGGAAAAACTCGAAGACCCAGTGCTCGAACGCGCCCGTGGCCGCGAAGTACTGCTGGTGGACGACTCCAACGTGGCGCTGTCGCAGTTGCGTGACACCCTGGGCCAGCTGGGCGTGAAAATGCACATCGCCAGCGACGGCCTCAAGGCGCTGAACATGCTCAAGGCCTGGGCCGACAGTGGCCAGGTGATGACCGACAAGCTGCTGATGATTTTCACCGACGCCGAAATGCCCGAGATGGACGGCTACCGCCTCACCACCGAAATTCGCAACGACCCGCGTCTGCGTGGTCTCTACGTGGTGCTGCACACCTCGCTGTCGGGCAGCTTCAACGAGTCGATGGTGAAGAAGGTCGGCTGCGACAACTTCCTCTCCAAATTCCAGCCCGACAAGCTGGTGGATGTGGTGCGTCAACGACTGATGCTGGACGAAGTGTCTGCCTGACTTTAGTCTATGACACTTTGTTTCCCAGGAACGCAGGCTCATGCTCCGTCTCAGCGCGTTGTACCGTTACCCCTTGAAATCCGGCAAAGCCCAGGCTTTGCAGCAGATTGGCCTGGATAAGCTGGGACTGGAGGGGGATCGACGCTGGATGCTGGTGGACGAAGCCAGCGGGCGTTTCCTGACGCAACGCGCCGTGGCCAAAATGAGCCAGCTGACGGCCCTGTGGAACACGGCCGGTGGCCTTACCCTCAGCTCGCCCGGCTACCCGACGCTGGACGTGGCCTTGCCTGGCACCGACACGTTGCGCGGTGTGACCATCTGGCATGACAGCCTGCGTGTACCGGACGCGGGTGATACCGCAGCGGCCTGGGTCAGTGCTTTTATCGGCAAGCCCACCCGCCTGGTGCACATGCCGGTGGATCGCGCGCGCGCAACCGACGCCGGCTATGGCCTGGATGACGACCAGGTCGGGTTCGCCGACGGCTACCCACTGCTGCTGATCGGCCAGGCTTCCCTGAACGATCTGTGCGAGCAGATCGGCCGGCCGATGGAGATGCTGCGCTTTCGCCCCAACCTGGTGATCGAAGGCGGTGACGCCTTTGCCGAGGATGGCTGGAAACGCCTGCGCATCGGCGAGGTAGAGTTTCGTGTGGTCAAGCCCTGTTCACGCTGCATTCTGACCACCATCGACCCGCAGACCGGTGAGCGCAGCCCGGACCGCGAACCGTTCGCCACCCTGCAGGCCTACCGCGGCACCGACAAGGGCGCGATGTTCGGCCAGAACCTGGTCAACGATGGGGCAGGGCGACTGGAAGTCGGCATGCCGGTAACGGTGCTTGAATGAAAAATGCCCGTCTCGCAGGAGACGGGCATTTTTTTCTGCCAACTGACGGTTAGCCGCGGTATTCGCACAGATAAGCGGTGTCTACGGCGACCTTCAACTGGAACTTGCTGTTGGCCGGTACGTTGAACTGGCTGCCGGCGGCGAAGGTTTCCCAGCCGCTGTTGTCTGGCAGCTTGACCACCAGTGCGCCGGAGACCACGTGCATGATTTCACGCTGGGCGGTGCCGAACTCGTATTCACCCGGGGCCATCACGCCGATGGTCGCCGGACCTTCCGCGGTGCCGAAAGCGATCGACTTGACGGTGCCGTCGAAGTATTCATTGACTTTGAACATGGGTGAATCCTCGGAAAAGGGTCTGGAAAGGTCAGCCAGTATGCCCAAGGGCAGGGGAGCTGCCTAGACCGGCAAAGTCAGTGGCAGCAGGCGTGCCGTGTTGCGCGCATCCTCCAGGGCTCGATGCTGCTGGCCATGGAACTGCATGCCCGCCAATTGCAGCGCGCCATTGAGCCCCAGGGGCTTGTCCAGGCGCCGGGCCTTGGCGAAACGTTGCTTGAGGTTGACGTGGGGCGTCTGGCCGAGCGCGCTGGCCAGGCCATGGCGTTGCCACTCCAGCTCAAGTTGCACGCGGTCGTAGTCTCCCCAGCTGGCCCAGCCTTCCAGGCGTGGCTGATGCTGGCCCAGCCAGCGCTCGAACAGCGGCCACACCTCGGTGATGGGCGCTGCCGCGTCGATATTGGCCTGGGTGATGTGGGTCAATTTGCGGCAAAACGGCGTCAGCAACGGCCGCCGCAGCGGTCGCACGAAGCGCTGGAAGTGATCCAGCTCGCGGCCCTGGCGGTTGACCAGGCTCGCGCCGATTTCGATGACTTCCATCTCCGTCACGGGCCAGCCGCCGTCATCCGTGGTGGCTTCAAGGTCAATAATCAGCCAATGAGGCATGCGCTGGTTCCCGTACTGTTCCTGTCCTGATGGGGATAGAGCGTAGCCGGGCCTTGTAGTTCCGCCCAGGGGCTTATTCGATCTCCAGCAAAACCTGACGATTGCGCACCTGATCGCCCGCCACCACCTGCACACCTTTGATAATGCCGTCGATACCGGCCTTCAGCGGGTGCTCCATTTTCATCGCTTCGAGCACCACCAGCAGTTGGCCTTTGCTGACGTTTTCGCCGACGCGTACCCGCACCTCGACAACCGCCCCAGCCATCGGCGCCTTCAGCGTGCCGCTGCCGGCATCGGCCTGGCGGTTGGCGATGGGCTGGGTGCCGTTGATTACCCGCAGGCCCGGTAGCCACAACTGGTTGCCGTCGAGGTGATAGGCGACGCGCCGGCGGATACCGTTGAGCACCAGAGTCGCCCAGCGCCCGTCGCTGCCGAGGTGCTGAATGTCGATCCCGTTGACGTGCAAGTGCTCGTGGGCAATCACGCTGACGCTGGCCGAGTGAACCACATCGTTGACCTCCAGGCGGCAGGCCCAGGGCACCGTGGCGTTGTTGCGCCAACCTGCGAGGCCGTGGCGATGGGCGTTGGCGCTGTGCTGGTAGAACAGCGCGGCGGCCACGGCGAGTTCTTCGGCGCAGGCCGGGGGGCGGGGAATGTGGTTGAAATGCTCGGCGATAAAACCGGTACCGAAATCACCGCTGACAAAGGCCGGATGCCTGAGCAGGTCGGCCAAAAGGCGCTGATTGGTGGCGACGCCGAGCAACACCGTATCCTGCACTGCCCGCAGCAGCTTGCGCCGAGCCTCTTCGCGGGTGGCGCCATGGGCGATGAGCTTGCCCTGCATCGCGTCGTAGAACGGGCTGATGCTGTCGCCCTCGCGCACGCCATGGTCGATGCGAATACCCTGCGCCGGCGCCCAGCGCAGCACCGCGCCGGTTTGCGGCAGAAAGTCGTTGGCCGGGTCTTCGGCGTATAGGCGCACCTCCATGGCGTGGCCGCTGAACGTCACCTCGGCTTGGGTCAACGGCAATGGCTGGCCGGCGGCGATCTGCAGTTGCCAGTCCACCAGGTCTACGCCGGTGATCAGTTCGGTCACCGGGTGCTCGACTTGCAGGCGTGTGTTCATTTCCAGGAAGTAGAACTGGCCATTGCCGTCGAGCAGGAATTCCACCGTGCCGGCGCCGACATAGTTCACCGCGCGACCCGCCTTGAGCGCGGCGTCGCCCATGGCGTGGCGCAGTGCGTCGGTCATGACCGGGCAGGGCGCTTCCTCGATGACTTTCTGATGGCGACGCTGCAGCGAGCAATCGCGCTCGCCCAGGTAAATCAGCTGGTCATGCTGGTCGCCGAACAGCTGGATTTCCACATGGCGAGGATTGATCAGCGCCTGTTCGAGGATCAGTTCGTCGCTGCCGAAAGCGTTCAGCGCTTCGGAGCGCGCCGCGCGCAGGTGCTCCAGCAGTTGGTCCTGGTGCTGCACCAGACGCATGCCGCGGCCGCCGCCCCCCGCGCTGGCCTTGATCATCAGCGGGTAGCCGATGCGCAGGGCTTCGTGGAGCAGGGTCGCGTCGTCCTGGGCGCTGCCTTGATACCCGGCGATGCAGGGAACGCCGGCCTGGAGCATGGCGAGTTTGGACAGGCGCTTGCTGCCCATCAGTTCGATGGCCTCGGGGCTGGGGCCGATGAAGGTGATGCCCGCCTTCAGGCAGGCCGTGGCGAACGCAGGGTTTTCCGAGAGGAAGCCGTAACCGGGGTGAATCGCGTCGGCTCCCGTGCGGCGGGCGGCATCGAGAATCGCCTGGCTATCAAGGTAGGACGCGTGAACGGCGGCGGGGCCGATATTGACGGCTTCGTCGGCCATTGCGACGTGCAGGGACTGGGCGTCGGCGTCGCTGTAGACGGCCACCGTGCGGTAGCCCAATGCCTGGGCCGTGCGTTGGATACGGCAGGCAATTTCGCCGCGGTTGGCGATCAGGATCTTGGTGAAGGCGGGCATTGGCTTATCCCTTGGTTGATCGGGTGAGTTTTCCGGCCTCATCGGGGGCAAGCCCCCTCCCACATTTTGAAATGCGTCCCACCTGTGGGAGGGGGCTTGCTCCCGATGGCGTCATTTGCACCACCCAGGCTTGCGCTTCTGCACAAAAGCCTGCGTCCCCTCAATCCCTTCTTCACTCACCACCGCCTCGGCAAACCACTGCGCCGCCTGGTCCAGCAGCGGCTCCAGTGGCTGCTCCACACTGGCCAGCAACAGCGCCTTGGTGCGCGCATTGGCGCCGGGCGCGCAGCGCAGCACTTGCCCCAGCACCTCATCCAGGCGCTCGGCCAATGCCTGCCCATCGTGCTCGACACAATGCACCACCCCCAACCGGCCCGCTTCAACCCCATCAAACCGCGCCGCCGTCAGCGCCAGCCGACGCGCCTGGGTCAAGCCGATGCGCTTGACCACAAACGGCGCAATCTGCGCCGGCAGCAACCCCAGGCTGGTCTCCGGCAAGCCGAACTGCGCCGTGCCTTGTGCAATCGCAATGTCACTCACACAGGCCAGGCCAAACCCGCCGCCCAGCACGGCGCCTTGCAGCACCACGATCACCACCGGCGAAACCGCCTCCACTTCTTGCAACAAGCTGCCAAACGCCCGATTCAACGCGGCCAGTTGATCACCGGCGGTGACCAGGTCCTTCACATCCGCCCCCGCGCAAAAGTGCCCACCCGCGCCGCTGATCACGATGGCACGCACCTGACTGTCCAGCTGCGCCAGCACGGCGCGCAGTTCGTTGACCATCTCAAGGCTCATTGCGTTACGGCAGTGCGGGCGGTTGAGGGTGATGTGCAGCACACCGCTGTGCGCTTCGAGCAGCAAGGTGTTCATGGCGTTTTCCCCGGCAGGGTGCCCATCAGCTTGCAGATGATGCCCAGCATGATTTCATCGGCGCCGCCGCCGATCGACACCAGGCGTACGTCGCGATAGGCGCGGGCCACCGGGTTGTCCCACATGAAGCCCATGCCGCCCCAATATTGCAGGCAACTGTCGCTGACCTCGCGGCCCAGGCGCCCGGCCTTGAGCTTGGCCATGGACGCCAGGCGGGTCACGTCCTGGCCTTTGATGTATTGCTCGGTGGCCTGGTAGACCAGCGCGCGCAGGCATTCGATTTCGGTCGCCAGCTCGGCCAGGCGAAAGTGAATCACCTGGTTGTCGATCAGCGCCTTGCCGAAAGTGTGGCGTTGCCGGCAATAGTCGATGGTGCTGTCGATGCAGTATTCCAGGCCCTTGATCATATTGGCCGCGCCGAACAGGCGTTCTTCCTGGAACTGCAGCATCTGCATCATGAAGCCTGCGCCTTCCTGGCCGATGCGGTTGCGCTGCGGCACGCGCACCCCATCAAAGAATACCTGGGCGGTCTCGGAGCTGTGCATGCCGAGCTTTTCCAGGGGCGGGCTGACGCTGATGCCCGGGGTGTTCATCGGCACCATGATCAGCGATTTGTTGATGTGCGGCTTGTCGTTGGAAGTATTGGCCAACAGGCAGATAAAGTCGGCGCTGGGCGAGTTGGTGATCCACATTTTGCTGCCGTTGATCACGTAGTCGTCGCCGTCCTTGCGCGCATGGGTCTTGAGCCCGGCCACGTCGGAACCGGCGCCGGTTTCCGACACGCCGATGCAACCGACCTGCTCGCCGCTGATGGCCGGGCGCAGGAACTCCTCGCGCAGTTCATCCGAGCCGAAACGGGCGAGGGCGGGGGTGCACATATCGGTCTGTACACCGATGGACATGGGGATGCCGCCGCAACGAATGCTGCCGAACGCTTCGGCGGCGACGATCGAGTAGCTGTAGTCCAGGCCCATGCCGCCGAACTGCTGCGGCTTGGAAATGCCCAGCAGGCCGAGGTCGCCGGCCTTGCGGAAAATCTCATGGATGGGAAAGCGCCCGGCTTTTTCCCACTCGTCTACATAGGGGTTGATCTCGCGCTCGACGAAGGCGTGCACGGTGCGCCGCAGTTCCTGGTGTTCCTGGGTGAAGATCATGGTTGTCGTTCTCCTGTTAGAACCGCGCCACACCAAAACTGTTGGGCTGCAATGAGCGCACCTGGGCCTCATGACAGATATCCAGTAGAAACCCGAGCAAGGTTCGCGTATCGCGTGGATCGATCAACCCGTCATCCCACAGGTTGGCTGTGCCGTAGAGTGCGGTGGACTGGCTGTCGAGTTTCTGCGCGGTGACCTGCTCCAGCAGGTCCAACGCCGTGGCGTCGGGTACCAGCCCCTGCTTCAGCTGCTTGGCCTCAGTGACGATGCGCAGCACCTTGCCCGCCTGCGCCCCGCCCATCACCGCTGTGCGGCTGTTGGGCCAGGCGAAGATGAAGCGCGGGTCCAGGCCACGGCCGCACATCGCGTAGTTACCGGCACCGTAGGAGCCGCCGACCACAATGGTGAGTTTGGCCACGCGGGCATTGGCCACCGCCTGGATCATCTTGGCGCCGTGCTTGATCACGCCTTGCTGCTCCGATTCGGTGCCCACCATGAAACCGGTGGTGTTGTGCAGGAACAGCAGCGGCGTGCGGCTCTGGTCGCACAGCTGGATGAACTGCGCGGCCTTGCTCGCGCCTTTCGGGGTAATCGGGCCGTTATTGCCGATCACGCCGACGGCGTAACCGTGAATATGCAGGTGGCCGCAGACCGTGTGCGCATCGAACTCGCCCTTGAACTCAAGAAAGCGCGAGCCGTCGGCCAGGCGCGCGAGGATTTCACGCACGTCGTAGGGTTTTTTAGGGTCGTCCGGGATCAGTCCCAGCAGCTCTTCAGCGGCATACAGCGGCTCGCTGTAGGCCCGTTGCGGCGCTGGCGGCAGGTGATCATTCCAGGGCAACAGGCTGACAATCTCACGCACGATGCGCACGCCATCGGCATCGTCCTGGGCCAGGTATTCAGCGGTGCCAGCGGTTTGCGCGTGCATCTGGGCGCCGCCCAGTTCTTCATCGGTGGCGACTTCACCGGTGGCGGCCTTGAGCAGCGGTGGCCCGGCAAGAAACAGCTTGGCCTTGCCGCGCACCACCACCACGTAATCCGAAAGCCCCGGCTGATAGGCGCCGCCGGCGGTGGCCGAGCCGTGCACCACGGTGATCTGCGGCAGGCCCATGGCCGACATCCGCGCCTGGTTGGCAAAACTGCGCGCGCCTTCGACAAATATTTCGGCAGCGTAATTGAGGTTGGCACCGCCGCTTTCGGCCAGGGTCACCACCGGCAGTTGGTTGTCCATGGCGATCTGTTGCAGGCGCAGGGATTTTTTCAGGCCGGAGGGGGAGATGGTCCCGCCCTTGATCGCGCTGTTGTTGGCCACCACCAGCATGCGCACGCCGCTGACGTAACCGATGCCGGCGATCAACCCGCCGCCGGCGGCGCTGCCGTCCTTGTCGTCATGCAGTTTGTAGCCGGCCAGGCTGGCCAGTTCCAGGAACGGGGCGCCGGGGTCGAGCAGCAGGTTGAGGCGTTCGCGTGGCAGCAGTTGGCCGCGTTGTTCGAACGTGGGCCGGGCTTGCTCGGCCTTGGCGAGCAGGGCGTGTTCCAGCTGGCGCACGTGCTGCAGGCTGTGCAGCATGGCTTCGCGGTTTTGTGCGAATTGCGGGCTGTGGGGGTCGATCAGGCTGTCAATCAGCGGCATGGCCTAGTGCTCCGCCTTGAGCACATCGGGCAGGTAGGCGCGATGAAAACCATTGAAAGCTTCACTGGGCGCCTTCGCCTTGTGCAGCGGCCAGGCGCGGCTGCCCAGGCTGGCGGCGCCGTCGATGCGCAAGGTGCTGCCGCTGATAAACGCGGCGGCGGGGCTGAGCAGAAACACGATGGCCGCGCTGACTTCCGACTCGGTGCCGATCCGCTTGAGCGGCACGTGCTCGCGCAACGTTGGGATCACAGCTTTGAACGCGCCTTCGTAGGTGTCCATGCCACTGGAGGCGATCCAGCCCGGCGCCACCGCGTTGACGCGCACGCCGGCATAGCCCCATTCAAACGCTGCGGTCTTGGTGAAGTTGTCCATCCCCGCACGCGCCGCGCCCGAATGGCCCATGCCGGGCATGCCGCCCCACATATCGGCGAGCATGTTGACGATGGCGCCACCGTGGGTGCTCATCGACTGGTTGAACACTTCCCGCGCCATCACAAAGCCGCCGACCAGGTTGGTGCGCAGCACGGTTTCAAAGCCTTTCTGATTGATCGAGGCCAGCGGCGACGGGTACTGGCCGCCGGCGTTATTGACCAGGCCATGCACCGGGCCGTGGTCGGCGACGATCTGTGCGACCAGTTGCTTCACGGCGTCTTCATCGCGGATGTCGCAGGCGTGCCAATCGGCGTTGCCAGCGTCTTCGGCGATTTCCGCCGCGACCTTTTGCAGCTTGTCCGGCTTGCGCCCCACCAGGATCACGTGCGCACCGAGGGCCGCCAGCTCATGGGCGGTGCAACGGCCAATCCCGCTGCCGCCTCCGGTAACGATAACGCTCTGCCCCTGGAACAGGTCGGCTTTGAAGATCGAGTCGAAGGCCACGGCGACGGTCCTTTAAGTGAGTTGATCGGCGATGTGTTGCGGCACGGCGATGGGAATTTCCAGCAGTTGCTGGGCGAAGGCCTTGCCCTGGGGGTCGATGCGCAGGCTGGCGATGCCGCCGCCGCCCAGGGCGTTTTCCAGCAGGAAGTTGAGGCTGTGGCTGCCGGGCAGGTACCAGCGCTCGACACGCCCGTAGACCGGGTCGAGCACATGGCTCATCCAGTCGACGATCACTTCGGGGGTGAGCACTTCGGCGATCCACGGCAGGTACTCGGGCGCGCGGGCAATCACGCCGATATTGCTGTGGTTGCCCTTGTCGCCGGAGCGCGCCACCGCCAGTTTCACCAGCGGCACACTGGCGTCGGCGCGGCCCTGGGGCTTGGGCGGTTCGAGGGGCGCGGCAGGGGTGAGCGGCGGCCGTGCGGCGGGTAATTCCACGGCGTGATGGGCGCCCTGGTAGTCGAGGGTCAAGGCGCAGGCGGATTTATCGATCAGGAACGAAAACAGTCGGATCAGGGGATACACCGTGGGCCTGCCGCCGACGATCCCGGTCAGCCCCGGCGCCATGCCGGTGGCGGCCTGGGCGATTTCGCGGGCGAACAGCACGAGCGCCTGCTTGTTGGGGTGGCGCACCGCCAGCTTGATCACCACCTCCCGGCAGTCGTGGCGTTGGGCATGACCACCGTAGGTGGCTTCGCTGCCGAGCAGTTCGATGTTCACCTCGGTGTAGGGTGCCCAGCCATGTTGGCTGAACAGTTCCGAGGTCTTGTGGATGATGGCCTGGCTGACCCGGTCGGCCTTGGCCACCGCATCGATGCCGGCGAGCAGACACGTGGCGGTGCAGCGGAAACCGTCAAGGTAAGTGGCGCTGACCTTGTATTGATCGGTCGGCGGCAGCCCCTTGGCGCCGTGCAGGCGCACGCAGTGTTTGCCCTGCTGCTGCACCTTGACCTGGCTGAAGTCGCAGATCACGTCCGGCAACCGGTAGGCGCGGGGATCGCCGATCTCGTACAGCAGTTGTTCGGCCACGCTCAGTTCGCTGATCAAGCCGCCGCTGCCTTCGACCTTGTTCACGGTGAACTGGCCGTCGGCGCTGACTTCGACGATGGGGAAACCGATGTGCTCATAGTCCGGCACGTCGCGCCAGTCGGTGAAGTTGCCGCCGGTGCATTGCGCGCCGCATTCGATGATGTGCCCGGCCAGGGCGGCTTGGGCGAGGTGGTCATAGTCTTGCCACGACCAGCCGAACTCATGCACCAGCGCTGCGCTGACCACTGCGCTGTCGACCACCCGGCCGGTGATGACGATGTCGGCGCCGAGCTCGAGCGCTGCGGTAATACCTGGCGCGCCGAGGTAGGCATTGGCGGACACGCACGCAGGTGGCAGCGGGGCGCCGCTGAACATGTCGGTGACGTCGGGCAGGTGCTGGAGTTGCGAATGCAGGTCATCGCCGAGCAGGACGGCGATCCTCAGGCCAACCCCGGCGCTGTCGCAGGCCGCCTGCAGCGCCGCCGCGCACGCCTGGGGGTTGATACCGCCGGCATTGCTGATCACCCGGATGCCCTGGCGCTGGATATCGGCCAGCAGCGGCGTGAGCACCTCGACAAAGTCGGTGGCGTAACCGGCCTTGGGGTCTTTGATGCGCACCCCGGCCAGGATCGACATCGTGACTTCCGCCAGGTAGTCGAACACCAGGTAATCCAGGGCGCCGCCATGCACCAGTTGGGCGGCGGCGGTGCAGGTGTCGCCCCAGAAGGCGCTGGCACAGCCGATGCGAACGGTCTTGCTCATGAGAAATCCTTCCTCGAATGGCTGGTGGCGAGGCTACCAAGCAAGCGCTTGGTTTGTAAACCCTGTGCACAAGTTTTACCCGAGCGCTTGCTTGGTTGGCGGTCACGGCCTAAATTGCCGCCCAAGACGATAGTAGACATGAGGGAGAGCAGCATGGATGACCCCCAGGCCCTGCGGGTAATGCGCACCATGGTCGACGGTGGACAATTGACCGACCCCGAGAGTGCCCGGGGCAAGTTGCTGCAAACCGCGGCGCACCTGTTTCGCAACAAGGGCTTCGAGCGCACCACCGTACGCGACCTGGCCAGCGCGGTGGGCATCCAGTCCGGCAGCATCTTTCATCACTTCAAGAGCAAGGACGAGATCCTGCGCGCGGTGATGGAAGAAACCATCCTTTACAACACCGCGATGATGCGGGCTGCGCTGGAAGAGGCGAGCACGGTGCGCGAGCGCGTGCTGGCGCTGATCCGCTGCGAATTGCAGTCGATCATGGGCGGCAGCGGGGAGGCGATGGCGGTGCTGGTGTACGAATGGCGTTCACTGTCGGCCGAGGGTCAAGCCCAGGTGCTGGCCTTGCGTGATGTGTATGAAGACGTCTGGCTGCAGGTGCTGGGCGAGGCCAAGGCTGCCGGCTATATCAAGGGCGACGTGTTTATCACCCGGCGCTTCCTGACCGGCGCGCTGTCCTGGACCACCACCTGGTTCCGCACCCAGGGCAGCCTGACACTCGAACAACTGGCCGAAGAGGCCCTGCTGATGGTGCTCAAGGCGGACTGAGGCGCATGCTATTAATTTGCGGGCGAGCGTTGTCTCGCCTGGGAAAAACGCCTAGCTTATCGCCATCATAGAATTCGACGGTGTGTGCCTAGATGTTTTCGCCATGGCGGCTGGCTGCAGGACTTACTTTTTTGGCACTGGGTACCGCAGGGTGGACGCAGGCTGGCGCGGCGCAGTTGGTGAGGGTGGGCGCCGCGCATTTCCCGCCGTATACCGTACGCCCTGAGCAAGGCGCCGATACCGGTTTACTGCCGCAATTGGTTGAAGCGCTGAACGCCGTGCAAAGCGACTACCAGTTTGTGCTGGTGCCGACCTCGATCCCCCGGCGGTTCCGCGATTTCGAGCAAGGCCGGGTCGACATGGCGATCTTCGAAAACCCGTCCTGGGGCTGGAACGAGGTTGCCCATACCAGCGTCGACATGGGCCTGGAAGACGCTGAAATCTTCGTCGCCGAGCGTGAACCCGGTCGCGACCAGAGCTTTTTCAACGACCTGGGCGGTAAACGGCTGGCGGTGTTCAGCGGTTATCACTACGCCTTCGCCAACTTCAACCCCGACCCCAAATACCTGACCGAGCACTTTCACGCCACCTTGACCTACTCCCACGACAGCAACTTGCTGATGGTGGCCCGCGGGCGTGCGGACATCGCCTTGGTGACGCGTTCGTACCTGAGTGACTTCATGGTGCGCAACGCCGACATGGCGGGCAAATTCCTGGTGTCGGAGCGCACTGACCAGGTCTATCACCATTACGCGTTGCTGCGGCCCAAGGCCCCGATCAGCGGCCCGGTGTTCGCCGGGATGCTCAAGCAACTGCGGGACAATGGCCAGATGCTGAAGATTTTCGAGCCGTATCGAATTGATGTAACACCTGTCCCCTGAGGTTGCAGAAGGTCAAATGTGGGAGGGGGCTTGCCCCCGATGGCGGTGGGTCAGTAACAGATGGATTTGCTGACACTCCCTCATCGGGGCATAGGTATCTAAACAACTTTGTAGCAGCCTACGGTAACCCAGTAACCACGATGCGAAGCGAGCCGCTCTTGATCTTGCTCTTGATCTTTGGCGCCCCGTTAAACCACGCTGGCCGGAATCCGATATTGATTTGGAGGGTAAACCGGCAGGGATGCCGGTTTAGCCGCCCCGCGCCATGGATGGCGCGTGGCGGCGGCCCTCTAAATCAATGTCGGATTACGGGCACACCGAGCGTGAGCGAGGTGCCGAGTGGTGGGGCAGGAGCCCTTTTGGTTACTTTTGGGGCTCTTTTCCAAAAGTGACCCGCGGTAAGGGCGGAACCCTAAGCCGCCGTTACCGCAGCAACGGATATGTACTCGCTCTGATCCAACATCATTGTCGGCTTTTAGGCCGCCATCGGGGGCAAGCCCCCTCCCACATTGGTTTCTGCTGTTTTTTCAAACCCTGCGCGCAAAGGTGTCGCTGTGGTTGCCCGACACCTTGCGGCAGTGCACCAGCGCGTCGCGAATCATGAAGTTCACCAGCGTCGGTGAAACCCCCAGTTCCTTGGCGATATCCTTCTGCGGTACGCCGTGCAGGCGATACATCTCGAACGCGTAGCGGGTGCGCTGCGGCAGCTCCGTCAGGGCGTCGGCGATGTTTTCCAGGGTGTTGAAATTGATGTGGGACGTTTCCGGTGAAGCGCCGTGGATCACCACATTCAAGCCTTCCTCTTCGGTCCCGGAATACTTGAGCTCCAGGGCCTGCTTGCGGTAGTGATCGATCGCCAGGTTGCGCACGATCTGAAACAGATAACTCAGCTGGGCCTTGAACGAGGAGGTGATGGTCGGTGCCGACTGCAGCCGGAAGTAGGCGTCCTGCACCACATCCTCGGCACGGGAACGACAGCCGGTAATACGTGCCGCGATCTTCACCAGAATCAGTCGATTGTCGACGAACGCCTGGAGAAGTGGTGAGTCGCACCTGCCTGTGGATACTGGTTCCGTCATGGAAATCACCTTGTTGCAAAAGAGGTTAGGGGAGGGCGTCCTTGCTGAGGCCTCCTACACATCGGGCAACAAATTATGCTGAATGATAATGATTGTCAAATGAGAAGGCGAACTAATCTTATGCCTTCCCGGAAGGTGTGAAGCACGTCGCGCTCGACCGCGGCGACTAATTATTTACCGCAGCCGTCCGTTCTTTTGGGTGACAGGTCCGTTAGCAAGTGGCCAAGGATCAGCACCCGCAGGAGGGCGAAATGGGTTTTTATCGTGCACGCAGCGTGTTTCAGCTTGGGGGCTTCGCTCGATGAGTACGCCTGCGCCGCTGCGTCTGTTTTGCCTGCCCCATTCAGGCGCCAGCGCCTCGGTCTACGCACGCTGGCGCCGCGTGCTGCCCGATTGGTTGCAGGTCTGCCCGCTGGAACTGCCGGGGCGCGGCATGCGCATGGGCGAGCCGCTGCAGCGCGATATCAAGGCCCTGGCGGCCCAGCTCGCCGCTGAAATCAGCCGCGATCTCAAGGGCCCTTACGCATTGTTCGGCCACAGCCTCGGCGGCCTGCTGGCGTTCGAACTGGCGCACGCGTTGAAAGCGCGCAACGCGCCGGCCCCGCTGGCCTTGTTTGCCTCCGGTACCGCCGGTCCGGCGCGGCGCGATGTCAGCGAATACGCCATCGAAAAGACCGACGCACAACTGATCGCCCGTCTGCGCGAACTGCAGGGCACCTGCGACGCCGCATTGGCCAATGCCGAATTGATGCAGTTGATGCTGCCGATCCTGCGCGCCGATTTCCTGCTGTGCGGCAGTTTCACCTATGGCGAGCGCGAGCCGCTGGGCCTGCCGATCCATGTGTTCGGCGGCAAGCAGGACAGCGTGCGTGCCGACCAATTGCTCGACTGGCAGCTCGATGCCGCCAGCGGTTTTTCCCTCGACATGTTCGACGGTCATCACTTCTTTCTCGTGCAGCACGAAAGCGCCGTGCTGCGCTGCCTGCGCCGCTATGCCGACGAACACCTGGCGCGCTGGCGCAGTGGCGCGGCGCGGCAACGCGTTGCCGGCTGACCCTCACCGACTTTCCGTATTTCCCGTAAGCCGATTTCAGGCAGGAACCCATCATGGACGCCTTCGAACTTCCCCGCACTCTGGTCCAGTCCCTTCAACAGCGTGCCGCGCAAACGCCGGACCAGGTAGCCCTGCGCTTTCTGGCCGAGTCCGCCGAGCACAGCGTGGTGCTCAGCTACCGAGACCTGGACCTGCGCGCCCGCACCATCGCCGCCGCCTTGCAAGCCGATGTGGCCTCGGGCGAGCGCGCGGTGCTGTTGTTCCCCAGCGGCCCGGACTATGTCGCGGCGTTCTTTGGTTGCCTGTACGCCGGGGTGATCGCGGTGCCGGCCTACCCGCCGGAATCCACCCGGCGTCATCACCAGGAGCGCTTGCTGTCGATCATCAGCGACGCCGAGCCGCGCCGGTTGCTGACCATCGCCAGCCTTGCCGATGGCCTGGCGCAGATTGAAAACGCACCACCGGTGTTGAGCGTGGATACCCTCGACGCACAGCTGGCCGACCACTGGGTCGCGCCCGAGCTGCAACCCGACGACATCGCCTTCCTGCAATACACCTCCGGCTCCACTGCGCTGCCCAAGGGCGTGCAAGTCAGCCATGGCAACCTAGTGGCCAACGAAGTGCTGATTCGTCGCGGCTTCGGCATCGACCTCAACCCGGACGATGTAATCGTCAGCTGGCTGCCGCTGTATCACGACATGGGCCTGATCGGCGGCCTGCTGCAACCCATCTTCAGCGGCGTGCCGTGCGTATTGATGTCACCGGCCTACTTTCTGGCGCGGCCGTTACGCTGGCTGGAAGCGATCAGCGAATACGGCGGCACCATCAGCGGTGGCCCGGATTTCGCCTATCGCCTGTGCAGCGAACGGATCAGCGAGTCGGCCCTGAACCGCCTGGACCTGAGCCAATGGCGCGTGGCCTATTCCGGTTCCGAACCGATCCGCCTGGACACCCTGGAACGCTTCGCCGACAAATTTGCCGCCTGCGGTTTCAGCTCAAACAACTTCTTCGCTTCCTACGGGCTGGCCGAAGCCACCCTGTTCGTCGCGGGTGGCAGCCGTGGCCATGGCATCCCCGCGCTGCGCGTCGATGAGCAGGCGCTGGCCGCCAACCGCGCCGAGCCGGGGCAGGGCAGTGCGATCATGAGCTGCGGCACCGCTCAGCCGGACCACGCCGTGCTGATCGCCGACCCGCACACGCTGAGCGAGTTGGCCGACAACTGCGTGGGCGAGCTCTGGGCGAGCGGCCCGAGCATCGCCCACGGTTACTGGCGCAACCCCGAAGCCAGCGCCAGGACCTTCGTCCAGCATGCCGGCCGCACCTGGCTGCGCACCGGTGATCTGGGGTTTATCCGTGACGGCGAGGTGTACATAACCGGGCGCCTGAAGGACCTGCTGATCGTGCGCGGGCACAACCTTTACCCGCAGGACATCGAGCACACCATCGAGCGTGAAGTCGAGGTGGTGCGCAAGGGCCGGGTGGCGGCTTTTGCGGTCAATGATCAGGGCCTGGAAGGCATCGGCATTGCCGCGGAAATCAGCCGCAGCGTGCAGAAAATCCTGCCGCCCGAAGCGCTGATCAAGGCGATTCGCCAAGCGGTGGCCGAGGCTTACCAGGAGGCGCCGTGCGTGGTGCTGCTGCTCAATCCGGGCGCGCTGCCGAAAACCTCCAGCGGCAAGCTGCAACGGGCGGCGTGTGCGCTGCACCATGCCGATGGCAGCCTGGACAGCTATGCGCAGTTCCCCGACCTGCACACGCAGGCGAGCGGGGCAGCGCTGGCGTCGACCCTGCACAACCAGATCGCCGCGATCTGGTGTGAGCAGCTGCAGGTGGCAACGGTTGCCGCCGACGATCACTTTTTCCTGCTGGGGGGTAACTCCATCAGCGCCACTCAAGTGGTCGCGCGCCTGCGCGAAACCCTGGGCCTGGAGCTGAACCTGCGGCTGTTGTTCGAAGCGCCGACACTGCAAGGCTTTGCCACCAGCGTCGCGCAGTTGCAGCACGACGGCGGCGTTGCCCAAGGCGCGATCCCCGCATTGTCGCGCCAGGACGACCTGCCGCAGTCCCTGGCCCAGAATCGCTTGTGGATCACCTGGCAGCTGGACCCCCACAGCAGCGCCTACACCATCCCCGGTGGCCTGCGCCTGCGTGGCGAGCTGGACGAAGACGCCGTGCGCGCAAGCTTCCAGCAGCTGATCCAGCGGCACGAAGCCCTGCGCACGCGCTTTTATGAACGTGACGGCCAGGGCTTTCAGCGCATCGAGCCCCATGTGGCGTTCGACCTGCAGGTCATCGACCTCAGTGACCTGCCCGGCGCCGAGCGTGAAACCCGGGCGCAGCAGATCCGCGAAGACCAGGCACGCACCGGCTTCGACCTGGAAAAAGGCCCGCTGCTGCGGGTGACCCTGGTGCGCCTGGATGACGAAGACCACCAGTTGCTGGTGACCCTGCACCACATCATCGCCGATGGCTGGTCGTTGAATATTCTGATCGACGAGTTCTCCCGTCTCTACGCCGCAGCCTCCCAGGGCCAGGCCCTGGAGCTGCCGCCCCTGCACCTGCACTACGCCGACTACGCCAGCTGGCAGCGCCAATGGCTGGCCGCCGGTGAAGGCCAGCGCCAGTTGGCCTACTGGAAAGCAGCGCTGGGCGGCGACCACCCGACCCTCGACCTGGCCACCGACCACCCGCGCTCGGCGCAGGTGCTCAACAGCGCCTCGCGGCACACCGTCCGCCTGAGCGCCAAGCTCAGCGAGGCGATTGGCCAGACCGCACAGGCCCATGAATCCACCCCGTTCATGCTGCTGCTGGCCGCGTTCCAGACGCTGTTGTATCGCTACAGCGGCCAGCGCGATATCCGCATCGGCGTGCCCAATGCCAACCGTCCGCGCCAGGAAACCCAAGGGCTGGTCGGGTTCTTTATCAACACCCTGGTGCTGCGGGCCGAGCTCGACGGCCGCCAGTCTTTCGACCAACTGCTGGCCGCCACACGCCAGGCGGCGATGGACGCCCAGGCGCATCAGGACCTGCCCTTCGAACAATTGCTGGAGGCTTTCCCCGAGGCGCGTGAGCAGGGCCTGTTCCAGGTCATGTTCAACCATCAGCAACGTGACCTCAGCGCCTTGCGTCGCCTGCCGGGCATGCTCGCCGAGGAACTGCCGTGGCACAGCCGCGAAGCCAAGTTCGACCTGCAGCTGCACAGCGAAGAGGATCGCAACGGGCGCTTGAGCCTGGCCTTCGACTATGCCGATGAGCTGTTCGACACGGCAACCCTGCAGCGCCTGGCCGAGCATTACGTCAACCTGCTGCACGCGGTCTGCGCGCAACCGCAGCAAGCCTTGGGCGAGCTGGAATTGACGGCCGTGGACGAGCAACAGGCGTGGAGCCAGGCGCCGTGCGCACCGGCCAGGCAGTGGTTGCCCGAGTTGCTCAACCAGCAGCAAACCTCGGACGCCACCGCGCTGGTCTGGGCCGACGCCAGCCTGAGCTTCGCCCAGTTGCACACCCAGGCCAACCGCCTGGCGCATTACCTGCGCGACAAGGGGGTCGGCCCGGACGTGTGCGTGGGCATCGCCGCCGAGCGTTCGCCACAGTTGCTGATCGGCCTGCTGGCGATCATCAAGGCCGGCGGCGCCTACGTGCCGCTGGACCCGGATTACCCCAGCGAACGCCTGGCCTACATGCTTGAGGACAGCGGCGTGCACCTGCTGCTGACCCAGACCTCGCTGCTGGACCAATTGCCGACGCGCGCGGGCGTGTGCGTGATCGCCATGGACAGCCTGCACCTGGAGAGCTGGCCGACCCAGCCACCGGGCCTGCACCTGCACGGCGACCACCTCGCCTACGTGATCTACACCTCCGGTTCCACCGGCCAGCCCAAGGGCGTCGGCGTTACCCATGCGGCGCTGGCCGAGCGGTTGCAGTGGATGCAAGCCACCTATCGTCTCGACGCTACCGATGTGCTGATGCAAAAGGCGCCGATCAGTTTCGACGTATCGGTGTGGGAGTGCTTCTGGCCGTTGATCAGCGGTTGCCGGCTGGTGCTGGCGGGGCCGGGTGAACACCGTGATCCCCATCGCATCGCTCAGTTGGTGCAGGCCCACGGCGTGACCACGTTGCACTTCGTGCCGCCGCTGTTGCAGTTGTTTATGGACGAACCTCTGGTCGCCGAATGCACCAGCCTGCGGCGTCTGTTTTCCGGCGGCGAAGCCTTGCCCGCCGAACTGCGCAACCGCGTATTGGCGCGGCTGCCGGCGGTGCAACTGCACAACCGTTATGGCCCGACCGAAACCGCGATCAACGTCACCCACTGGCGCTGCGCCGTGGAGGATGGCGAACGCTCACCGATTGGCCGGCCGTTGGGCAATGTGATCTGTCGGGTGCTGGACGAACACCTCAACCCGCTGCCGGCCGGTGTGCCCGGTGAATTGTGCATCGGCGGCATCGGCCTGGCGCGCGGTTATCTTGGGCGGGCGGGGCTCACCGCTGAGCGCTTTGTCGCCGACCCGCTGGGCAGCGCCGGGGCGCGTCTGTATCGCACCGGTGACCGTGCGCGCTGGAACGCCGAAGGGGTTCTGGAATACCTTGGCCGTCTCGATCAGCAGGTCAAGCTGCGCGGCTTGCGGGTGGAACCCGAGGAAATCGAAGCGCGCATGCTGGCCCTGCAGGGCGTCGCCCACGCCGTGGTGCAGGTGCGTGATCACCAGTTGATCGGTTACTACACCGCCCCTGCCGAACTCGACGCCGCGGCGGTAAAAGCCGCCCTGGCCCTTGAATTGCCCGACTACATGGTGCCGGCCTACCTGATGCGCCTGGACGCCATGCCCCTGAGCCCAAGCGGCAAGGTCGACCGCCGCGCGCTGCCCGACCCCGTGTGGCAAACCCGCGAACACATCGAACCGCAGACGCCGTTGCAGCAGCAGATTGCGGCGATCTGGCGCGAAGTGCTCGGCCTGCCGCGTATCGGTCTGCGCGACGACTTTTTCGCCCTCGGTGGCCATTCGTTGCTGGCCACGCAAATCATCTCCCGCACCCGCCAGGCCTGCGACGTCGAACTGCCGCTGCGCATCTTGTTCGACGCCAGTGAGCTGGGTGCGTTTGCCGAGCAGGTCGGGTTGATCCAGGCGTCGGGCCAACGCAATCAACAGACGGCCATCGCCAAGGTCGACCGCAGCCAAAAGGTGCCGCTGTCCTATTCCCAGCAGCGCATGTGGTTCCTCTGGCAGATGGAGCCGGACAGCCCGGCCTACAACGTCGGTGGCATGGCGCGCTTGCGCGGGGTGCTGGACGTGGGGCGTTTCGAGGCGGCGTTGCAAGCCTTGATCATGCGTCACGAAACCCTGCGCACCACCTTCCCGAGCGTCGATGGCGTGGCCTGCCAGCACGTCTCGCCACAGACCGGCCTGCGCATGGACTGGCAGGACTTTTCGGCACTGCATGACACCGAGCGCCAGCAGCGTGTGCAGCAACTGGCCGATCAACACGCGCATACGCCGTTCAATCTGGAGACCGGGCCGCTGTTGCGCGCCTGCCTGGTCAAGGCCGGCGAGCAGGACCATTACCTGGTGCTGACCCTGCATCATATCGTCACCGAAGGCTGGGCCATGGACATCTTTGCCCGTGAACTCAGCGCGCTGTACGAAGCCTTTATCGACGAGCGCGACTCACCGCTGGCGCCGCTGCCGGTGCAGTACCTGGACTACAGCGTGTGGCAGCGCCAGTGGCTCGAGTCCGGCGAACGTCAACGCCAGTTGGATTACTGGACCACGCAACTGGGCAATGAACATCCGCTGCTGGAACTGCCTGCCGACCGTCCGCGCCCAGCGGTGCAAAGTCACCGGGGCGAGCTGTACCGTTTCGACCTGAGCGACGCATTGGCCGCCCGCGTACGCGCGTTCAATGCCGAGCATGGCCTGACCCTGTTCATGACCATGACCGCCACCCTGGCCGTGTTGCTCTACCGCTACAGCGGCCAGGCCGACCTGCGCATCGGCGCGCCGGTGGCCAATCGTATTCGTCCGGAAAGCGAAGGGCTGATCGGGGCGTTCCTCAACACCCAGGTGCTGCGTTGCCGGCTCGATGGGCAGATGACGGTCGCGCAGCTGTTCGAGCAGGTGCGTCACACCGTGATCGAAGGCCAGTCCCATCAGGACCTGCCGTTCGACCATCTGGTGGAGGCACTGCAGCCACCGCGCAGCGCGGCGTATAACCCGCTGTTCCAGGTGATGTGCAACGTGCAGCGCTGGGAATTCCAGCAGAGCCGTCAACTGGCCGGCATGACCGTCGAGTACCTGGCCAACGACGCCCGCGCCACCAAGTTCGACCTCAACCTGGAAGTCACCGACCTCGACCATCGCCTGGGCTGCTGCCTGACCTACAGCACCGACCTGTTCGACGAACCACGCATCGCCCGCATGGCCGCGCATTGGCGCAACCTGCTCGAAGGGTTGGTCGAGCATCCGCAGCAACGCCTCAGCGAACTGCCGTTGCTGAGCGCCGCCGAGCAGCGCGCCGTGCAGGACAGCCTCGGTGCTGAAGCCGGCGAGCATCGGCTCGACCAGTGCATTCACCCGCTGTTCAGCCACCAGGCGCGCAAGCGTGCCGATGCGCCGGCGCTGACTTTCGGCGAAGTCACGCTCACCTACGCCGAACTCGACGCCCGCGCCAATCGCCTGGCCTGGATGCTGCGCGAGCGTGGTGTGGGCCCGCAGGTGCGCGTCGGCCTGGCGCTGCCGCGTTCGCTGGAAATGGTCATCGGCCTGCTGGCGATCCTCAAGGCCGGCGGCGCCTACGTGCCGCTGGACCCGGAATACCCGCTGGATCGCCTGCATTACATGATCGAAGACAGCGGCATCGGCCTGCTGCTCAGCGATGCCGCGATGTTCGAAGCCCTCGGCCCGTTGCCGACAACCGTCGCGACCTGGTGCCTGGAACAGGACCTGCCGCTGCTGAGCAACTACCCGGCCAGCGCGCTGCCGTTGATCAGCCTGGCGCAACACCAGGCGTACCTGATCTACACCTCCGGTTCCACCGGCAAGCCCAAAGGCGTGGTGGTGTCCCATGGCGAAATCGCCATGCACTGCCAGGCCGTGATCGAGCGGTTCGGCATGCGCCCGGACGACTGCGAGCTGCATTTCTACTCGATCAATTTTGACGCCGCCACCGAGCGCTTGCTGGTGCCCTTGCTCAGCGGCGCCCACGTCGTATTGCGCGCCCAGGGCCAGTGGGACGCGCAGGAAATCTGCGCGCTGATCCGCACCCATCGCATCACCATCCTCGGGTTCACCCCCAGCTACGGCAGCCAATTGGCGCAGTGGCTGGCCACGCAAAACCAGACCTTGCCCGTGCGCATGTGCATCACCGGCGGCGAAGCCTTGACCGGCGAGCACCTGCAACGCATCCGCGCCGCGTTCCAGCCCCAGGTGTTTTTCAATGCCTATGGCCCGACCGAAACCGTGGTCATGCCGCTGGCCAGCCTGGCGCCGGAACAACTGGAGGAGGGCGCCGCCAGCGTACCGATCGGCAGCATCATCGGCGCGCGCGTGGCCTATATTCTCGACGCCGACCTGGCGCTGGTGCCGCAAGGCGCGACCGGCGAGTTGTACGTGGGCGGTGCGGGCTTGGCCCAGGGTTATCACCAGCGTGCGGGGATGACCGCGGAGCGTTTTGTCGCCGACCCGTTCGCAGCCAATGGTGGTCGCCTGTACCGCACCGGCGACCTGGTGCGCCAACGCGCCGATGGGCAGGTGGAGTACCTGGGGCGTATCGACCATCAAGTGAAGATTCGTGGTTTTCGCATCGAGTTGGGCGAAATCGAAACCCGCCTGCTGGAGCATCCAGCCGTGCGTGAAGCGGTGGTGCTGGCGCTGGAGTCGCCGAGCGGCAAACAATTGGTGGCGTACCTGGTCGGTGATGCCGAGCAGGTTGCCTTGCGTGACGCGCTGAAGGCTCACCTCCAGGCGCACTTGCCGGACTACATGGTGCCGGCCCAGATGATCGTGCTCGACAGCATGCCGCTGACCGCCAACGGCAAGCTCGACCGTCGCGCCTTGCCCGAGCCGGATCCCGAGGCCAATCGCAGGCAGTACGTGGCGCCGCGCAATGCGCTGGAGCAAAGCCTGGCCTCCATCTGGTGCGCGGTGCTGAACGTGCAGCAAGTCGGCCTGGACGATAACTTCTTCGAGCTGGGCGGCGATTCGATCCTGTCGATTCAGGTGGTCAGCCGGGCGCGCCAGGCGGGCATTCATTTCAGCCCGCGTGACCTGTTCCAGCACCAGACCGTGCACAGCCTGGCCGCCGTCGCCACGCGCGCCGAACAGGTCAGCGCCGAGCAGGGTTTACTGACTGGCGGCTCGGGCCTTACGCCGATCCAGCATTGGTTCTTCCACAGCGACATCCCGGCGCGCCAGCACTGGAACCAGGCGCTGGTGCTCAAGCCGCTGCAGCTGCTGGACCCGCATCGCCTGGAGCAGGCCCTGGTGGCGGTGCTTGAACATCACGACGCGCTGCGCCTGAGCTTTACCCAACGCGATGCACAGTGGCATGCCGAACACCTGGCCGTGCCCGAAGGCGGCGTGTTGATGCAGGCGCAAGTGCGCGACATGGCCGACTGCACCGCGCTGTTCACCGACACCCAGCGCAGCCTCGACCTGCAACACGGCCCGCTGCTGCGCGCGTTGCTGGTGGACGGCCCCCAAGGCCAGCAGCGCCTGCTGATCGCCATCCATCACTTGGTGGTGGACGGCGTGTCGTGGCGGGTACTGCTGGAAGATTTGCAGAATGTGTATCGCCAACTGAGCGCAGGCCAGTCCGTCAGTCTGCCGGCCAAGACCAGCGCCTTGCGCGACTGGGCCGCGCGTTTGCAGGCCTATGCGCACAGCGAATCCCTGCGCGAAGAACTGAGCCTGTGGCAAGCGCAACTGGCGGGCCCGGCGCTGGCATTGCCGGTAGATCGAGCCCACGGTGCACGGCGTAATCGGGACGCCGAGACAGTCAGCGTGCGCCTGGATGCCGAGCGCACTCGGCAGTTGCTGCAACAGGCGCCGAGCGCCTACCGCACCCAGGTCAACGACCTGCTGCTGACCGCGCTGGCCCGCGTGCTGTGCCGCTGGAGCGGCCACGACGCGGCGTTGATCCAACTGGAAGGCCACGGCCGTGAAAACCTGTTCGATGACGTCGACCTGACCCGCAGCGTCGGCTGGTTCACCAGCGCTTACCCGTTGCGCCTGACCCCGCAGGCGCAGCTGGGCGATTCGATCAAGGCGATCAAGGAGCAACTGCGCGGCGTGCCGCATAAGGGCTTGGGCTATGGCGTGCTGCGCTACCTGGCGGACGACCTGTGCCAACGCACCCTGGCGGCGCTGCCGAGCGCCGATATCACCTTCAACTACCTCGGTCAGTTCGACCAGAGTTTCGGCGCCGATGCGCTGTTCCATCCACTGGATGAATCCGCCGGTCTCGCCCACGACCCCGACGCTCCGCTGCCCAACGAGCTGAGTGTCGACAGCCAGGTGTACGGCGGCGAACTGGTGCTGCGCTGGACCTTCAGCCGCGAGCGCCACGACCAGCAGACCATTCGCGATCTGGCCGAGGCGTACCTGGCCGAATTGCACAGCCTGATCGCCCATTGCCTCAAGGACGATGCCGGCGGCCTTACGCCGTCGGACTTCCCGCTGGCGCGGTTGAGCCAGGCGCAACTGGACAGCCTGCCGGTACCGGCCAGCGTCATCGAAGACGTCTACCCGCTGACCCCGATGCAAGAGGGCCTGTTGCTGCACACCCTGCTGGAACCGGGCACCGGCCTGTATTACATGCAGGACCGCTACCGCATCAACAGCGCCCTGGACCCGCAACGTTTCGCCCAGGCCTGGCAGGCGGTGATTGCCCGCCACGAAGCCTTGCGCGCCTCGTTCTGCTGGAACGTCGGCGAAGACATGCTGCAAGTGATCCACACACCGGGCAGCACGCCAATCGAGTACCTGGACTGGAGCGCCGACCCCGAGAGCGAGCAGGAGCCGCGTCTGCAAGCCTTGCTCAAGCGCGAACGCGAAGCCGGTTTCGATCTGCTCAACCAGGCGCCGTTCCACCTGCGCCTGATCCGCGTGGGCGAGGCGCGTTACTGGTTCATGATGAGCAACCACCACATCCTCATCGATGCCTGGTGCCGTTCGCTGTTGATGAATGACTTCTTCGAAATCTACCTGGCCCTGGGCGAAGGGCGCCAGGCGCAACTGGCCACGCCACCGCGTTACCGCGACTACATCGCCTGGCTGCAACGCCAGGACCTGAACGAAGCGCGCCAGTGGTGGCAGCGCAACCTGCAAGGTTTTGAACGCACCACACCGATCCCCAGCGACCGTCCGTTTCTGCGCGAACACGCCGGCCACAGCGGCGGCATGCTGGTGGGCGACTGCTACACCCGCCTGGAGGCCCGCGACGGCGCGCAATTGCGCGAGCTGGCCCAGGCCCACCAATTGACGGTCAACACCTTTGCCCAGGCGGCCTGGGCGCTGGTGCTGCGGCGCTTGAGCGGTGATCGCGACGTGCTGTTCGGCGTCACCGTGGCCGGCCGCCCGGTCGACATGCCGCAGATGCAACGCACCGTGGGCCTGTTCATCAACAGCATCGCCCTGCGGGTCAAACTGCCGGAAGACCACCAGCCTTGCCGCGTGCGCGACTGGCTGAGCGGCCTGCTCGACAGCAACATGCAACTGCGCGAGTACGAATACCTGCCCTTGGTGACCATTCAGGAGCACAGCGAACTGCCCAAAGGCCAGCCGCTGTTCGACAGCCTGTTCGTGTTCGAGAATGCCCCGGTGGAAACCGCGGTGCTGAGCCATGCCCAAAGCCTGAATGCCACCTCGGATTCCGGCCGTACCCACACCAACTTCCCGCTGACCGCCGTGTGCTATCCGGGCGATGATCTGGGGTTGCACCTGTCTTACGACCAGCGCTATTTCGATGAAACCACCGTGCAAGGCATGCTTGGCGAGTTCAAGCGCCTGTTGTTGGCACTGGTGCAGGGCTTCCATGGCGACATGGCCGACTTGCCGCTGATAGGCGCGCAGGAGCGTGAATTCCTGGTGGACGGTTGCAACCAGAGCGACCATGACTACCCGCTGCAGCGCAGCTATGTCGAGCTGTTCGAGGAGCAGGTGGCGCAGCAGCCGCAACGTATCGCCGCCAGCTGCCTCGACCGGCAATGGAGCTATGAGGAGTTGAACCGGCGCAGTAACGGCCTGGGGCATGCGCTGATCGCCGCCGGTGTCGGCCCGGACCAGCCGGTTGCGGTGCTGGCCGAGCGTAACCTGGAACTGCTCGGCATGATCATCGGCAGCTTCAAGGCCGGTGCCGGATACCTGCCGCTGGACCCTGGCCTGCCGGGCCCGCGCCTGAGCCGCATCATCGAATTGAGCCGCACGCCGTTGCTGGTGTGCACCGAAGCCTGCCGCGAGCAGGCTGTCGAACTGCTCGACGGTGTCGACTGCAAGTTGCTGGTGTGGGAAGAAGTCCCCGCCCGTGGCGAGAACCCAGGCGTCTACAGTGCCCCGGACAACCTCGCCTATGTGATCTACACCTCGGGCTCCACCGGCCTGCCCAAAGGCGTGATGGTCGAACAGCGCGGCATGCTCAACAACCAGTTGAGCAAGGTGCCGTACCTGCAACTGAGCGAGACGGACGTGATCGCGCAGACCGCTTCGCAAAGCTTCGATATTTCCGTGTGGCAGTTCCTCGCGGCGCCGCTGTTCGGCGCGCGTGTGGACATCGTGCCCAATACCATTGCCCATGATCCCCAGGGGTTGTTGGCACACGTCCAGGCACAAGGCATTACGGTGCTGGAAAGCGTGCCGTCTTTGATTCAGGGCATGCTCGCCCAGGACCGTATCAGCCTTGATGGCTTGCGCTGGATGCTGCCGACCGGTGAGGCGATGCCGCCGGAGCTGGCGCACCAATGGCTGTTGCGCTACCCCCAGATTGGCTTGGTGAACGCCTACGGGCCGGCGGAATGCTCGGACGATGTGGCGTTCTACCGCGTCGACCTGGCCTCGACCCGTGGCACTTACCTGCCGATTGGCACACCGACCGACAACAACCGTTTGTACCTGCTCGACGGCGCACTGGAGCTGGTGCCGCAGGGCGCTGTCGGTGAACTGTGCGTGGCCGGCACCGGTGTCGGGCGGGGCTACGTCAGCGATCCGTTGCGCACCGCGCCGGTGTTTGTGCCCAACCCGTTCGGCGCACCGGGCGAGCGGCTGTACCGCACCGGCGACCTGGCACGGCGACGCAGCGACGGCGTGCTGGAGTACGTCGGGCGCATCGACCATCAAGTGAAGATTCGCGGCTACCGCATCGAACTGGGTGAAATCGAAGCACGCCTGCACGAACAGCCGGAGCTGCGCGATGCGGCGGTCGGCGTGCAAGAGGGCGTCAATGGCAAGCACCTGGTCGGCTATCTCGTCGCCGCGGACCAGGCGTTGAATGCCAGCGAGCGCCTGGACCGCATCAAGCAACGCCTGCGCAGCGAACTGCCGGAATACATGGTGCCGCTGCACTGGCTATGGCTCGACCGCCTGCCGCTCAACGCCAACGGCAAACTCGACCGCAAGGCTCTGCCGGCCCTGGAGATCGGCCAGTTGCACAGCCAGGACTACCTGGCGCCGCGCAACGAACTGGAAACCACCCTGGTCGATATTTGGGCCCAGGTGCTGAAAGTCGAACGGGTAGGGGTGCAGGACAACTTCTTCGAACTGGGCGGGCACTCGTTGCTGGCCACGCAGATCGCCTCGCGGGTGCAGAAAACCCTGCAGCGCGATGTGCCGTTAAGGGCCATGTTCGAGTGCAGCACGGTGGCGCAGTTGGCTGGGTATATCGAGGGGTTGGCGGTGAATGAGATCAGTGCCGAGAAGGTGGACCGGTTGAGTGATTTGATGGCGCAGTTGGAGGGGCTGTAAAGGTCGCCGTACTTGAGGGCCTCGTCGGGGCATAGGTATCTACACAATCTTGTAGCAGCTTACGGTAACCACGATGCGAAGCGAGCCGCTCTTGATCTTGCTCTTGATCTTAGGCGCCCCGTTAAACCACGCTGGCCGGAATTTGACATTGATTTGGAGGGTAAACCGGCAGGGATGCCGGTTTAGCCGCCCCGCGCCATGGATGGCGCGTGGCGGCGGCCCTCCAAATCAATGTCGGGTTACGGGCACACCGAGCCTGGGCGAGGTGCCGAGTGGTGGGGCAGGAGCCCATTTGGTTACTTTTGGGGCTCTTTCCAAAAGTGACCCGCCGTCAGGGCGGAACCCTAAGCCGCCGTTACCGCAGCAACGGATATGTACGCGCGCTGATCCAACACCATGGTCGGCTGTAAGGCCGCCATCGGGAGCAAGCCCCCTCCCACATTTGGAACGCGGAGCGTCAGTTAGAGAGGCTTCGGCTCCCCGCCCCGTCATAGATTCAGGGCCGAGCCAAAGTTGTGTAGATACCCATGCTCATCGGGGGCAAGCTGCTCCCACAGGGTGTGATGTGTATGCACAGAGGGGGAGTAGCTGCCCCCGATAACTTCAGTCCAGACGGCGCTTATTTCGGCCCCAGAATCTTCACCAACTTATCCGGCGACGGCGCCCCCTGCTGTTGCTGCAAGCCACCCTTGTCGTCCAGATAGAAAATCGCCGGCGTCGCCGACAACTCCAGCTCCTCCATCAACTTCATGTTGGCATCGAGCTTGGCTTCGATATCCGCCGGGATCTTGGCCAGGGCCTGCAACTTGCTGCCCTTGCCGGCGGCTTCGTGTTCTTCCAGGGCCTTTTGCGGGTCCTTGGCGGCGAACAGCGCGGCGGATTTGCCGGGGCTGTCTTCGCGGATGATGCCAACCATGATGTGGCGCAGTTGCACCTTGCCGGCCTTCACCCATGGGCGGGCCTGTTCCCAGAACATGTTGCAGTAGGGGCAGTTGGGGTCGCTGAACAGGTAGACGGTGCGCGGCGCGTTTTTGTCGCCGTCCTGGATCCAGCTGCTCTTTTCCATCTTGGCCCAGACTTCCTTGGCCATCGGCGCGTACACCAGTTTTTCCAGGGGCGCGCTGCTCAGGTCATTGCCCTGGGCGTCGTACAGGTTGCCGGCGAGCACGCTGTTGCCGTCGGCGGTCAGGTACAGCGCCATGCCGCGGTTCTGGTATTGCGCCGCGTAGCCGGTGAGGCCGCTGGGGGCGTCGAATTTGCCGAGGATCTTGGCGCCCTTGGCTTCGATCTGTTTGATCGGGGCCGGCCAGTCTTCGGCCTGGGCCAGGGTGGCGGCCAGCGTCAAAGGCAGCAGGGTCAGCAGGTGGCGGAGGCGAGGCATGTGGGTTTCCTTTGTGGGGCGGTGTCGAAGGGTTCCATGGCACGGGCCAGGCTGGCTTGGGACAACTCGCCAAGGTGGCTGTTGATCAAGCGTCCATCGGCGGTATAGAACAGCGTGGTGGGTAAAGCCATGGAGCCGACGGCCTGGCCGAGGCGGCCGCTGGCGTCGAACAGCACGTTGTCGAGGTTCAGGCCCTGGGTGGCCAGGTAAGTGCTGACGCTTTGCATGCTCTCGGCCTGGTTGACGAACAGGAAGGTGACATCCGGGCGTTGGTGCTGGGCGCGTTCCAGTACCGGCATTTCCCGACGGCACGGCGGGCACCAGGTGGCCCAGAGGTTGATCACCAGCGGGCCGCCTTTGTAATCGGCCAGTTGCACCACATTGCCGTTGGCGTCGCGCAAGGTGATATCCGGCAGTTGCGAGCCCTTGTCGTAAAGGTTCAGGGACAGGCTGGTCATGCCCCAGAACACCAGGCCCGTGATCACCCCGGCGCTCAGCGGCTTGCGCAGGGCCGGGCGCCGCCAACCGTAGACCAGCGCACCCAGCACCAGGGCGATAATGCCGGGCCAGGCAAGAAAGCCGCCGTCGCGCAGGTCGACCATCTGCAGCCAGTCGTTGCTGTACTCGCTCCAGTACATCAGCACAAAGCTGATGCGGGCGGTGAGCATGCCGAGCAGGAACAGGCTGAACAGCACCGACTCCGGGTTTTCACCGCCCCTTTTGGCTACGCGCCAGCCCACCAGGGTGGCGAGGATCAGCGCGCTGATCAGCAGGATATGATTCAGGGCGATGGCGAAGGTGCCGATGGTAAGGGTCAGCATCAAGGCGCGTCTCGGGTTTGCGTCCAGCGTTGCAGGAAGGCGGCGGCATCCACTTCGCCAGTGATGCGGTGGGCGCGACGCTCTTCACCGTCCGGGCCGATCCAGACGAAGCTCGGTGGCCCAGGCACTTTATAACGGCCGAGCAGCTCGCGGCTGGCGGCGTTGTCGGCGGTAACGTCCAGGCGCAGCAGGCGCACGTCTTTGAGCGCGTCCATCACTTCGGGTTTGCCGAACACCTGTTTTTCCATGATCTTGCACGACACGCACCAGTCGGCGTAGTAATCCACCAGCACCCATTGGCCCTGGGCCTTGGCGCTGTCGAGCTGGCCTTGCAGTGCGGCGGGGTCATTGAGGGTCACGAAGGCGTCGTGCGCGCTGGTTGCCGCAGCGACCCGCGAGCCGCTGTACACCTTCAGCGGTTGCCACAGCTCATTGCTGCCACCTGCCGCACCCACCACCAGCACCGCGCCCCACAGGCCCAGCACCAGGGAGCCGGCACCCAGCACCTTGGCGGCCAGGCCGTGTTCACGGGCCAGCGTCCAGCCGCAATAGGCCATGACCAGTGCCAGTACGCCCCACAGGCCGATCCACAGGCTTTCACCGACTACCGGGCGAATCATCAGCACGGCGGTGCCGAGGAACAGGAAGCCGAAGACACCCTTGAGTACGTTCATCCAGGTGCCCGGCTTGGGCAGGAAACGGTTGCCCACGGTGACCAGCAGCAACAGCGGGATGCCGATGCCGACGCCCATGGCGAACAGGATCAGGCCACCGTGCAGCGCGTTGCCGCTCTGAGCGATATACAGCAGAGCGCCGGCCAGGGGCGCGGTCATGCACGGGCCCACCAGCAGGCCGGACAACGCACCGAGAACACCGGCGCCGATCAGGCTGCCGCCACTTTGCTGGCGGCTGACGTTGTCGAGGCGGTCACGCAGGAAGGCCGGCAGTTGCAGTTCAAAGAAGCCGAACATCGGCAGGGCCAGGATCACGAACAGCGCGGCGAAACTGCCGAGGATCCACGGGGTTTGCAGCAGCGCGGCGAGGTTGCCGCCGAGCAGGGCGGCCATTACGCCCAACGCGGCATACACCAGTGCCATGCACACCACGTAGCTGCTGGCCAGGGCAAAGCCGCGGCGCGGGCTGGCACCGCTGCCCACTACCAGTCCGGCGAGGATCGGCAGCATCGGCAACGAGCAAGGAGCAAACGCCAGCAACAGGCCCAGGCCGAAAAAGATCAGCAGGCTCCAGCCCAGGCTGCGTTGTTGCAGGCCACTGGCCAGGCTCTGGTCCTGGGCCTGGGCGGTGGCGGCGACCGCCGGATTGCCGCCCAGGTCCACGGTGATCGATTGCGGCGGGTAGCACAGGCCGGCATCGGCGCAGCCCTGCCAGCCCAGCTTGACCTGGCCGGTAGTGCCGGCCGGGATCTTCACTTCCAGGCCCTGGCGATACACCTGCTGTTCGCCGAAGAATTCATCGCTGTGGGCTTCACCCTGGGGCAACACGGGCTTTTCGGCCAGGCCGTCGAATTTCATGCGTTGCTGGTAGAGGTAATAACCGTCGGCAATCTGCCAATACAGCTGCGTCTCGCCACTTTCAAGACGTTCGGAGGTAAACGTGAAGGCTTTGCCCACCGGGAGAAAATCGGGTTTGGTCTCGAAAGGGTTGCCCGCCGCGGCCTGGGCCGTCCCGGCGAACAACACCAGCAGAAAGGTCAATAGATGCCGCATGGTCCAGCCTTAGTTCGATGCAAGTGAGGCACACAATGTGTGGCGTTGATTAACCGATGATTAACCGGGGGCTATTCTAGAGCGTAGGGATTATCTGGTGTTGCGAAGTTAGCGGCATAATGCGCGCTTAATCCGTGCCTTTTCTAATCACCCGCATCTTTCATGAAGGGTTCAGCATGCACGTACTGGTCTGCGAAGACGACGAACTGATCGCCAGCGGCATTGTGGCCGGCCTTACCGCCCAGGGCTTCACGGTAGAACGCGTGGGCACGGCCGCGGCGGCCAGGGCGATGCTCAGGGCGGCGACCTTCGACATCATGGTGCTCGACCTCGGCCTGCCCGACGAAGACGGCCTGAAACTGCTGCAGCAACAGCGCAGCCAGGGCCTGGAGATTCCGGTGCTGATCCTCACCGCGCGCGATTCGGTGACCAACCGTGTCGACGGCCTGCAGGCGGGCGCCGATGATTACCTGCTCAAACCCTTCGACCTGCGCGAACTCGCCGCCCGCCTGCAAACCCTGCTGCGCCGGGTGGCGGGGCGCAGTGTCAACCTGATCGAACATGGCCGCCTGGCCTATGACCCCAGCAGCCGCGAAACCTTCCTGGGCGGCCAGCCGGTGGACCTGTCGCGCCGTGAACAAGCGCTGTTGCAGGCGTTGCTGCACAACAAGGGCCGTGTGCTCTCCAGTGAGCAACTCAAGGACAGCGTCTACGGGTTCAACGACGAGCTGGAGAGCAACGCGCTGAACGTGCACATCCATCACCTGCGGCGCAAATTGGGCAATGGCATCGTCGAGACCGTACGCGGCCTCGGCTATCGCCTGGGCTCGGCCGATGCGGGAGAGGATGCTTCGTGATGAGCCTGCGCCTGCGCCTGACGTTCAAGCTCGGCGCCGCTTTTGTGCTGATCTGGGCCCTGGCGGCGGCCTGGATGCTCAACGACCTGCGCAACCAGATGATGTTTTCCCTTGACCAGCGTCTGGTGGCGTCGGCGCGCATGGTGGCGGGTCTGACCGAGCAAATGCCGGGCCTGGCCAGCGTAGGCGCTGGCACCCGTTTACGCACCGAACAACTCAACGTGCCGGGGGGCATGGCCTGCCAGGTCAGCTCGTTGCACGGCGAAATCCTTGCGCGCAGCCACACCGCGCCGGATGAAGGGCTGGAGTCGCGCAAGAGCGGTTTTCGCGACCAGATCATCGACGGCGTGGGTTGGCGCAGCTTCACCCTGTCCCGCGGTGACCTGCTGATCACCACGGCGGACCGCCAGGTGGAGCGCGAGGCGTTGAACCTGTCGATCCTGCTGGCCGCATCGGTGCCGGTCGGCGTGGCCTTGCTGGGCTGCCTGTGCCTGTTGTGGCTGGGCATCGGCCAGGGTCTGGTGCCGCTCAATCGCATGCGTGACGCCCTGATGCGCCGCAGTGCGGACTCACTCGAACCGTTGGAGATCCATCCGCTGCCCAGCGAACTCAAACCGTTGCTCGACACCCAGAACCAACTGTTGCAACGCATCGCCAAGGCCATCGAGCGCGAAAGGCGCCTGACCGGCGACGCGGCCCATGAACTGCGCAGCCCGTTGACGGCGATCAAGACCCACCTGCAAGTGGCCCGCATGACCGAGGGCGCGGCCCGCGACCAATCCCTGGCCCACGCCGAGGAAGGCGCCGACCGGCTGCATCGCACCCTGGAGCAATTGTTGCTGCTGGCGCGGGTGGAGGGCAGTTTGTCGTTTGACGATGGTTTGCAGTCCAGCGCCGAGGAAGTCGCCAGGCTGGCGATCCAGGATGCCAGCGCCGGGGACAATTCGCGCATTGACCTGATCCTTGCCGACAACCTGGTCGACACGCCGGTGGACATGCCCGTGGGCCTGGCCGTCGCGGCCTTGCGCAACCTGCTGGACAACGCCTTGCGGCATACCCCGGCCGATACGCGGGTGGAGCTCAAGGTGTTTTCCAGCGCTGACAACGTGGTATTTCGCGTGCGGGACCATGGCCCGCAGATTTCCAGTGATGACCTGCAATACCTGACCCAGCGCTTCTGGCGCAATGGCAGCAGCGAGGGCTGTGGCCTGGGCCTGGCGATCGTTCAAGCGATCGTCCAGCGCTGCTCATGCTCGCTGAAGTTCGACAGCCAGGCCGATGGCCTGCGGGTTGAATTGGGTATGCCGTTGCGACGCTGATCGCTTTTCTGCACGTGCCAAATAGTTACCGCCCCCCTGAGGCTCAAGTCTTCAGGATGGCGGTAATTTTTTTGCGCTTGAAAGGGCCGAATGATTCGGCCCTTACTGAAAGGACGGATCTTATGTTGGTCATCGATACCAGTTTCCCTGCCAGGGATTTCAATGAACGTAATGGCGAGTCCGTGGGGCAGGTGATCCTGCATTACACCGCGGCGCCCTTTACGTCGTCGTTGCGCACCCTGACGCAGAACGGGGTCAGCGCTCACTATCTGCTGCCCGATCCCGATGAACCCGCCTACCGCGCCGCCGGTTATGACGAACTGCGCGTGTTCCGCCTGGTGAGCGAGGACCAGCGCGCCTGGCATGCCGGCGCCAGCCATTGGGGTGGGCGGGATAACCTCAACAGCCGCTCGATTGGCATCGAAATCGTCAACCTGGCGCGTGATGACAAAGGGGTGTTCACCTTCCCGGCCTATGGCGAGGAACAGGTGCAGGTTCTGATTGCGCTGGTGCGTGACATTCTCGAGCGCTACCCGCGCATCGGGCCGGCTGATGTGCTCGGGCATTCGGACGTGGCGTACTGGCGCAAAAGCGATCCGGGGCCCCGGCTGCCCTGGCGGTGCCTGTATGAGGCCGGGGCAGGGGCCTGGTTTGACGAGGCAACCCGAGCGATGTACCAGCGCCGGTTCTGCCTGGGGCTGCCGCCGGAGGTGGAGGTGGAGCGGGCATTTCAGCGCTATGGCTACAAGCCGGCGTGGAATCGCCAGGCCTTTGAACAGCGCACCCGGGCGTTCCAAATGCACTTTCGCGCGCGCGATTACAGTGGGCTTCTGGATGCCGAGACCTGCGCGATCCTGTACGCACTGAATGAAAAATACCGCGGGCTTTAAGCCGAACACGGGCCAAATGTGGGAGGGGGCTTGCCCCCGATTGCACTGTATCAGTCAGCCAATGGTTAGCTGACACACTGCTATCGGGGGCAAGCCCCCTCCCACATTTGATCTGTATACAGCTGTAAGTCCGAGCAAGGCCCTAAATCCCCTCGAGCCTGATGCGTCTTCAGAATATAAAGTCCGTGCGCATTTTCCGCCCCCCACGGATGACCACCATCACCCGCGTATTGAGGGATAACGAGATGTCAGTCGCCACCAGCCCCATCGACGCCGCGCCCGTGCACGTCAGCGAAACGCTTTACCAGTTCGACGACAGCCCGTTGCTGGCCCGCCAGCGCCAGCAGGAGTCCAATGCCCGCAGCTATCCTCGGCGCATTCCCCTGGCCCTCAAACGTGCCAGGGGGATCTATGTGGAAGACGTGGAAGGTCGTAGTTTCATTGACTGCCTGGCCGGTGCCGGAACCCTCGCGCTCGGCCATAACCACCCGGTGGTGATCCAGGCCATTCAACAGGTCCTGAGCGATGAATTGCCGTTGCACACCCTGGACCTGACCACACCGGTCAAGGATCAGTTCGTGCAGGATCTGTTCGGCCTGTTGCCGCCGGAACTGGCGCGAGAGGCGAAAATCCAGTTCTGCGGCCCCACCGGCACCGACGCGGTGGAAGCGGCGTTGAAGCTGGCGCGCACGGCCACCGGGCGCAGCACGGTGCTGTCGTTCCAGGGCGGTTATCACGGCATGACTCAGGGCGCGTTGAGCCTGATGGGCAGCCTCGGGCCGAAGAAACCGCTGGGCGCATTGCTCGGCAGTGGCGTGCAATTTCTGCCATTCCCCTACGACTACCGCTGCCCGTTCGGTCTGGGTGGCGCTGAGGGGGTGCGGGTCAACCTGCATTACCTGGAAAACCTGCTCAACGATCCCGAAGCGGGCGTGTTGCCGCCGGCGGCGGTGATCGTTGAAGTGGTGCAGGGCGAGGGCGGCGTGGTCCCGGCGGACCTCGACTGGCTGCGCGGCCTGCGGCGTATCACCGAGCAGGCGGGCGTCGCGCTGATCGTCGATGAAATCCAGAGTGGTTTTGGCCGTACCGGCAAAATGTTTGCCTTCGAGCACGCGGGCATCATCCCGGACGTGGTGGTCATGTCCAAAGCCATTGGTGGCAGCTTGCCGCTGGCGGTGGTGGTGTATCGCGACTGGCTTGACACCTGGCTGCCCGGTGCCCATGCGGGGACGTTCCGGGGCAATCAGATGGCGATGGCGGCAGGTTCGGCGGTGATGCGCTACCTCAAGGAGCACGACCTGGCCGGTCATGCGGCGGCCATGGGCGAGCGCCTGGGCGCACACCTGCGCCTGTTGCAGCGTGACTTCCCGCAACTGGGGGATATTCGCGGGCGTGGGCTGATGCTTGGCGTGGAGTTGGTGGACCCGGCTGGCAAGCGCGACATCCAGGGCCACCCGCCTGTGCATCGGCTGCTCGCGCCGCTGCTCCAGCGTGAGTGTCTCAAGCGTGGCCTGATCCTTGAACTGGGGGGGAGACATGGCAGCGTGGTGCGCTTCCTGCCGCCGCTGGTGATCACCGCTGCTGAAGTCGACCAGGTCGCCGAGATCTTCGGGCGCGCCTTGGCGGCGGCGCTCGCCGGCCTCTAATTTTCGTGACCCTTGGTACGTTTCTACAGATATCAGCGCTGCGCATGGTGCACAGCCAGCCTTTGAACGACGGAGAACAGCAATGACCTCAGTATTTGACCGCGACGACATCCTGTTTCAGGTAGTGGTCAACCACGAAGAGCAATACTCGATCTGGCCCGACTACAAGGCTGTGCCGCAGGGCTGGCGCACTGTAGGCAAGAGCGGCTTCAAGAAAGAGTGCCTGGCCTACATCGAAGAGACCTGGACGGATATGCGTCCGCTGAGCCTGCGCCAGAAAATGGATGGCGCCGCACTCGCCTGACAAATGTGGGAGGGGGCTTGCCCCCGATAGCGGTCTGTCAGTCAGCTTATTTTCAGCTGACCCACCGCCATCGGGGGCAAGCCCCCTCCCACATTTGCACAGTGTTGCCTTCTAAACGCTCTTCTCTTTCTCCAATGCGCCCGATCCCCCTGTCACCACCTGCACGCTCAAGCGCGGTGTCGCCAGGTCCAGCCCTGCTTCATCCAGATGCCGCTTGAGTGACAGGTTGAACGCCCGCGACACTTCCCACTGCTTGATCGGCGCCGTCTTGAACCGCGCGCGCAGGATGGCGCTGCCCGATTCGAAACTCTCCACGCCCTGAATTTCCAGCGGCGACCAGATATTGCGGCGTTGCAGCGGGTCATTGCGCATGGCGTGGCCCACATCGCGCATCAGCTTGATCGCGTCGTCGATCTCCATGTTGTAGGGGATCGCCACGCGAAAGATCGCGTAGCCGAATTCGCGCGAGTAGTTCTTGATGCTCTTGATTTCGCTGAAGGGGATGGTGTGCACGATGCCGTCGATATCGCGCAGGCGCACGGTGCGGATGGTCAACCCTTCGACGGTGCCGAGGTGGCCGCCGACGTCGACGTAGTCATCGATGGCCAGGGAATCTTCGATGATGATGAACAGGCCGGTGATCAGGTCGGCCACCAGCGACTGCGCACCGAAACCGATTGCCAGGCCGATCACACCGGCACCGGCCAGCAGAGGCGTGACGTTCATGCCCATGTTCGCCAGGGCGACGATGGCGGCGATGATGAAGATGGTCACGAACAGCACGTTGCGGATTAGCGGCATCATGGTTTGCGCACGTGCGTTGGCCAGGCCTTTGCGCGAGCGGGTCAGGGCGTGGTGGATCGCGGTGTCGCTGAGAATCCAGATCAGCCAGGCAAACAGCAGGGTGCCGCCTAGGCTGAACAGCTTGACGCTGATTTCATGGCCGTCACCCTCGGTAAAGCGAATCAGCGACAGGCCCCACACGCGCAGGCCCAGCTCAATGAACACCAGCCATACCAGCAGGTGCGCCAGGGTGTAGACGAAGCTTTTCAGGCGGTCGGAGTACAACGCATGGCGCTTGTGCCCGCGCTGCGGTTTGAGCGCGTGGCGCCGCACCAGCCCATTGATCACCATGCACAACACCAGCAGCACCGTGCACAGCAGCGACTGGCGCAGGGCGGTGCTGGTGTCGCCGGCGGACAGGAAGGTGGCAAACAGCGAAATGCCCACCAGCAACAGCGCGGGCAAGTACCAGAAAGTGCCGATGATCGACAGGGTGTCGGTGAGGGCGCGGCGGGTGAGGCGACGCGACAGCGGCTGGTTGCGGATCAGGTGGGCAATCGGTCGACGGAACCGCAGGATGAATACGCCCGTGGACAGCGCCGCCATCACATTGGCCACGGTTGCGGCCGTGTGGGCCAGGTGCTGGCCGAGCGCCGCGACCAGCCGCGGGTCGCTCAAGGCTTCACCAAAGGCGGCAAAACTGCCGATCCACCACAGCGGGCGGAAGGCCTGGTGGCGCAGGATATACAGGGCGCGGTGGCGGTGCGGGCCGTCCAGTAGGGAAAAGGCAATCACGCAGATTGCCGAGAAGCAGGTGCCGACAACCAGGGCGTACGCCAGCACCATCGCCAGGGACTTGCCCAGGGACGAAGGCAGGGCGTAGCTCAGGTAAACCGTGATGACCAGTGCGATCAACCACGGGCCGAGCTTGCGCAGGGCGAAGCGCAGCATGTCCCAGGTGCGTGGGTGTTGCGGCAGCTCCTCGGGCAGGCCGAAGCGTTCGCGCACGCGATGGCTGAGCCAGATCAGCGCCGCGGCCAACAGGCTCCACACCGCCAGGATCACGGCAAAACCAAAGATGATCGGCAACCATTCGCTGGCCGGCAGCATCAGCGTGCTGAGTTCATCCTTGGCCAGGTCGACCTCATTGGACCAGCGCCCCAGCGGGCTGTCGGCGCCGGAGAACTGCTGTTCAAACCCCGACAGCGTGCTGCCGATCAGGCCCAGCACACCAAGTTCGGCGGCCGGTTGGGCCTTTTGCGTGGCCGCGCGCAGTTTCTTCAAGTCGCTCAGCAATTGGGTGCGCTGCTGGTCGTTCTCCAGGGTCTTGATCACTTCGTCCAGCGACTGCCCCAAGGGTACCTCGGCCTGGGGTTGGGCCTTGGTGGAACTGCCCAGCAGTCCGGGCAGGCCGACGGCTTGGGCGGACGTCAGCGGCAGCAGGGTGAGCAGGGCGATGAGCAGGTAGCAGGGCAGGGCAAGCAGACGGGAAAGCACGAGGCGGTCAACCTTGAAAACGACGAATTGATCGAGTGTACGAGGCCGCTATGCCAGATGCGAGCGCATTTGTCATTCCGCCAATTTAGCGAGGATCTTGTACACCACGGTGCCCAGGATCAGCAGCATGCCGACCCACATGCCGAACACGCCAACGGGCTTGTCGCGAAAGTTGAAGCCGACAGCAAGCATGATCATGCCGATCAGGATGGGGATCAGCATGGCGTGGAAGGAGGACATGGAGATCATGGTGTGACGGCCTTGTCAGAGTGGGAATACTGACAAGTCTAGGTCGGATTATGGGAAATGCAGGTGATATGGATCAGGTGAACACATAACCAATGTGGGAGGGGGCTTGCCCCCGATTGCGGCGGGTCAGTCAACAGATGTATTGGCTGGTCCACCGCTATCGGGGGCAAGCCCCCTCCCACATTTTTGAGCGCATTCAGCCCCTGAGATCAGGGCAGGTCGCGACTTGCATAGAACGCGCCCAGTACCTTGACCAGGTGCGCCAGATCATGACTGCCGCACAGTTCACGAATCGAATGCATGGCAAACGTCGGCAGGCCGATGTCCACGGTGCGCACACCCAGGTTGCTGGCGGTGATCGGCCCGATTGTCGAGCCACAGCCCATGTCGCTGCGCACCACAAAGCTCTGCACCGGCACTTCCTGAGCCATGCACAGGTGACGGAAGAACCCGGCGGTTTCGCTGTTGGTGGCGTAGCGCTGGTTGCTGTTGACCTTGATCACCGGGCCGGCGTTGAGCTTGGGGCCGTGGTTGGCGTCGTGTTTCTCGGCGTAGTTGGGGTGCACGCCATGGGCGTTGTCCGCAGACACCATCAGCGATTTCTGAATGGTGCGCACGAATTCTTCACCTTCCGGCAGCAGCCGGCGCAGGGTCTGTTCCAGCATCGGGCCATCGGCGCCGCAGGCCGAGGAGGAGCCGACTTCTTCGTGGTCGTTGCACACCAGTACGCAGGTTTCATCGGTGTCGCGGGTGAGCAGGGCTTGCAAGCCGGCGTAGCACGACAGCAGGTTGTCCAGGCGCGCACCGGCGATGAAGTCGCCATTGAGACCAATCACCGCAGCGCTCTGGGTGTCGTAGAAGCTCAGCTCGTAGTCGAGCACCACGTCGGCATTGAGCCCGTGCTCGCGCGCCAGTTGCTCGGTGAGTACAGCGCGAAAGTCCACGCGCTCGTCACCGGCAAATTGCGCGAGGATCGGCGGCAGTTCGGTCTGGGCATTGATCGCCCAGCCCTGGTTGGCCTCACGGTTGAGGTGGATGGCCAGGTTGGGAATGATGGCGATCGGCAGCTTGAAGTCGATCAGCTGGCTTTCGACCTTGCCATCGCGACGGAACGTGACGCGGCCAGCCAGGGACAGGTCGCGGTCGAACCACGGGGCCAGCAATGCGCCGCCGTAGACTTCCACGCCCAACTGCCAGAAACCCTGGCGTTGCAGCTCGGGCTGGGGCTTGACCCGCAGGCACGGGCTGTCGGTGTGGGCGCCGACCATGCGGATACCGTCTTGCAGCGGCGAGTGGCGGCCCAGCTTGAATGCAATGATCGAGGAGTCGTTACGGGTCACGTAATAGCGACCGTTGGCTTCGGTGGTCCAGGTGTCGCGCTCGTCGAGACGCTGGTAACCGGCTGCTTCCAGGCGCTGGGCCAGGGCAGCGGTGGCATGAAAGGGAGTAGGGGAGGCCTTGAGGAAGTCGATCAGGCCTTGATTCAACGCTTCGCGCATAATTAGCTCCAGACAGCAATGCGCCGAGTTTACCGTATTGGTTTGACTCGGTGTCTAGAACTGACACAGAACAAGATGTGGGAGGGGGCTTGAACTGGCCTAATGATCCCGGACACCTCTTAAGGGCGATATGATTCGCCCAATCAGGAGGTTCCGAATGCAACAGCGAAAGACCTATACCCACGAGTTCAAGCAACGTGCTGCAAGCATGGTTCTTGATGATAACTGCTCAGTTCCCGACGTCTGCGCATCGATGGACGTTGGCCCTACGGCTCTGCGCCGCTGGGTTGATCAGGTTCGTAAAGAACGTCACAAAGGGCAGCCAGTGGCAGGTACCAAGGCTATCAGCGACGAACAGCGAGAGCTTCAACAGCTACGAGCCAAGATCAAGCGCCTGGAGACTGAGGCTGAAATCTTAAAAAAGGCTACGGCTCTCTTGATGTCGGATCCCGATCGTTTTTCCTGATCGAGGAACTGAGGGAGTCGAGTTCATATCCGACCAGCCTGCTTTGCAGTGCGCTAGGCGTTTCTCGCAGCGCGTTTTATGACTGGATTAAGCGTCGCTCAGCACCGAATGCCGAGCGTGACGCGCTTAGAGCAAAAGTCGTGCAATTGCATGTCGAAAGCCGGGAAAGTGCAGGCACACGGATGATCTCTCAGCGCCTGAAGGCCCAACAGATCAAGGCGGGAAGGTATTTAGTTGCAAAGCTCATGGCGGAGGCAAATCTGGCCAGCAAACAGCGTCGCCGCCATCAGTATCGCTCTAGAGGCGTCGAAGCATTTGTGGCCAAGAACCTGCTCGAGCGTAACTTCGAGCCAACCGCAATTAATCAGGTCTGGTGCGGCGACGTTACCAGCCTGATGGTTGGGAAACGCTGGTATCACTTGGCAGCGGTGATTGATCTGTTCGCCCGCCGAATCGTTGGCTGGGCGTTTTCTCTGATCAATGACGCCAACCTGGTTAGCAGGGCGCTGAGAATGGCGGTGGAGGTTCGAGGCAAACATGCAGGCTTGATGTTTCATTCAGATCAAGGCTGCCAATACACCAGCCAGCTCTTTCAGTCCGAGCTGCTGGAGCATGGAATAACGCAAAGCATGAGCCGCAGGGGGCAGTGCTGGGACAACGCGCCAACAGAGCGTTTCTTCGGGACGCTCAAATCAGAGTGGGTGCCCACCAAAGGCTATACGACAGTTGAAGAAGCCAAGCAGGATATGACCCGCTTTTTCATGCGATACAACCGAATCAGGCTCCACAGCTACAACAATTACCTGTCGCCAATAGCCATGGAGCAGGAGGCGGCTTGATCACCGTAACCGGTGTCCGGAAAAACTTGACCAGAACAGCTTGCCCCCGATTGCGGTGTATCAGTCAGCCAATGTTTAGCTGACCCACTGCTATCGGGGGCAAGCCCCCTCCCACAGGTACTGTGTTTAGAGCTTTAGAAGGGCGCGGGGCACTCGAAACGCAAGCGCTCGCCGCTTTGCGGATGAGTAAAACTCAACATGCTCGCGTGCAGGCACAGGCGCGGCCAGGCCGCGAGGGCTTGTTCGTGGGCATATAGGCCATCACCGAGCAGCGGATGGCCGATGGACAGCATGTGTACGCGCAGCTGGTGCGAGCGCCCAGTGATCGGCGTCAGTTCGACGCGGCACCAGTCGCCGCAACGTTCCAGCACCTTCCAGAAGGTCAGCGCGTGCTTGCCGAATTCGTGGTCCACCACATGACGTGGCTTGGTCGGCGGGTCATAGCGCAAGGGCAGGTCGATGCTGCCGCTGTCCAGTTCCGGCTGGCCCCAGGCCAATGCCGTGTAGGCCTTTTCCGTTTCACGGTCATGAAACTGGCGGGACAGTTCGCGGTGGGTGTCCGCGTCACGCGCCAACAGGATGATGCCCGAGGTTTCCCAGTCCAGGCGATGAACGATGCGGGCTTCGGGGTAGCCGTTTTCCTGCAGGCGGGTAATCAGGCAGTCCTTGTTGTCGTCGGCCCGGCCGGGCACCGAGAGCAGCAGGGTCGGCTTGTTCACCACCAGGACAGCGTCGTCCTGATGCAGGATGTGGATAGTGGACAGCGGCATTAAACAGCCTCGTAACAAACGCCAACGGCGGCTCGCCCACCCGGTTCCCCTAACGGGATCAGGTGAGCGAGCCGCCGTGGCGGCCGCCTGTTCGATTAACGATCAGGCAGGGTGATATTGAGTTCCAGAATCGAGCAACTGCCGTCATTTTCCAGGGCGACATGCACGTCATCGTTGCCGATATTGACGTACTTGCGGATCACCTCGACCAGTTCCTTCTGCAAGGCTGGCAGGTAGTCCGGGGTACTGCGTTGGCCGCGTTCGTGCGCCACGATGATCTGTAGACGCTCTTTCGCGACCGACGCGGTGCTTGGCTTTTTGTTGGCACGAAAGAAGTCGAGAAATTTCATTGTTTAGTTGCCTCCAAAGATACGCTCGAAGAATCCCTTCTTCTTCACATCGAGGAAGCGGTGTTCCACGGTCTTGCCCAGCAGGCGATCAACGGCATCGCTGTACGCCTGGCCGGCGTCGCTCTGGTCATCGAGAATAACCGGCACGCCCTGGTTGGAAGCTTTCAGGACGGCCTGGGACTCGGGGATCACACCCAGCAGGGTCACTGCGAGGATTTCCTTGACGTCTTCAACGCCGAGCATTTCGCCGTTGTTGACACGCTCAGGGTTGTAGCGGGTCAGCAGCAGGTGTTCCTTGATCGGGTCCTGGCCTTCTTCGGCGCGCTTGGACTTGCTGGCCAGCAGGCCGAGCATACGGTCGGAGTCACGTACCGAGGACACTTCCGGGTTGGTCACGACGATAGCTTCATCGGCGAAGTACATCGCCAGGTGAGCACCGGTTTCGATACCGGCCGGGGAGTCGCACACCACGTATTCGAAGGTTTCTTTGAGCTCGGCGAGGACTTTGCCTACGCCTTCCTTGGTCAGTGCGTCTTTGTCACGGGTCTGGCTGGCGGCCAGCACGTACAGGTTCTCAAGGCGCTTGTCCTTGATCAGGGCCTGTTGCAGGTTGGCTTCGCCGTTCACCACGTTGACGAAGTCGTACACCACGCGGCGTTCGCAGCCCATGATCAGGTCGAGGTTACGCAAACCCACGTCGAAGTCGACGATGACTGTCTTGTGGCCGCGCAGAGCGAGGCCGGTACCGATAGCGGCGCTGGTGGTGGTCTTACCCACACCACCCTTGCCGGATGTAACCACGAGAATCTTGGCCAAGGTGTTTCACCCCTAAGGAAAAAGGACTTTCGGTCCCTGAAAAACATCTCTTGAAACTCGCTGCAGGCGGACAGCCTGTGTAGGGGAAAGCCAGGTTTTCCCCAGGGGAAACACCTTACTTTCAAATAGTCCTACGCAAGTATTGCCGGTTTCGCTTTGCTATCAGAGTCTAGAGATGCTTGGAAAATGCGGCAGTATCCGTTAAAGGCGGATGATGTTCAACACATCGCCCGACAGGTTGACCTGTACCGAAGCCCCCCACAGCGGATCACGGCGCAAATCTTCGGAAACCTTGTACTGACCCGCGATGGAAACCAGCTCAGCGGTCAACTGCTGGCAGAAAATACGCGCCTTGGTATCGCCCTTGATGCCGGCCAGTGCACGGCCGCGCATCGGGCCGTATACATGGATATTACCGTCGGCGAGAAGTTCCGCGCCCGGGCTGACCGAGGAAACCACCACAAGGTCGCCGCCCTGGGCGTAAATCTGCTGCCCGCCGCGCACGGGCGAGGTGATGATCCGGGTCGGCCTGATCGTCGGCTCAGGGGGTTTTTCCGGTTTTTTCTTCTCTTCACCGACCGGCGGTTCGAGTGGACGCTCGCGCGCACCGGACGGCGGCAGTACTGGCAGTTCAATGGCGATGGCGGCGGCGATGTCTTCGATCCGGCTGGCGCGAATCGCCAGGGTGCGCAGGCCGTGTGAACGGCACACGCGCATCAGTCCGGGCAGGTCGATGACGCCCTGGCCGGCCGGGAGTTTGTCCAGGGCCAGCACCAGCGGGGCATTATTGAAAAAGTTCGGCGCCAGGGCGACCTTGGCGGCCAGTTGGCGGTCGAGGGCGTCGAGGTCATTGCGCGCCAGTTCCAGCACAGTAATGGCGAGCATGCTGCCCTTCAGCTGGAACACGGGATCTTGGTCTAGCGGTTCGGTTTGGCTCATGGTCGGCAAAGCGGCTTGTCACGAAAAGTGTCGAGACTTATAACGAGAACACTCACCCGCCGCAAGCCGAGTCGAACCGTTGTAGAATGCGCGGCCCTTGTCTTTACCGGAATCTGTAATGGATCGCCCGCGTTTTCGAGCTGTATTTCTGCACCCGCGTTTTTGGCCGTTATGGCTGGGGCTGGGCCTGCTGTGGCTGGTCACCCAACTGCCGTACCGCGTGCTGTTGACCATTGGTCGCCTGCTGGGCGCGGGCATGTACCGCGTGGCCGGCGAACGTCGCCGCATCGCCGCGCGCAACCTGGAGTTGTGCTTCCCGGAGAAGTCCGCCAAGGAGCGCAAACGCCTGCTCAAGGAAAACTTTGCCTCCACCGGTATCGCCTTCTTCGAGATGGCCATGAGCTGGTGGTGGCCCAAGCCGCGCCTGGCGCGACTGGCCCATGTGCAGGGGTTGGAGCATCTCACCCAGGCGCAATTGGAAGGCAAGGGCGTGATCCTGATGGCCCTGCACTTCACCACCCTGGAAATCGGCGCCGCTCTGCTCGGGCAGAAACACACCATCGACGGCATGTACCGCGAGCACGGCAACCCGCTGTTCGACTTCATCCAGCGCCGTGGCCGCGAGCGCCACAACCTCGATTCCCTGGCTGTCGAACGCGATGACGTGCGCGGCATGCTCAAGCTGCTGCGCGCTGGCCGTGCGATCTGGTACGCGCCGGACCAGGACTACGGCGCCAAGCAAAGTATCTTCGTGCCGCTGTTCGGTATCCAGGCCGCCACGGTCACGGCCACCAGCAAATTTGCACGCCTGGGCAAGGCGCTGGTGGTGCCGTTCACCCAGGAGCGCCTGGCCGATGGCAGTGGCTACCGTCTGGTGATCCATGCGCCGCTCACCGATTTCCCGGGCGAGACGGACGAGATCGACTGCCTGCGCATCAACCAGTGGGTCGAAGCCTCGGTTCGCGAGTGCCCCGAGCAATACCTGTGGACCCACCGCCGCTTCAAGAGCCGGCCATCGGGTGAACCCAAGCTGTACGAAAAACGCCGTCGGTAAGCCTTCCTTTTTCCACATGGAGTAATGCAATGCGTCCAGCTGAACCGGTCACAGGCTTGATTCTTTCCGGCGGCGGGGCGCGAGCGGCGTATCAGGTGGGGGTGTTGGCGGCGATTGCCGAGTTGCTGCCGCCAGGGGCACCGAATCCATTTGCGGTGATTGTCGGCACCTCGGCCGGGGCGATCAATGCGGTCAGCCTGGCCAGTGGCGCAACTGATTTCACCGCCGCTGTCGAACGCCTTACGGCATTCTGGCAAGGCTTTCGCAGCCATCTGGTGTTGCGCAGCGACTGGCCGGGCGTGATCCGCCAGGCGAGCCGGTTCTTCATTCATAGCCTGTTGGGCCTGGGCCGGCAGTTGCCGGTGGCCTTGCTCGACAGTTCACCGCTGCGCGAGCTGCTGCAGGACAAACTGCACCTGGCGGGCATCGACGAAGCCATCCGGCTCAAGCATCTGCAGGCCGTGGCGGTCACCGCGTTCGGCTATGAATCCGGTCAGGCGGTGACCTTCTACCAAGGCGGCGGAACCATCGACCCCTGGCTGCGCCATCGGCGGATCGGCGTGCCGACCCAACTCACGGTGGAACACTTGCTGGCCAGTTCGGCGATTCCCTTGCTGTTTGCCCCGGTGAAACTCGACCAGGAATTTTTCGGTGACGGCGCCGTTCGCCAGTCGGCCCCCATCAGCCCGGCCTTGCACCTGGGCGCGAGTCGTGTGCTGGTGGTGGGCGTCAGCGGTAACCCGCGCGGCAATGAACCGTCGGCACCGCGCACCTACACCGGCCAGGAGCCGACACTCGCGCAAATCGGCGGGCACATGCTCAACAGCACATTCATCGACAGCCTGGAAAGCGATATCGAATTGCTGGAACGCTTGAATCAATTCAGCCATGCCTCGCCCGGCGTGGCGGCAGTTGACGTGTTGGTGATTGCACCCAGCCAGCCGATCGACGAAATCGCGGCGCGCCATCGCCAGGAACTGCCAGCAGCGTTGCGCATGTTCTTGCGCGGGCCTGGGGCGACCAAGACCAGTGGTGCAGGGGTGTTGAGTTACTTGTTGTTCGAGGCGGGGTATTGCAGCGAGTTGATCGAGTTGGGGCGCAAAGATGCGTTGGCCAAGCGCGAGGAACTGTCGCGATTCCTCGGCCTGACGCTGAACTGAATGTGGGAGGGGGCAAGCCCCCTCCCACATTTTGACCTGCGGTGTTCAATCAGAAGTGATACTTGACCAGGAAGCTCGCCGTATCCTGAGTCGTCTTGAACGCCCCCGAATCCTCGATCCCGTACTTGTTCTTCCAGTAGTCGTATTCAAAGCCCACATACAACTGTTTGTCGCCCCAATGCAGCGCCTTGCCCAGGTCGTATTTAACCTGGGGGTTGAAGTGCAGGTTGGCGTGGTAAGTGCCGCGGGCGTTCTTGTCGTTGTCCACCACCCAGTCCATGAAGCCGTCGATCAGCACATCGGAGTTGCCCACGGGAATTGTGTACGACCACACCGGCGTGATCTGCCACACGCCGTCACCCGGGCGGTTGCCCTCGGTCTGGCGCTGGTAGAAGTTCAACTGGAAGTAGTCGAAGCCCGGAATATTCAAATCAAACGCCGGGCCCAGCAGGTACGACTCGTTGTCGCCTTCGCCGAACTCGTAAGTGAAGGCCAGCAATACATCCTTGATCGGACCGAATGACAAATCCTTGTCGAGAATCTTGCCGAACGACAACCGTGGGCTGAACTCGCCGTAGTAGGTATTCGGACCGACGTTGCCGTCTTCCTTGCCGTTGTAAAAGATGCGGTCGAGGAAGAAGAAGTTGTCGCCGTATTTCCACGCGTCGGCATGTTCGAACGTGACGGTCTGCTGGATCTGCGGGTTGACGGTAAAGCTCTTGCCCCACAGATACGTCAGGCTGTTGTTCTGCCACTGCAACAAATCGCCGGCCACGGCTTGGCCACCGGCCAGCAGGGATCCCGCCAGCATCAGGCCTTTGAACATAGGTTTCATTCGGTGCTCCCGAGTTAAAGTTTTATGTTTTTTATCTGGCGCTCTGGTGTGGCGCCTTTGGATTTGCTGAAGAACTCGTCTGACTGGTCAACTTTATGGCTGTAGCAAAAGCCGCGCCAAGGCGATAAAAAACCGTCGATTCAAGCGGGCGCGGAGAATACTGGCTCCCACGTCTGGGCTCAAGTGCGCCTTTACAGCGCGCACCAGGCGACGATGGGGCACGCTTCAGCTGTGGGCGTGCTCAACGGCAGGGCGTTCAGCGCCGCCGAGAATGTTGAACAGGATGTTCAGCGACAAGGCGCTGAGGGTGGCCATGGCGATGCCGCTGTGGGTGATCGGGCTCATCCATAACGGCAATTGTGCGAAGAACTCCGGACGCACCACCGGGATCAGGCCCATGCCGATGCTCACCGCCACCAGCAACTGGTTGCGCCGGTCGGCGATGTCGGCTTCCTGCAGGATCTTGATGCCGGTCGCCGCGACCATTCCGAACATCGCAATCGCCGCGCCGCCCAGTACCGCCGGAGGAATCGACGCCACCAGGTAGGCGGCCTTGGGCAACAGGCTCAGCACAATCAGGAATGCCCCGGCCATGATCGTGACCGAGCGGCAGCGCACGCCGGTCATCTGCACCAGGCCGATGTTCTGCGCGAACGAGGAGTGGGTAAAGGTATTGAAGAAGCCGGCAAAGAACGACGCGCCGGCATCACACAGCAAACCGCGGCGCAGCATTTTCGGCGTGACGTCCTGGCCGGTGATCTTCCCCAGGGCGAGGAACATCCCGGTGGACTCGACAAAAATGATCACCACCACCAGGCACATCGACAGGATCGGCGCCAACTCGAACGTGGGCATGCCGAAGTGCAGCGGCGTCACCACCTGCACCCACGGCGCCTGGGCCAGGCCGCTGAGGTCGACCATGCCGAGGGTGCCACACAATGCGTAGCCCAGGCCCATGCCGATCAGCACCGAGATATTCACCCAGAAGCCGCGCATGAAGCGGTTGATCAGCAAGATGGTGCCCAGCACCAGCGCAGCAATCGCCAGGTACACCGGCGAGCCGAACGTAGCGGCGGCGCTGCCGCCACCGGCCCAGTTCACGGCCACCGGAAACAGCGAAAGGCCGATGGCGGTAATCACGGTCCCGGTCACCAGCGGCGGGAAAAAACGCACGATCCTGGACATGAACGGCGCGATGAGCATGCCGAAGAACCCGGCGGCGATGGTTGCGCCGAAGATCCCCTGCAAGCCGATACCGGGCATGCCGGCCATGGCGACCATGCTGCCGACGGCGGCGAAACTGGCGCCCATCATCACCGGCATGCGAATACCCACCGGGCCGATGCCGAACGACTGCACCATGGTGGCGATGCCGGCGACCAATAGGTCGGCGTTGATCAGAAAGGCGATTTCTTCACGGCTCAGCCCGGCGGCCTGGCCAATGATCAGGGGCACGGCGACGGCACCGCCGTACATCAGCAAGACGTGTTGCAGGCCTACCAGAATCAGTTGCAAGAGGGGCAGCCGCACCATGGCGGGCGCGGCAGGGTGCTGCGTTTCTAACTGGGACATGCAACACCTCGAATCTTTTTTATTGTTGTGTTGTGTGGCATTCAATTGCCGGGTGTAACTCAATCTTCAAACGATGCAGGCCCAAATGTGGGAGGGGGCTTGCCCCCGATAGCAGTGGGTCATTTACAGATGCATGCACTGACACACCCTCATCGGGGGCAAGCCCCCTCCCACATTGGATCTGTGTGAATCAACTAGTTGGTGCGGGCCCCCTGGTTGATCCAGGTGCCAATCAAATCCCGCTCCTGCTGAGTCATCTGGGTAATGTTGCCCAGCGGCATGATCTGGCTCGCCACGGCTTGCGCCTGAATGCGCGCGGCCTGTTGCTGGATCTGCTCAGGCGTGTCGAACATCACCCCAGCCGGTGCGGTGCTGAACAACGGGCTGGTGGGCTTGGCCGAATGGCAGACGGTACAGCGCTGTTCGATCACGTTGTGCACCTGGCCAAAATCGGTGCTGGCCTGGGTCGGTGCCGGTTCGGCCGCAGGAGCGGCAGGCTCGGCCGGTTTTTTCAAACCCCCACCCAGGGCGGTTTCCGGCAATGGCTGGTACTCGATGGCCGCTGGTGCCTTGGCGATCGGCTCGGCGGGTTTTGGCCCGGTCACGTACGCCAGGCTGATCATTGCCAGCGCGCCCACCGGCAAGGTCCACGCATACTTCTGGCTGTTATGCCGAGTGTTGAAGTAGTGCCGCACCAACACCGCCGCCACGGCGATCCCGGCCAGGATCAGCCAGTTGTAGTGGCTGCCATAGGTGCTCGGGAAGTGGTTGCTGATCATGATGAACAGCACCGGCAGGGTGAAGTAGTTGTTGTGCCGCGAGCGCAGCAAACCCTTGGCCGGCAGCGCCGGGTCGGGTGTGCGGTTTTCGGCGATGGCCGCCACCAGTGCGCGCTGGGCAGGCATGATGATGCGGAACACGTTGCCGACCATGATCGTACCGATCACCGCACCCACATGCAGGTAAGCGCCACGGCCGCTGAACACCTTGCTGAAGCCGTAGGCCGCTGCAATCAACAGCACGAACAGGATCAAACCGAGCAGGGCAGGGCGCTTGCCCAGGGCCGAGTCGCAGAGAAAGGAGTAGATGAACCAGCCGGCAAACAGTGAGCCGATGCCCAGCAATACGCCTTCGGTGCCGCTCAGGCTGCTGCCGGGGGCGAGCAGGTACAGGGTCGGATTCCAGTAGAACACCACGCACAGCAGCGCAATGCCCGACATCCAGGTGAAATAGGCTTCCCATTTGAACCAGTGCAGGTTGTCCGGCATGGTCGGCGGGGCCAGTTTGTATTTTTCCAGGTGGTAGATGCCGCCACCGTGAATCGCCCACAAGTCACCGGCCAGGCCGCTCTTGGGGTTGACGCGATTGAGGTTGTTTTCCAGCCAGACGAAGTAGAAAGAAGCGCCGATCCAGGCGACGCCGGTGATCATGTGAACCCAGCGCACGCTCAGGTTCAGCCATTCCATCAAATGTGCTTCCACAGTCTTTACCTCTCGCCTGTCACCCTTGTTGTCGGGTGATCAGACCTTCTCTTATTGGTGGGGGGCGAGGATCAACCGCTCATCCTCTTTGAAAAAATGCTCATCGCAGTTATTGCCTGTGCCACTGCGATCAACCACCAGGAAGTCATCCCGCTTTTCGATCGTCAGCACCGGGTGGTGCCAGACGCCGCGATGGTAATTGATGCCCTGCCTGCCGTTGGTGACGAAGGCGCGGACCAAGCCTGATACAGGTACATCGCCAAGTGGCGCGACCACGATCAGAAAGGGGTTGCCGAGCAGCGGAATGAAGGCCTGGCTGCCCAGCGGGTGTCGCTCCAGCATGCACACGGTCAGCGGCATGTCCTGCGCGTCGGCGCGGAAGATGCTGATGATGGCGTGGTCTTCAGGCTGTGCTGTTTCGACCGTCGCCAGTTTGTGAAAGCGCATGGTCGACCCATTGTTGATCATGAAGTGATCGCTGCCATCGGTTTCGATAACGTCTCCGAAAGGGGCGAAGGCTTCTTTGGTCAGGGGTTCGATCATCAGGGTGCGCATGGCTGTCTTCTTATCCGAATTCTGTGTTGGATCTGTTGTTGTGGCGAGGGAGCTTGCTCCCGCTGGGCTGCGTAGCGGCCCTGAAATCTTGGGAGCGCTTCGCACTCCAGCGGGAGCAAGCTCCCTCGCCACAGGGTTCACCGCTTATTTGGCTACCTTGCCCAGTACCCGCAGGCGACTCACACCGCCATCCGGGAACACATTCAGACGGATGTGGGTAATCGGCCCCAGCGCCTTGATCTGCTCAGCGAAGGTGTGTTCGGCGTGCATTTCCAGCTTCTGTGCCGGCAGCAGTTCACGCCAGAACAGCGATTGGGTCTCGATCTGGCTGTCGGTACCGCCCTTGACGAAGGCGCCCTGGATCGAGCAAGTGTCCGGGTAGTTGCCCTTGAAGTGCAGGGTGTCGACGATGATTTTCTCGATCTCGCCAGGGTGGCCCAGCGCGACGATTACCCAGTCATTGCCCGGCGTACGGCGACGCGCGGTTTCCCAGCCATCGCCCATGTTGATGCCACGGCCCGGGTTGAGGATGTTGCTCATGCGCCCGAAGTGTTCATCGGAACAGGCCAGGGCACGCCCGCCGTTCAAGGCTGCTGCCAGGTCGACCTGTTCGTTGTCGCCCACGGCGGACCAGTCGCGGAACGGCACGCCGTACACACGCAAACGGGCCACGCCGCCATCCGGGTAGATGTTGAACCGCAGGTGGCTGAACGCCTGCGCGTTGTTGATCTCGTGGTAATGGTGGCTGTTGCCTTGCAGCTCCACGGCCGACAGCACTTCCACCCACTGGGTGTTGGCATCCGGCTCGCCCGAGGCGAGGAAACAGGCCTCCAGGGAGGCCGATGGCGGGAAGTTGCCGGTGAAGAATGAAGTGTCGATGTCCACGCCTTTGATCGAACCCGGTACACCCAGGCGGATCACCGCGCTGTCGTAGCCTTCGAAGCGCTTGCGGCGTGACTCCCAGCCGTCCATCCACTTGCCGTTGTCATCGAAAACGCCCTCCTTCCACACGGCCGGGGTCGGCTGGAACAGGCGGTTGGCGTCGGCAAACCAGTCATCGGTAACGGAAATGATCTTGGTGCCCAGGCGGGCGTCGGCCAGGTTGACGAACTTTTCGAAAGGTACGGCGTAAGCTTTCATTCTTCTTGTCTGCCTTGGATAGAGTGGCTGGGAATGGTCGTTTAGAGGGTCAGTAATCGGAACAACGCGATCTTGTTGATCTCGTCCAGCGCGCACTTGAACTCGACGTCTGTGTTGTTGTGGATGCGCGTTTCGAACGCGGCGAGGATCTGGTGCCGGTTGCTGCCTTTTACCGCCATGATGAAGGGAAACTTGAACTTGGCTTTATAGGCCTCGTTCAGCTCGGTGAAGCGCGAAAACTCTTCGGCCGTGCATTGGTGGATACCCGCGCCCGCTTGTTCATCGGTGCTGGCTTGGGTCAGTTGGCCCTGGACGGCGGCTTTGCCGGCCAGGTCCGGGTGAGCATTGATCAGTGCCAGTTGACTGGCGTGATCGGCGCTCAACAGGATATCGCTCATGCGCTGGTGCAGGGTTTCGATCTGGTCGATCGATGCGTCCTGGCCCAGGTCGAAGGCCTTTTCGGCCACCCATGGCGAGTGTTCGTAGATATCGGCGAAGGCGGCGACGAACTCATCGCGGCTCAAGCTCGACGGTGTCAGGGTTTGGAACGCAGTCATTTCGCCGCTCCCGTATAGGGGTGGGTTTGCTGCCAGTGCCGGGCGATGTCGACGCGGCGGGTGAACCACACCTGTTCGTGGCTCTTGGCGTATTCGATAAAGCGCTTCAACGAGGCCAGGCGCGCCGGGCGGCCGATCAGGCGGCAGTGCAGGCCGATGGAAAGCATCTTCGGCGCCTCGGCCCCTTCGGCATACAGCACGTCGAAGGCGTCCTTGAGGTACTCGAAAAAGTCATCGCCCTTGTTGAAACCCTGCACCTGGGTGAAGCGCATGTCGTTGGTGTCCAGAGTGTAAGGGATGACCAGGTGCGGCTTGCCGGTGGGCGTGTTCGGTTCCCAGTAGGGCAGGTCGTCGTCGTAGGTGTCGCAGTCATACAGAAAGCCGCCTTCCTCCATCACCAGGCGCCGCGTGTTCGGCCCGGTGCGGCCGGTGTACCAGCCCAGCGGGCGTTCACCGGTCAGCTCGGTGAGGATGCGGATCGCTTCGAGCATGTGCTCGCGTTCCTGGGCCTCGTCCATGTACTGGTAGTCGATCCAGCGGTAGCCGTGGCTGCAGATCTCGTGGCCGGCGGCAACCATCGCGCGGATCACGTCCGGATGGCGCTGGGCGGCCATGGCCACGGCGAAGATCGTCAGCGGGATGTCGAATTCCTTGAACAGCTTGAGGATGCGCCACACCCCGGCACGGCTGCCGTATTCATACAGCGACTCCATGCTCATGTTGCGCGCGCCCTGCAGCGGTTGCGCCGAGACCATTTCCGAAAGGAAGGCTTCGGACTCTTTGTCGCCGTGCAGGATATTGCGCTCGCCGCCTTCTTCGTAGTTGAGTACGAACGACAGCGCAATGCGTGCCTTGCCCGGCCAATGGGGGTGAGGAGGGTTACTGCCGTAACCGATCAGGTCGCGTGGGTAGTCAGCGCTCACTGCAGTCTTCCTTCTTGTTCGTGGTAGCAAGTGTGTGTGGCGGCCGGGCAGTGGACAGACTGGGTGGCGTCACAGCGATGAGTGATTGTATACAACTTATCGCGAACTTTGTAAGCCCGCATTTCTGCATTTTTTCGCTGGGGCTCGCCATAAGGGGTGTAGCAAGAAACTTGCCTGACTGGTCAGCTAATGGACAAAAGGTCGTTTAAAAGCAAGGATTACTCGGGAACTGGCCGCTCAAGCAACAAGCACGGGCGAATCCGAAGTTTTGTGATTTTTATTGTGTACAATTTTTTTAGAAAATGTCTTAATCAGCCATCGCCGGCTTTTTCGATGCCCTGAAAGAGTGCGGGCTCTCTACGACTGACTGCGGGAGGCGCGACAACGCCATGGGACGCTTGACTACACATGTATTGGACGCTGCACACGGCTGCCCCGGCAGCGCCATCAAGGTTGAACTGTACCGCGTCGAAGGCGCGCAGCTGGCCCTGGTCGCCACGGCCGTGACCAACGACGATGGCCGCTGCGATGCGCCATTGCTGCAGGGCGACGACTACCGCAGCGGTGTCTACCAATTGCAGTTCAGCGCCGGCGACTATTACCGCGCCCGTGGCGTGCAATTGCCGGAACCTGCGTTTCTCGACGTCGTCGTGCTGCGCTTCGGCATCAGCGCCGAGCAGGATCATTACCACGTCCCGCTACTGATTTCGCCTTACAGCTACTCCACCTATCGCGGTAGCTGAGCGTCACCTCGCTTCATACCCCCAAAGCTCTTCGTTGGTTTTTCGCCCGCCCACACTGCGGGCTTTTTTTCGGCTGCGCGTTCACTTATCTAGCACCTTTTGAACGGCGCCGGTGCCTAGGCTGGGTCTTTTCCTCACAGAGAAGAAGCCTATGACGTCCTTGCCCAATCCGCCGGGTGCCGCTCCCCCCGCCAGTCGCTCCGCCGAGCCCACCGATACCGAGGCGCCGGATGTCGTTATCGAAGAGCAGTCTCGGAACATTCGCGAGCAGTTGGAAGCGCGGGTCAACAGCGCCACCCATCCCAGCCGCCTGGTCAACCAGATCTGCCTGGCCGACATGCGGTGCAGCGAGTCGGTAAACGCACTGTTACGCCTGACAGGCCGCTCGCCAAAAATCCTCCAGGTGGTCCGCGCCGAGCTGCGCAATGCGTTCGACATCGACCCGGACAGCTTGCTTTTCACCGAGCCCAAGCCGCCCCTCCAGCCCGAGAAGGTCAATACCCTGACCGATCGAGCGCTGGCATTGCTGGTGCAGCCGCACGTGTCGATCAACGTCAATCAATTCACGGCCTTGAGTATCAAAGGCGATCCGGGGCGACGCTTGCCCTTCACACCGTTGGTGGCCCTGGAGCGCGTAATCGCGTTGAGGCTATTTGAGCGGCTGGCCCAGGCGGCAAGCCAATACTGGGACTCCCTGGCGCAAGGATCATGGCTCTCGCGTCGGGAGCGCTGGGTGGAGTTACACAAGCATCTGTTTGCGGAGCGGGCGTTTATAGCGCGGCAACTGGAAGAACTCTCGAGCGCGGGGATGGCCATGGTCCAGGCCGTGATTGATGCTCCAACCTCAGAGGCACGCCAGCGTGCAGGTGGGGAGCGGGCCAGCGTGCGGGTGGCCGCGTTGATGTGGCCCGGTACGCCGTCAATAGCGATCCCCGGCGCAGTGCATATTTACCGCGAGAATGATCCCGCCGATGTTCCTCATATTGTTTACCTGCCGGGCGTGACGCGCAATTTTTACGAGTATCCCTCCTTTGCCGTCGCGCAATGCGGCCTGCTGGAGTTAAACCGTTCCCTGTTTCACAACCTCTGGCACTGTTTGCCGTTGAACCGTCGCAACAAGCTATGTCGGCCCGAGGACTTGTCCCCGGCGTCCAGTGTTGTTCGAGGCCTGGAAGTGATGGGCGATGCACTGGCACTTGGCGCGCAGGCGCTACTGAGTGAGCAATGGGGAAACGAATTGGCCTGCGCGGTGATGGTCAATTCCGCCCATGTGTTTTCTGATGAGCGACCGCGCGCCCCGCCACGCAATGCCGCACGCTTTCTCAGGTATGTGGAAGGGACCAGAAAGCAACTGATCGGCAGCGCTCGGCTTGGCGAGCTTCGTGAGCCGTTGCTCAAATGGGACGAGCAACGACGACGCACGGAAATCATCTTCGCCAGCACCGGCCTCGGCTTGGCCCTACGCACCGCGAAGCAGCAGATCCAACGTTACGAAACAGGGCTGCTTGCGCTGCTGGATCCGCAGGATCTCAGCGTAGAGACGCCAGCGTATAAAGAGTTCGTGTCGCTGACCAACCGCCTTAAGGAGCATACGCAGACGTTGAGTGCGTTGGTTCGGGACGCGCGGCCGCGATTGCTTACCCTGGGCTTTTGGAGCGAACGCCCCGACGGCACCGGAACGCCCAGGCGTGCTACCGCGTTTTTGAGCGCCCAAGCCGAGGTGCTGCGCTGCGAAGTTGAGTTGCAACACCGGCTCAAGCTACTGAGCACGGCCCATCGCGACTTGGTCATCGAGGTGCTGGACCATCCGCTGCCCCGCCAACGTGCAGACAGTCAAACCCAGGTGCTGTCGATCGCCGTGGGCAACGAGCCGGATGCCTTCTACCCACTCCATAACGCGTGGGTGGTCACGACGGCTGCGGCGGTGCGGGTTCCGGTCCGCCAGCTTCCGGTGGTGCTGTACATGTTCGGCGAGGATGGCGGTCTCCAGGCCTTTGCCGGTTTGGACGCCTTGACCCTGGGCGTCAAGGCGAGCTTGGGCAGTCTGGATGACTCTGTGCTGTGGGGCTGTGTCGAACGCGATAAACGCAACGACCTGCGCGCCCATGCTGTGCGTAAAACATTGGCCGTGCGCTACTTGCCCATCGATGGCAAGCCTGCACTGGTCGCACTCAAGAAACTTCTGGGTTGCCATGATCGCCTGAATAAAAGCACCGAGGACATCACCCGGATTTTCAGCGAGGTGACGAGCGCCGAGTTGAGCCGCACGCTGCTGGCGTATGAGCTGGAGCGGCATCTTAACGTCCCGCCCAATAGCGCCCTGAATCAGGCTCAGGCCAACATTGAGCTGGTGCGCAAGGTCATGTCAGAAGCGAAAAAAATGCCGGTATGGCTGGCGTCCGCCACACGTGCCCGGCGTAAACACTTCAAGCGCTCTCAGCGTGTTTATCTGAGTGGCTTGTTTGCTTACAGGACCCGGCTTGAGGAGCGCTTGCCCAACCTGTACACCTTCGCTCGCGCCGCCTTGACTGCGCGGTTGCGCCAGGAGGGTATCTCCGAGGAGCTGGATATCGACCAGCCCCTGGTGGATATGCCCGATAATGTGTACGCCAGCTTTTGCGACCGATTTGATAGCCGCTGTGTGGTGGGTGATCGCAAAATCATATTAACCCCGAGCGAAACGCGGATGACCTTCAGCCTGCTGCAACTGGCGCTGCATAACCTGGACCCTCTGGCGACGTGGACAAAGTGGCGATTTGAATACGCCTCGTTTTTGCAACCTGCCTGGAAACAACGGCTCAGCGCCGAATTTCTGATCCGTATAGTCTCGTCGCTGGATATAGGTGGCCAGCACGACGCTTTGATCCGCAAGGAATTTTATCCGCCAGTGGCGCATGACCAGTCGCTCAGCAAAGGACGGATTCCCGAGTTACTCAAGCGCGCTTTACGCGCAGGTGTTCAGCATCATCTGTTTTCAGCGATACAGTGCGGCCTGACGGCAGATGCGCAAAGTCTGTTCAGCACGGCGATGGCGGCCCGCATCCCGCAAGACCTGATGAAAAACCAGCACGAGTTGCAAGTGCACGCGGTGCATCTGGTGGGCCACACCATGCAGCATGATCGCTATATCGCCGGGCTAGTGGTGGTGCAGGACAAACGCACTGGTCTTTGCGTGGTTTATTGGCCGCAGGCTGCGCCCGCCTTGGTCCTGACCGAGTACAGCAGTTTGCAACAGGCCCAGGACGCCCTTAATCGCATTGGCGCATTGCCTGAAAACATCAGGATACTCGCACGGCAAGTCGCCCCGGGCTGGGCGTTCGAGGCCATCAACCACCATCCGGACAAGCTCGACGAGACGCTCAGGTTTTATGAGATGACGCCTGCATTTATGCTGGTGCGTGGGATATGGCAGGTACGTGAGTTCATTCGCTCATTCAACATCACGCATCTAGAGCCGACCGTGATACTTGATGAGATTGAAAAAATAATTCATGAGCAGATTGCCAGTGATAAGGGGCGCTGGCTGGTGCTGGTGCCCACATCACACAGTGACGCCCAGGCCTTGTTATACCACGCCAATGTCTTTGAGTTGCAACGCCAGACCCAGGCCGCCAGTCAGTCCGGCAAGGCGCTGAAAGCCTATCGAACCCGCCGCCTTGCTGAGCGACACGAGGGCACTCCAAGGCGGTTGGTGGGGTTTATTTTCCCGCTATTCGGGATGCTCAATGACTTCTATGAATTGCTGGTGGCTGCGCGGCGTTATCACCGTTTTGGCGATCCCCACGATGCGGTCGATGTGGGCTTTATGAGCGCCTACATGGCGATTGATCTGTTGCTGAGCTTTTTACCCGGCCCCAAGAAGGTGGGCAGGGCTGTTGTGGGTACTGGGCGCGCCGTCCATAAGCTTGCCTTGAAAGGCTTGCACCGTTTGCGCATGACGACGCGAGGCGCTTCGCGCTCGGCGTCGTCAGCGGGTACTCAACTGGACGTCTTGACGCGTTTCAAAGTCGACGGTGTGCCTCAAGGGGCGGTTGAACTGAGAGCGCCGAGCGAGAAGGGCGTCTATGTCAAGAATGGCGAGGCGTTTGTGACCGATGACGCAGGCCATTACCCACTTTACAAGCGCGCCGGTGAAACCACGTATCGCGTGAAAAACTCGCAGACGCCGGGGCAGGATGAGTTGATTTTGAACATTCACCAGCCCAGGGAGTGGTTGCTCGGTGCGGACGCGCCGCAGCCGGTCGCGGGAACGAGTTCGGGGACACTGCGTCCGTGGCGTGCGCCCACGCCAGAGCCGCCGGGCTGGCAACCACCCGCTGTACGGACCGCGACGGAGAACAGAATCACCCAGACATTCTCAACGTCTACCCAATGGCTGGAGTGGCCTATTCAACGTCAGATGGACCCAGGTATGAGTTCGGTGGCGCCCGACATTTTTTACGTTCCGGCGGATGCCGGGGGGGTGCCCCATAACGCCCTGATGATACCCACAACGGACACGCCCGCGTATTACAGATTGCTTCCCGCGGGGGACCAGGCGCCTTTGACCGGGATCGTTTTTATCCAGCCGGACAAAGTATCCGGATCAGCAGCCTGGGTCGACATCAGGCGTTGGACCAGCACGGCGATGCACGAACAACCTTTCCCGGTCTCTTACAATTCGGCAGGCGGATGGACGCTCCATGCCCGCTTGTTTGACAGGCCTTTGGTGGACTATACGACGACGGCCTTCCCCAACCTGACAAGCCATAGCCGCGAATTTGTCGTGGCAAGGGTGGTCGAGTTGAGCGGTCCGGATCGTCCGGCAACGGCCACTCATCTGCTCAATATCCGTGCGACGCTGGATGAGTGGTTACCAGCGCTACCCGCCAGGCCTGGGCAGACGGATGATCTGTTGAAAATGTTGCGCCCCACTGAAAGCCCCGGCAACTCGGTGTTCATCGGCTATGACGGCAAGGCGCCTGGTTTCACGCGTGTTGACTACGTGCCGGCCACTTTGGAGGTGCAGCTCCAGCACGGCGGCAAAGCGGTGATGGCGCAGAGAGAGGGCGCGCAGCGTGCGGCCGTCAGGACGGTGCTTGAGCGGCAGGGTTTCACTGTCGTGGAGCGCAGCGGGACACGCTACTTCAGACCTGCCCATGAATTGATCGCCACGCATCCCAACTCTCCTGGCCAACTCTACTATGTGACCTGTGAATGGGTTTCAAGGGCGTCCTTCAGAAAAGGGGCAAAGGCCAGGCAAAGCTGGATACGTGCGTTCCGGGCTCCCATAGACTCGGAGCTGACAGACGATATCAACCGTGCACTGAGGAGTAATCGCCTGGTTCGGATTATTGCAGGTATCCAATGGCCGACTGCGGGACGAGTCCCGCCCTCCGTTTACTTCATCAAATTGTCGCTCGAACCTTGATCAGCGACGCCACGCCGGCACAGCCGAACAAGGCGGCACTGATGCGGTTGAACCAGCTCTGGCCCGAGCCGCTGCGCAAATACCGCGCGGCGCCCTGGGCGCCCAGGCCGTAACCCAGCTTGCAGAGCAGGTCGAGTGCGGTCCAGGTGGCGATCATGGTCAGCAGTTGCGGCAGGAATGCGTGCTCGGGGCTGAGAAATTGCGGCAGGAAGGCGGCAAAGAACAGGATGTCCTTGGGGTTGCTGGCGCCCAGTACAAAGGCGCGGCCGAACAGCACGCGAAAACGCGGGGTGCAGGCCACCTGCGGCACATTGGCAGCCTCGGCCGGCTGGCGTGATTGCTGCCAGCTCTGCCAGGCCAGGTAGAACAGGTACAGCGCGCCGACGATTTTCAGCGCGCTGAATACCTGTTCGGAGGCCAGCAACAGCGCGCCCAGGCCCAGGGCCGAGGCGCTCAGCAGGCAGATCGAGGCAAACACCCCGCCCAGGAACGCCGGGTAGGAACGGCGCAGACCGTAATTCAAGCTGTTGCTGATCATCAGCAGGGAAAGAGGGCCGGGGATCAGGATCACCACCAGCGCCGCGCCGCTGAACAGCAGCCAGGTTTCAATCGTCATTTCATTGCTCCAGTAGTCAGCGGCAAGCTTCAAGCCGCAAGTTAAAGCCTGTCGCTTGCCGCTGAAAACGTGCTGCTATGTCATAGAAATACAAACTTGGCGATAAAGATCACACAAAGCACCCACAGGCTGGCGGAAATTTCCTTGTGCTTGCCGGTGCCGGCCTTCAGCGCGACATAGGTGATAAAGCCCAGCGCGATGCCGTCGGCCACCGAGAACGTCAGCGGCATCATGATCGCTGTGACGATGGCCGGAATGCTGTCGGTGGCCTCGTCCCAGTTGATATGCGCCATGCTCGCCATCATCAGCATCGCCACGTAAATCAGCGCGCCCGCTGTGGCATAGGCCGGAATCATGCCGGCCAATGGCGCAAAAAACATCGCCGCCACAAACAGAATGCCCACCGTCACGGCCGTCAGCCCTGTGCGCCCGCCAGCGGCAACCCCGGCGGCGCTTTCCACGTAGCTGGTCACGGGTGGCACGCCAACCATGGCCCCGAACACGCTGGACGCGCTGTCGGCTTTCAATGCGCGGGACAGGTTATCGATCTTGCCATCGGCCTTGACCAGCCCGGCGCGCTGCGCAACGCCCATCAGTGTACCGGCTGTGTCGAACATGTGTACAAAAAGAAAGGCAAATACCACGCTGATCATGCTGATATTGAATACACCCTTAATGTCCATGGCCATCCAGGTCGGCGCCAGGCTCGGCGGGGTGGAGAGAATGCCGTTGTAGTGCACCAGGCCCAGGCCCCAGCCTGCCAGGGTCACGGCGATGATGCTGATCAGGATCGCGCCGAATACCCGGTGGTAGCTGAGGATCGCGATCAGCAAAAAGCACACCGCCGCCAGCAGCGGTGCGGGTTCGTGCAGCGAACCGAGCTTGATCAGCGTGGCGGGGCTGTCGACGATGATGCCGGCGGTTTTCAGGCCAATTACCCCCAGAAACAACCCGACACCCGCGCCCATGGCGTGGCGCAGGCTCACCGGAATACTGTTGAGCAGCCATTCGCGCACGCGGGACAAGGTCAGGCCCATGAACAGCACGCCCGAGACAAACACCGCACCCAGCGCGGTTTCCCAGTGGTAACCCATGGTGCCGACCACGGTGTAGGTGAAAAACGCGTTCAAGCCCATGCCCGGCGCCAGGCCCACCGGCCAGTTGGCGTACAGGCCCATCAACAGGCAGCCCAGGGCGGCGGCGATGCAGGTGGCGACGAAGGCTGCGCCATGGTCGATACCGGCGTCGGCCATGATGTTGGGGTTGACGAAAATGATGTAGGCCATGGTGATGAAGGTGGTGAGGCCGGCAATCAGCTCGGTCTTCACTGTGGTGCCATGCAAGCGCAGTTTGAACAGGCGTTCCAGCCAGCCGTGCTGCGGCGGGCTGAGGTCCAGGGTTGGGGCTTCGGTTTTGCGGCTATCCACAGCGAGTACTCCTCTTATTGTTATTTCCAGCGCCGGTCACATCAGTGGGCAACAGCGCTTTGAGGTACTGGCGGGTTTTGTTGACCAATGGGTCAGGAACTCGCACGAAGCGAATTATGCTTTTGTATACAAATAAAGCAAATAATGTTTTCGATTATCTTGGCGCAAGGGGATGAAAGGCAGCTTCCACAGCGGCTCAGCAGGTTTAATTGCGCAATACGCCTTGAAACAATGCTTCGCTACCCTCATTTTGTTGGCGCAAGCGCTCGCTCAGAGCGCGCACAGCGGCATAAAGGGGAGCCCATGTACAAGGTTTATGGCGATTACAGGTCGGGCAACTGCTACAAGGTCAAATTGATGCTCAACCTGCTGGGCATTGCGTATCAATGGATTGATGTCGATATCCTCAAGGGTGACACCCAAACCGCAGAATTCCTCGCCAAGAACCCCAACGGCAAGATCCCGGTACTGGAACTGGAAGACGGGACCTGCCTCTGGGAGTCCAACGCGATCCTTAACTTCCTCGCCGACGGCAGCGAGTTTCTGCCGAGCGAGCCGCGCTTGCGCACCCAGGTGTTGCAGTGGCAGTTCTTCGAGCAATACAGCCACGAGCCGTATATCGCAGTGGCGCGGTTCATTCAGTTTTACCTGAACATGCCGCAAGATCGTCTGGAGGAATACAAAACCACCCACAAGGGCGGTTACAAGGCGCTCAAGGTCATGGAGCGTCAGCTGCAAGCCACGCCGTATCTGGTGGGCGAGCAGTATTCGATTGCCGACATCGCGTTGTATGCCTACACCCATGTGGCCCATGAAGGTGGGTTTGATCTGGCGGCCTATCCGGGTGTACAGGCATGGCTGGCTCGGGTGGCCGGCCATCCAGGACATGTCCCGATGATGGACTGACAACAAGCAGCCTCTCTGCTGGCGTTGGCGTTGCTCAAATGCCCGCGTCGGCAGACGACGAGTCGATGAAGTGGTTGGAAAATTCCGTTTGTGGGACCTGCAAATGGGAAATTCTTGGTTTTAAGCAATTTGAGGCAAAAAGCACGAACCGTTTCTGGGACGATGTGGGTAATTAGATGAACTAAAAATTACGCCACGCGGGAACGTTATGCTGCCACTTAATTATTTATGTTGGTTGCCGGATCGTATTTCATTAAACCCCTTGGATACCCTTGAACAGTCGCACGACCTCAAGTCGGGCGCGTGCAAGGTATTGCAACGTTATTATTTTCTGAATGCCGTCGCGCTGTCTTCCCGCACACACGCACATATGCTTGTGGAAACACTGGAATCGCTGATCGTTGCCAACCCGCACTTGAAAGCGCGCAAAGGTTGTCTGGTGTATGCCAAGACCCAGACGCATAACACGTTTTTTGATAATGATTGGCTGCACGAAGTCGCCGACGTGTGCGGGCTTGGTCATTGGGAAGTACTTAGCGTCAGCTTGAATCATTGTTCGTCGGCCTTGTCGGCGGTTCACTTGCTGAAAAACAGATTAATTAAACGTGGCGAGCCGATGTTGCTGTTGACGGGAGAAAAAGCCTTTCACAGCGCGATCAATCGGCTCGATAACAGCGTGCTGGCCGAAGTGCCCGCGGTGATGCTGCTCAATGCGGGGCCTGCCCAGTGGAATGTGACACATACCGCCGTCCGGCACATGGCCGGCTTCTATGATAATCACCGCCAGCAGACACCCGCGCGCCGACGCGAGTTATATGCGTCGCTGGAACATGATTACCACGACTTTTATCTTTATGCCGTGCGCCAGTTCAATGTTCCGCTGGAGAGTATCGACGCGATCGTCCCGTGTAATCTGGACCTGCCGATGCTTAAACGCGTGGTGGAGAAACTCGAGTTCAAAGGCATTCTGTTTACCGAGCATATTGCCGAGTATGGGCACGCTTACTGCGCCGATATTCTATTTAATCTGTCCGCGCTGCTGAAGAAGTTTACAGGGCAAAGAATACTCTGCCTGACCATGGGCATGGGCGTTACGCTTTCATGCGTGCTAATCGAAAGACACCAATCCAGTGAGGTTTTACATGTCAGATCTTCTTGTGGCGATTAATAAAGCACTTAACGAAGTCATGGCTTCGGCGGTGACGGTCAGCCTGGAAACGGACTTTAACGAAGACCTCGATCTAGATTCGGTGTTGTTTGTGCAGTTCTTGCTGACGCTTGAAGAGAAAGTGCCTGGATTAATGTTTGAGCCTGATCAAATCAGTCAGGATGCGTTCACCTCGGTCGGTAAGTTGATTGCCTGGATCGAGCAGCACCTGCAGGCGGAGCGTGCATATGCCTGACCGTCCGTTCAACAGGATTTATCAGCTGTTTGCGGGCAATGAGCCTGCCGAGGCAGTGCGGCAGTTGCGCCTGGAATTGCCGCCCCAGACCCGGCGCACGTTCAGTCAGGGCTATCAACTGGTGCCCCAGCAGCATGTGGCACTGGCCGACCCATCAGCGCAGGTAGACCGGGTGCTTGCCTCCCTTGGCCTGGACCTGCGCTGGCTGGGAGAAGAGCAAGTGATCGCTGCCGACGATACCCCGCTCATGGTCTCTGTCGCTGCCCGACTGGGCCTGTTGACCCGCATGCTGGGTATGAGCTGGACACACCTGTCCGCTCGCAGAAGCTTTGGCGTGAAAGCCACCCGGCACCAGTTGATCAAAGCCGAGTTCGCGGATCTGAGCAGCCACTGCAGCCTGTTGTCGTTGCAGTGGGGCATGCGGATCGAGGCGCAGGATTTCCAGGACGCTGAAGAGGACCATTGGCACATCACACAATTGACTAACAGAGCGGAAAAATTGATGGGAGGCCATGGCTATCTGCTTGGCGCGACCCACACGCTGTCTTATCTCTCGATGATGATTTACAGCCTGTATGGCAAGACTACCCGTCATCACGGCCTGCCACAGCGCGATAGCCTGGGGGAGGGTGTGTGAACACATCACCCAGCTTGGTTCTGTCGCAACGCCGCAGGGCTGGACGGGATATCGCAGACCTGTTGAAGCTCGCCTGGCCCATGATTGTGGTAGCCGTCGCGGTGTCTTTTTCACAAAACATGCAGACCGCCATTCTGGGACACGGCGCCGAGACCACCTCGATTTATTGGTTGTCGATGATTCAACCGTTCAGTTTTCTGTTCCTGGCGATTCTGGAATGTTTGGCTATCAGCAATCAGGTGTTCAGCGCCAGGTCAGTGAACCTCTGGTCAAAACAGAAAGTGTTGCGCGCCACCCTTCTTTTAGCCGTGTTGGGGGTTGTGGTCATTGCCTTGCTAAGTGCGGCGGTGGCCTTATCTGCGCCGTGGCTGGAAAGAGTGCTTCCTGTCGCGGGGGAACATTTTTATCAAGAGGCGCTTCCCCTGTATTTCCTTTCGATGGTGCCGTTCATTCAGCTGGAAATGTGCAACAGCGCCTTGCGCGGGCAGGGCAGAAGCGCGTCGAGCATGCTTCTGGTGATTGCCTTCATCCTCTTGAACGGCGTGATTTGCTATACCAGCTACCACGTGTACGGCTTGGGTTTTTATTCCATTATCGTGGCTAACGCGCTGGCGTCCTGTTTGTTGATTCCCGTTGCCACATGGTTGGTGTGGCATGTCGGTCGCCAGGCACAGGATGATCGCCCGCACGCATTCACTGCGCGCTTGAAAGGTTTGCTTCAGCAGGTTGGCTTGCCGATTTTCATATCGTTTATCGTGGTGTTTCTCAGTTCACTGCTGGTATTTCCCTTGATAGCAAAAGCCGGCGAACAGTATGTGGCCGCGTTCCTGATCATTACCAAGATCAGGATGTTCATTGTCATTCCTGCCGTGGCCTGCGGCTCCGCGTTGGCGATCCTGATAAACCAGCGATTGACGGTCACCAGCGGTGAAGGGCTGAAGTGGCTTTTGCACCGCGGGTTAATGTTTATCGCTGGGCTCTATCTGGTGCTCACTGCCGGGGTCTATTTCAGCGAGCGTACGTTGATCGGTCTACTTTCCGGCGACGGCGCGATCAGGGAGGCGAGTAGCCAGATGATGCTGGTTTTATTGCCGACGTTCTTTCTGACAGCGTTTGTAGCGTCGTTGCAGGCGCTGCTCGAGCAACTGGATCAGGCGCGACGTGTGTTGATACTGACGGTCATCATCGAGTTGACGATGGCGATAGTTTTATGGGCGGGTTGGGAGCACTTCTCCAGCGTGAAGCCAATCATGGCGACCATTATTGTATTCAGCGCCATCAATTTTCTGGCGTTTGCCAATGAATACTGGCGGCTCGCGAACAAGCTGGGGCGCGAGCATGTTCTTTAGTGTTATTTATCCGCTGCTGCTGATCGTGTCGCTGGTCCACCAGAATTACCTTCGTATATTGGTGGTGATGCACCGGCGGCCGACATTGCTGATGAAAGCTAAAGTCAGGCCGACGACGCACTACGTCCGAGTGTGTCGTTCAATCAGATTATTTGATCTGTATTCGTTGGACATGATGTCGTCTTACCTGTCCGCACTGTATGCCATGTACTTGTTTGAAAAGACCCGGCCATTGCCCTACAAGCCCGCAGAGATGATGTTGCTCAAGCAGTGCCGGCAGGAAAACTTCACGTGGCGCCATGCTCTCGTCAACATGTTCATCTACCCACAATCAGATCAGCAAGCAGAGAAAGTTTTGCTGCTGCACGGCTGGGACGGTCGAAGCATCATGCTCAGGCACCTTGCCCAGCGCCTGCAGGCAACAGGGTACAGTGTGCATGCGCCTGATCTGCCTGCACATGGAGCGTCCCCGGGCAGGGGCGTGTCTTTTTACGACCTCTCCAGCGCTGTGATTGCTATCGAGCGACAATATGGTCCGTTTTCGATAGTGATCGGCCACTCGTCCGGCGGGTTGGTGGGCTGTATGGCCGCCATGCAAGGGCTGCACTTCAAGCGCATGATCCTGATCAGCAGTCCGTGCTGCTTCGGCGAGGTAGTGGATAATTATGTACTCAGCCATAAACTGCCTCGTCATATCGCCAGCGCGATGAAAAAACTTTATCAGCTGCGTTACGGTGTTCATCCCGACAAGATTGGGCCTGAATGGATTGCACAGATAAAACAGCCGGTCTTGATTGTGCATGACAAGGGGGATATCAGCATCGACCTGGAAGATGCGATGGTGCTTACCCACGTACTGGAAAAAAGCAAACTGATAGTCACAGCGGGTCAGGGCCACAATGGCGCTTTGCGCGATGCCAGTGTATTCAAGCGTATCTCTGCTTTTCTGGAGCCTACCGCGCAGGAAGACGCTACCCGCATGGCCAATCCCGTATTGCGCCTGCGCCCAACTATTGATGTACGTTTCAAGAGTTAATGCGTTGCATCCCGCGTCGTGGCCTTCCCCTCAGGCCCCACTCACCTGACATACAGCCCGACCGAAATAATACCGTTACTGCCATTGTCGCTGTTACCCGGCAACAGGAAGACGACAGCCTGGCACTAATGGGAAAAGTCCGTGCTATACACAGCGTGCGAGTGGCCTGAGGTTAGTGCGTCGTTGGTTGGGTGACTTGTTATAAGGAGTTGATGTTGTTGATCAGCATGTTGCGCGAGAAGTCATTGCGCTGTATCCCAAAAATAAAGTCATACTCGCAAGCTTCTTTTCTGGGGTCCTGTCGTGTTGACTTCATGATGCATTGTTTGAGTTTAAGCGGGGTTTCATTATAGGTTTTGCTGAAACTTCGCGAGAAGTGTGGCAGTGAGGAAAAGCCGCAGGCATAGCTGATATCGGTCAATGACCATTCTGGCGCCAGCAGGATAAATTCCTTCGCCAGTGCCAGTCGGACCTTCCACATCCACTTGATCGGTGTGACGTTGTAAAACAGGTTGAACATTCGACAGATGTCGAAGCGGGACTTGCCACAGACTTTCTCCAGGTCTTCCAGGGTGATCTCCTCTGAAATATTTTCCACCATGTGGTTAATCACTCTGACAATGCACAGCGTTTTATCGGTGTGTGCATATTTCCCATAGGTTTCGAAGTGACGCTTATTCAGGTCGTCCATTATCTGTTGTGTAAATAATGACTGTTCCGCGTAAGTAATTTTACGTTCCCACATACAGACTCCGTTCTGCAGCGCTCGATGGCGTAGCTTTATTATGGTGTTGGCGTTGACTCGCGAATGAACAGGCAAATGCTATGCCACTATTTAACGAATTTAAGTGGCTGTTTGTTCAATGTTTTTTTAGATGTTTCGCACTACCAGAAACGCTCAGTCCCATTTTCGGGATATTTTTGAAAACCACGTTGTTGTTCGTCCCGCTAATGGGATTGCTGAGCGGCGTGTGGGGAAGGCAGCGCAATCAGTGTCTCGAAAATGCTTATACGGTGGTTCCGGAAGTGAAACTGTCGGCCATTGCTGTTTGGCTTTGAAAGACGACGAGGCGGATAAATCATTTTATTATCAGCACGTTATGAGTTTTAGCTTAAATTGGCACGATGCGTGCTAAAGCCTGCTTGAGCTTTTTTGAATTGGTACGGTTATGGATATCTCGATTTCAAACGAGGGAAACAAGAGTCAATGGAAAAAGCACCGTAATATTATTGCCGGTGGTGTTTTTCTACTCGTGCTGCTGTTGCTTATCTATAACTACCGATTTTCGCCCTACCAGGTAGTTCGCAGCAGCGTGGCCATTGCGGAAGTCAAATACGGTGATTTTTCTGTTGAAGTAAGGGGCAATGGCGTGCTTCTTCCTTGGGACATCAACTGGGTGGCCGCGAACGTTGACGCTCGGGTAGAGGAAGTCATTTATAAAGCGGGAATGAAAGTCAGCAAAGGTCAATTGCTGGTGGTCATGAGCAATCCGACACTTGAACAGCGGCTTCAGGAAAATCGGCTGGAGTTGGATGCGCGTCGCGCGGAGACGGAGGCAAAGAATGCCGAGCTGCAGAACAAGATTCTGAACCAGGAAGCGTTGACGCTGGATGCAAAGAGTCGACTGCTTGGTTCTACCCTGCGCCTGGCGGCCCAGAAAAAATATATTGCCGCAGTGCCCAGGCTGGAATATGAAACGACGCGCATTCTGACTGAACAGTACACGCAGCAGGTCGGCTTTGAAGAGCGGCGGTTAAAGACACTCAAACTCAGCGTGCAGGCGGATGTGAAGGCGAACTTGATGCGCCTCAACAAGATGGAGTCGCAGGTGGCATTGAGTCAGCAGGAAGTTGATTCGCTCAAGGTCAAATCCCCCATTGACGGCATCCTGCAGGACGTCAAGGTGCAGGTCGGCCAGCGGGTGACGGTGGGCAGTGATATTGCCCGCCTCGCCAAGGAAAAAGAGCTGTACGCCGAGCTTAAGGTCCCCGAGTTGCAGTCACGCGATCTTGCGGTGGGGCAGGCTGTCACGATCAACACAGGGCGCAGTCGTTTTACCGGTGTGTTGTCCAGGGTGGACCCGGCAGTGACGAACGGGACGGTCAAAGTGGATGTCACGTTCAATCAGCCGCTGCCTCAGGAGGCACGTCCTGATCTGAGTGTCGACGGCTTGATCGCCGTGACGAAAATCAATCATTCGCTATATGTCGAGCGTCCTCCGTTCGCGCAGAATAACCTACCCTCTATGCTCTACCGCTTGGATGAGAAGGACCGCTCGGCTACCAAAATGAAAGTCAATTTCGGGCAAGGGTCTGCTGATTACATCCAGATCACCGCCGGGCTCAAGGCTGGCGACAAGATAATTCTAAGTGACAGCACCGCGTGGCAGGGGGCCGACCAGATTGAAATCGTCAACTGATACCGCTCGCGCCGGCCTTCGCAACAATGCCCAGGAGACAGCAACCATGGAACCGCTGGTAAAACTGACTGACGTAAACAAAATCTTCCTGACCGACGAAATCGAGACTCATGCGCTCAGCAAGATCACCTTCACCCTTTCAAAAGGTGAGTATGTAGCCATCTCCGGGCCATCTGGCTGTGGGAAATCGACGCTCCTCTCGGTGCTGGGGCTGCTGGATACGCCTTCGAGCGGCACTTATCAGTTGGCCGGCCACAATGTCGACAGTATTTCCAAAAAACAGCGTGCGCAGGTGCGTAACCGAGACATCGGCTTCATCTTTCAGTCGTTCAACCTTATCAGCGACCTGACCATCGAAGAAAATGTCGCGCTGCCACTGACGTATCGCGCGGACATTTCCAAAGCCGAGCGGCATCAGCGGGTCGTCGAAGCCCTGGCCAAGGTCAATATGTCTCATCGCAGTCGCCACTACCCGTCACAACTCTCAGGCGGCCAGCAGCAACGCGTCGCGGTGGCCCGGGCGATTGTCGGCAACCCCTCAATTATTCTCGCGGACGAACCCACCGGCAACCTGGATTCGCACAATGCCGAGGCGGTACTCAACATCCTCGACAAATTGCATGGTGAGGGAGCCACTATCTGCATCGTCACTCACGATCCACGCTCGGCAGAGCGTGCACAGCGCAGCATTGTCCTGTCTGACGGAAAGGTTGTCGGTGATGGAGAACAGGTGCGGCAACTGACTCTGGTGAAGGAAGCATAAGATGCTTTTTGACATTCGCTACGCCTTGCGTCTACTCCTGAAGAGTCCTGGTTTTACCTTTATTACCGTGTTGATCATGTCCTGTGGACTGGCGTTGACCCTGTATATGTTCTCGGTGATCAACACCATTATGTTCGCGCCGCTCCCTTATCCGGACGGGAAAAACATGGTCCTGATCAATCCGACCGTGAATGGCGTCAGCCTCAGTGACTCGGGCTTGAACTTCATGGATTACAGCGACATCAAGGCGCGCGTTACCGAGCTTGAAGAGGTGGGGTATTTTTATGCCGAGCGCGCGGATATCAGTGATGGCAGCAAGGCAGTTTCCTATATGGCCATCAGAAACACCCCACAGATGTTTTCATATGCAGGCGTTCAGCCATTTCAAGGAAGAGTCCTGAATCAGGAAGATGTACAGGCAGGTGCCGAGCCCGTCGCGGTGATCAGCTATGCCATGTGGCAAAACTACTTTGCTCAGGACACGCAGGTCATCGGTCGCGATATCAGGATCAACGGCGTCCCTACGCGCATTGTCGGCATCATGCCGCAAAATTTCGCCTTTCCTTTCTTCCATGACTTATGGCTGCCGTCGCAGCTTGAACCTTCGCGGTACCTGGCGCGCAAGGGCGCTCCGGAAGTGTCGGTGTACGCGCGTTTGAAGCCCGGCACGAGCGTTGAGGATGCCAATCGCGACCTCAACAGGGTGATGCAGGCCGTCGCGCTTGAGCACCCGGAAAGTAACAAGGGGCTCTCTGCGCAAGCATTGACCTTCCAGGAAAATTTCATGGGCGAGGAGACCCGGCCGATCTTTATCGTCATGTTGTTCGCGGTCAGTTTTGTGCTGCTGTTGGCGTGCTGCAATGTCGGGAATCTGCTGCTGGCACGGACCACCGAGCGTTCCAAGGAAATCGCGATTCGCGTGGCGCTGGGCTCTCCCGCGGGCCGTCTGGTGCTTCAAATGATGCTCGAAAGCTTATTCATCTGTTGTCTGTCCGGTGTCGTGGCGGTCTTGCTGGCTGCATGGGGGCTGGAAGTCACCAACCAGATACTGCCTGGTTTCGTACCCATCAAGATCCCTTTCTGGTGGCAACTGTCCCTCGACAATGTGCTGATCTTCAATGCACTGGCGCTGGTAGCCATCACGGCGTTGCTCACCAGCGCCTTACCGGCCTGGAAAATCGTGCATGGCAACTTCAATGACGTGCTGCGCGACGGTACCCGTGGCGCGCAAAGTCGTGGTGCGGGCCGGATGTCACGGATTCTGGTGATCTTCGAAGTCGGGCTTTCCTGCTCGATCCTGTGTATCAGCGCGCTATTCGCAGTCCTGGTCTACCAGGCGACACGCGCGGACTACGGTGTCGATACTGATGGCTACCTGACCGCACAGATCCACCTCAACCCCAACAGTTACCCCGACGATGCCAGCCGTATCCTGTTTTATCAGCGCTTGCATGACGGCGTCGCCACGATCCCAGGGGTCGAACGTGCCGCATTGACCACCAGTGCCGTCGGGCAATTCACCCTGCCGCGCCAGGTGGATGTCGACTCGTCGACCAACAACACCAATGAGCGCTGGTCTTACCCGATAGTCAACGATGTACAGGTCATGCCCGGCAGCCTGTCCGCGATGGGAATCACGCCGACGTCGGGCAGGGAGTTCTCCCATGGTGATACCCAGGGCTCAGAACCGGTCGTTGTCGTCAGTCAGTCCTTTGCCGAGCAGTTCTGGCCCGGGCAACGGGATGTGATCGGCAAGCGTCTGCGGTTTCGTGATAACGATGACCAGCGCTGGTACTCAGTCGTAGGCGTGGTGCCCAGCGTTATTCATGGGCGGCCTTTCAGTGCATTTCGCCACCGCGC